>NZ_QYRR01000001.1:0-468816 GCF_003591215.1 Actinomyces sp. 2119
ACCCGGAAGCTAAGCCTGCCAGCGCCGATGGTACTGTCCCCGCCAGGGGACGGGAGAGCAGGACACCACCGAGCACACACCACCCCCCGCCCCGCCCCCCCCGGGGGGGGCGGGGCGGGGGAGCAAAGAAAAAAAGGCGGGGGCGCCACCCCCCGGCCACCCCAGCCAACTAAAAGGAGAACACGGTACCAACTATGCTCGGCCTAAGGAGCAGCGATGGCTGACGTTGACGACGGTCGTCGCTCCGGTAGCAAGTCGGGTACTGCGGGTTCACAGCGACATGGCTTTGGTCCGCGTTGGAGCCGTGACCCCGACGAGGCCGAGTTGACTGGGGCTGTGAGACGTGGGCGTGATATCGTCTCTGACCCTGTTACTGAGCGCAGTGAGCGGTCTGGTATCCGTCTGTCCAACAGTGGGCGGCCGATGGCGCACAGCGAGGGGTCGGGCACCTCTAGGCAGGGGCCTCGGAGTCGGAGGGACAGTTCCGGGCGACGTTCGTCCCAGAGACGTAAGGCACCTGATCTTCCAGACTCGGTGTCTCCTTCGGATCTTGAGCGTGGCGCTCTGAGGCAGTTACGTCCGTTGGGGCGGCTTAACGCCGACAAGGTCGCTCGCCATCTTGTCATGGTCCAGTATCTGCTCGACGAGGATCCGCAGGCGGCCTACAGGCATGCGCGATACGCTGCCGACAGCGCTGGTCGTATCGCGGTGGTGCGAGAGACGGCTGCGGTAGCCGCTTACGTGTCTGGACACTATGCGGAAGCGCTGCGCGACATCCGGACAGTGAGGCGACTGTCCGGGTACGACCTTCATCGTGCTATCGAGGCCGACTGCGAACGGGCACTAGGTCACTACGACAAGGCTCTCAGGGTGGCTCAGGAGGCTGATCCCCAACAACTTGACGATATTGAGCGCGCAGAGTTGGCGATGGTTGTCTCTGGGGTCCGTCACGAGATGGGACAGGTGGAACTGGGCCTGGTCGTTATTGAGGACGCTATTCGTTCTGCTCCCAGGAGCCCTGACATCCTACGGCGGTTGCATTCAGTACGTGCGGACCGCCTGGAAGGGCTTGGCCGCCGTGCTGAGGCACAGGCAGTTCGTCAGCGTATTGCTGATTACGACCTCAACCGCCTGGAGGAGCTAGTCGAGGTGTTTGACATTGAGGACGACTACGACCAGGAGTTCGGCTCCTCCAGTGTAGTACCTGCCTCGCAGGACGGATTGCACCAGGAGGACACCACCGCTGTCACCCCCCCTAGTGACCTGTCGCGTGAGCAGGGCAAGACTTTTGAGCAGCGAGTCGAGGAGGAGGTCGCTGAACTTCTGGGCGACACTGGTCCTGCTTCGCAAGATGAGCGCGATCCCGATGACGCTGCCCAGGTGGAGGGTGGTTATTATGACAGGGCGTCGGGGGATGAAGGCATCGGTGCTCGTGACTAACGACAGGAGTGAGGGCACGACTGGGGCGGCGCCATTGGAACCAGCAAGGCTGCTAGGAAGCAGCAGGCCCTTGTGCGAGGCCTATGACGTGGCGCTGCTCGATCTCGACGGCGTGTGCTTTGCGGGCGAGTCCCGCATCCTGCATGCTGCCGCCTCGGTTAACGCGGCGCGTGACAGCGGTATGACGCTGTCCTTTGTCACCAACAACGCCTCCCGGCCTCCGCAGGCGGTTGTCGACAAGCTGGAAGCCAACGGCATCAAGGCGCGTCCTTCGGAGGTGTTTACGGCCGCTATGGACGGTGCGGCGCTGCTGCGTGAGCACATCCCCCAGGGCTCCACCGTGCTGGTCGTCGGCGGGGAGGGGGTACGTCAGGCTCTGGTTGAGGCAGGGTACGTCACGACATATACGGCGCAGGACCGACCGGTAGCAGTCCTCCAGGGGTGGGACGCCTCCGTCGGCTGGGCGATGCTGTCAGAGGCCGCCTACGCTGTCAGTCAGGGAGCGCTGCACGTGGCCACCAATCGTGACGTGACTCTTCCGACGGAACGAGGCCTAGCCTTGGGAAACGGCAGTCTTGTAGCCGCTGTCGTCTCAGCCACGGGTAGGCAGCCTCTGGTGGGCGGCAAGCCCCATGCCGGCATCTACCGGAGAGCACTGGCACACTCGGGAGGCACTGCCCCCCTAGCAGTGGGTGACAGGCTGGACACCGACCTTACCGGTGCGCGCCATGCCGCTGTCCCCGGTCTCCACGTCCTCACCGGGGTGTCGGACGCCCGGGACGTTATTTTGGCTCCGCCGTCGGCGCGCCCGAGCTTTTTGCACACAGACCTGCGTGGTCTGGTCCAGCCGCACCCAGGGGCAGTGCGGCTCGTAGAGCAGGAGTCGGTCTGGTGGCAGGTGGGGGCCTGGCGCGCCTGCGTGCGTGCCAGCCAGCTAGTGCTGGACACCGTGGGCACGTTGGGCGGCGACTCCGTCCGGGTAAGCCTTGATGCCTACCGTGCTCTCGCCTGTGCCGCCTGGGAGTGGACAGACTCCCAGGCGCCCGGAGCTGCGGCGGGACTCACTGTCCCTCATATCGATGTCGAGGCTTCCATGTCGCAGGCAGCATGACAACGGACATCTCTCTTGTGAGCAGCATACCATGAGTAGTGGTTCCGCGGGCTCAGCCCGCTCGGCTGATACTCCACCGGCGACACAGGCCCATGATGACATTACCCTGCCTCCTCCCGGTGACGTCGCGGAGGATGAGCAGCGTCTCGCCCAGATCGCTCAGATGGATCCGCAGGAGCAGGTCTCGGCCCTGGCACAGCTCTACGACCGTCTCTCCCGCATGCTCCGCGAGACCGGGGACTGAGCGTGGCCCGTCTCATCCGTATCGACTCCGAGCTGGTTCGTCGTGGCCTGGCTCGCTCTCGTGACCACGCCGCGACGTTGGTGACCAGCGGGCAGGTCACCGTTGACGGTGTCGTGGTGACCAAGCCGGCGCGTCAGGTCAGCCCTGCCCAGGCCCTCCAGCTCGCTGCCCCTGACGGTGACCAGCACACCTATGTCTCCCGGGGAGCCCACAAGTTGGAGGGTGCCCTTGAGGCCCTAGCCGCGCGGGGCCTCGCCCCCGGCGTCCAGGGACGCCGCTGCCTGGATGCTGGGGCGTCAACCGGGGGATTCACCGACGTTCTGCTGCGCCGTGGGGCTGAGCATGTCGTCGCTGTTGACGTCGGTTACGGTCAGCTGGCCTGGTCGCTACGGACGCATCCGCGTGTGACGGTGCTGGAGCGTACGAACGTGCGTACACTCGACCCCCGGCTCGTTGCTCCTGCGCCCGGGCTTGTCGTTGCTGACCTGTCCTTCATATCACTGACCCTGGTCCTGGAGCCCCTGGTGCAGGCAGCCGCGCCTGACGCGGACCTGCTGCTCATGGTCAAGCCCCAGTTCGAGGTGGGAAAGAATCGGGTAGGGCGCAACGGTGTCGTGCGTGACCCCCTGCTGCATATCGAGACGGTGCTTGCGGTCGCCCACCACGCGCACAGCCTCGGGCTGAACACTGACGCCGTGACGGCCTCGCCCCTGCCTGGCCCCGCAGGCAACGTGGAGTACTTTGTGAGCATGCACGCTGCCGGGGCCCCGCACCATGAGAGCCTGACTGGGGCGCGCCTGCGCGCTGAGGCTGAGCGAGCCGTCCGGGAAGGGCCGGCGGAGACGGAGCGGCCCGCTGACTGTAGCAGTGACGACGGGAGGACCCTGTTATGAGCGGCCCTGGGGCCTGGGCTGGGGCGGCACGTGTTGAGGACTGCGGTGGGTATGACGCTAGTTCCTCGGCGGCGACTCACGGCCGGGGAGTCCCTAGCCGTGCCGACACCCACAACCAGCGGCAGGTTGTGCGTCGTGTCATGGTCTTTCGTCGTGACCGCAATGACCAGCCGGTGCCTCGTCACCTCAGGTCTGCCCCCACGGCCAACGCTGTTGCCCGGGCGGAGGCGGCTCTGCGTGAGCACGGCGTGGAGCCGGTCGCCCCGGGCAGTGAGTTGCCGGTAGACATGGTCCTGGTCCTGGGAGGTGACGGCACGATCCTGCGGGCCTGTGAGGAGGCTCGTCAGCGCGACATCCCCCTAGTTGGGATCAATACGGGGCACATCGGGTTCCTGGCTGAGGCTGATCCGGACGCTGTCGAGCAGGTGGTCGCCGACATCGTCGCGGGACGCTTTACCGTAGAGACCCGCACGGCCCTTGACGTCGAGGTTATCGCGCCCGACGGCTCGACCCGGCACCAGTGGGCGCTCAACGAGGCCGCACTGGAGAAACGTGACCGTGCCCGCATGCTGGAGGTCGCCATCGGTGTGGACGGCCAGGCGGTCTCCTCCTTCGGGTGTGACGGCCTCATCGTGTCCACCCCGACCGGGTCCACCGCCTACGCCTTCTCCTGCGGCGGACCCGTCATATGGCCGGAGGTCGAGGCCCTCCTTCTGGTACCGGTCGCTGCCCACGCCCTGTTCACGCGTCCCCTCGTGCTGGGTCCTGACTCCTGCCTCGAGGTCGTCGTACAGCACGGCGGCTTCGGTGGGGCCGAGATCTGGTGTGACGGCCGACGTAGTCTCGACGTCCCCTCGGGCAGCCGTATCCGGGTCGTCCGGGCAGATCGGCCCGTCAGGCTGGCCCGGCTCAACGACGCCCCCTTCTCCACGCGTCTGGTGCGCAAGCTGGGACTGCCCGTCCAAGGGTGGCGCGCCTCGCCTGGGGCAGGCAGCTACGGAACCGCCCAGCGACGGCCACCGGGGGAGCAGACACAATGATCGACTCCCTGCGCATTGAGGACCTCGGGGTCATCCAGGAGGCTGAGGTGTCCCTGAGCAAGGGGCTGACCGCCCTGACGGGAGAGACTGGTGCGGGAAAGACCATGGTCCTGACCTCCTTGGGTCTTCTTCTGGGGCAGCGGGCGGATGCCTCGGTGGTGCGTGCTGGTGCCCGGCGCTGCCTGGTCGAGGGGACCTTCCTGCTAGAGCCCACCTCCCGGGCTGCTGCACGTGCAGTCGAGGCAGGTGCTGAGCTTGACGGAGAGGCTCTCATCGCCTCCCGGGCCGTCCCTGCTTCAGGACGCTCACGTGCCTACCTCGGGGGTCGCTCAGTGCCCTCAGCAGTTCTCGCCGAGGTCGGCACCACGCTCGTCGCCGTCCACGGACAAACTGACCAGCTCCGGCTGCGCTCTGCCTCCGCCCAGCGGGCAGCCCTGGACTCCTTGGGAGGCAACGGGCACGCTCAGGTGTGCCGACGCTACTCCCAGGCCTACCGGCACCGGAAGGAGGCTGCGGAGGAGCTTGCCTCCTGGCAGGCCTCAGCCCAGGAGCGCGCTCAGGAGACGGAACGGCTGCGCGCCTGGCTCAACCAGCTTGACGATCTTGCCCCCCAGCCCGGGGAGGACCATAGGCTGAGGGAGGAGGCCGAGCGGCTGGACAACGCGGAGGACCTGCGCCGTGCGGCCGAGTCGGCCCTAGTGTCTCTCAGCGGGCGTGAGGAGTCACTCGAGGACCCCGCCGACGTCGTCACCCTGGCGGCCAGGGCGGACCGGGCGCTGGCCGCCGTGGCCGCCGTGGACCCGACCCTGGCAGACCTGGCTGACCGTACCCGTCGGCTGGGTATTGAAGCGGCAGATGTCTCTGCCGACCTGGCGGGATACCTGGAGGATCTGGAGGCCGATCCGGCACGCCTGGCCTGGGTCCAGGACCGTCGCGCTGCCCTGGCCCGGGGCTGCCAGGAGATCGGCGGGGTGGCTGAGCACCTAGAGGACGTTGACGCCCTGCTGGCCTGGCAGCAGCGGGCGGTGCGGCGCCTCTGCGAGCTGGACGGCCCCGGAGACACCGAGTCGCTGCTGGTGCAGCGGCTGGCTGAGGCCGACGACGAGCTCTCCACAGCCTGCAGCGAGTTGTCCGGTGCGCGCGCCGTGCTGGCACGTCGCCTGGAGGAGGCTGTCACCGCCGAGCTCAACGGACTGCAGATGGCAGGCTCCCGCCTGGTCGTCAAGCTCACCGCGCTCGACCAGCCGGGGCCTGCCGGAGCCGAGTCGGTGACGTTCCTGCTGGTCGCCCACCCCGGTGCCCCGGCCCTGCCCCTGGGCAAGGGGGCCTCAGGAGGAGAGCTCTCCCGGATCATGCTGGCCCTGGAGGTCGTCCTGGCGGAGGCGCAGCCGCAGGACCGGGACCCGGTGGGAGGATCCGCGCACACCCGCACCCTTGTCTTCGACGAGATCGACGCGGGGGTCGGGGGACGGGCCGCCCGAGAGGTCGGACGACGGCTCGCGCGGCTGTCGCGCCGCCATCAAGTGGTAGTAGTCACTCATCTAGCCCAGGTAGCGGCATGGGCAGACACCCACCTGGTGGTGCGTCGGCAGACGGCCGCACCCACGGGGCACGTGGGTGCGGTGGCTGGTGGCAGCGCCCCTGACACTGCCTCTGTGCAGCCTGATACCGCGGCGCAGACGCTGACGACCGTGACCGCTGTCGAGGGCAGGCAGCGCCAGCGAGAGCTGGCGCGCATGCTGTCGGGGCACGAGGACTCCCAGGCTGCCGTTCGCCACGCTGCCGAGTTGCTCCGCGAGGCCACCGTGGCACAATCCCAGGCGTGAGGAACCCCTTCCGCAGGACGCCGCCGTCAGGCTCTGACCGCTCCACCCGTGTGGTCCGTGTCGACTCGCGTACCAAAAGGCTCACCAAGCGCCTTCAAAGCGGTGAGGTCGCCGTTATCGACCACGCTGACCTCGATCGGGTAGCTGCGGAGGCACTGGTCGAGTGCCGCCCTTCGGCTGTGCTCAACGCTGCCCCCTCGGTGTCCGGCCGCTACCCCAACCTTGGCCCCGGCGTCCTGGTGGAGGCGGGAATACCCCTGGTTGACGACCTCGGCCCGGAGGTCATGCGCTTGCACGACGGGCAGCGAGTCATCATCCGGGACGGGACCGTCCTGCTCCCGGACGAGGAGCAGCCGGTTGCCGAGGGGACGCGCCAGAGCGCCGAGACTGTGGAGGCCTCCATGGCCTCTGCCCGGAAAGGGCTCGCCGTCCAGCTAGAGGCCTTTGCTGCCAACACCATCGAGTACATGCGCGGGGAGTGGGACCTGCTGCTCAACGGTGTCGGTATGCCCGAGGTGTCTACGCAGATGGGGGGGCGGCACGTCCTGGTCGTGGTGCGCGGGTACTCCTACAAGGAGGACCTTAGGGCGCTGCGGCCCTATATCCGCGAGTACAAGCCCGTCATCATCGGTGTCGACGGAGGGGCTGACGCGGTGCTGGAGGCGGGTCTCAAACCCCACATGATCGTGGGCGACATGGACTCGGTCTCTGACAGGGCACTGTCCTGCGGTGCGGAGATCGTCGTCCACGCCTACCGTGACGGCCGTGCCCCTGGTCTTGAGCGTGTGGAAGAGCTGGGCGTGAGCCACCACGTCTTCTCCGCCACCGGTACCTCAGAGGATATCGCGATGCTCATGGCTGACGAGGCGGACGCGGAGATCATCGTCGCCCTGGGTACGCACGCCACCCTCGTGGAGTTCCTGGACAAGGGGCGCTCAGGGATGTCCTCCACCTTCCTGACCCGTCTCAAGGTTGGCGGCCGTCTCATCGACGCCAAGGGGGTCTCCCGCCTCTACCGGACCCGCATCTCAGGGTGGTGGCTGCTCCTGCTGGCACTGGCCGGTGTCCTTGCCCTCACAGCGGCCCTGATGTCAACCCCGGGGGGCCAGACCTTCCTGGGGCTGTTCGGTGCGATCTGGGACGACATCGTCAACTTCTTCCGCTCACTGGTGGGACTGTCCCCACGGCCCCCGACCGTGTAAGGCAGGTTAAGGCACGCTACGGACTTCTGAGGACGTGAGGCAGTAACTATGATCGACTTCCGCTACCACCTGGTCTCTCTCATCTCTGTCTTCCTGGCGCTTGCGGTCGGGATCGTCCTGGGGGCCGGACCGCTCCAGAACTCCCTCGGCACAGCGCTCAACGACCAGGTCACTTCTCTGCGTGAGAGTCGCAACACCCTTAACAGCCAGCTTGAGCAGACAGCATCGGCGCTCAACGAGCGTGACACCTACATCACCCAGGTGGCCCGCTCTCTCCTTCCGGGAACGCTCAGTGGCCAGACGGTGGCTGTCGTCATGCTTCCCGGTGCTGAGGAGGATGATGCCGACCAGATTGTCGCCCAGCTGCAGGCGGCCGGAGCAGCGGCCGACGGACGCTACGCCCTGACGGAGACGTGGGTGGAGCGCTCTCGGGAGAGCTACCGCAGCACCTACTCCGAGCAGTTCACCGACCTGCTGGCAGACCCCGCGTCGTCTGCGCCCAACGCCGTCATGGGGGAGGGGGTGGGCAAGGCCCTGACCGGGGACGACGGCAGCGCCAGGGCACTGGAAAACCTGCTCACTGCAGGCGAGGACCCCCTCATGACAACTGAGGCCGAGCCGAGCGGCCCCGCCGACATGGTCGTTGTCGTCGGGCCACGGGCGCAGCCCTCCTCCGGCGGACCCTCCGGCACAGCGACACCACAGGCGACTGACGGTACCGAGCCTGGCTCCTGGGTCCCCGTCATGACCGGTGCGGGCTCCGCAGCGACCACGGTTGTCGTGGGATCGGCCGACGAGAGCACAGGCGTCGTCGCCCTGATTCGCTCAGACGACGCTGCTGTCACCACCGTGGACTCGGTGGGGCAGGCCCCTGCGGCGGTATCGACCCCGCTGGCCCTGGTTGCCACCGAGGCAGGCACGGTAGGCCACTATGGCTTTGACCAGGGCGCCACCGCCGTCATGCCTCCTGTGCCGGGGTAAGCTGGTGCTTCACCTACAGGGTCCCTCCTCGGGGCTGCGACCTGGTCCTGGTGAGCCGGTACCCCGCCCTGCTGAGGTCGGCAGCCTAGGCTGGTCCCATGAGACTGACGAGGAGCAGCACCGTTTCCTCACGCCGCCTGGCAACGGCGGCGCTGGGCTCAGCCTGTGCTGCCCTGTGCGCGTGCACGGGGCTGGCTGGCAGGTCCCCCGTGCTCACGCGCACCAACTTCCACGGACGTAGGGTCAGTCTGCGCGGGGGCGCTGGAGCCGCGGTCGGGAGCGTGGTGGCGTGCCTGGCTGCCGGGGAGCAGGCTGCGGGCACGGTGGTACCTGCGGCGGTGGCGACCGGGGCCGGCGCGGTGGCAGGACTGGTTGACGACCTGGACGAGGGTGCTCATGACGGTGAGCACGTTGCCAAGGGTCTCAGAGGTCACCTGGGCGCTCTGGCCCGCGGTAGGGTCACCACCGGGGTCGTGAAGATCGTGGTGATCGGAGCAGGTGCGGCGGTGGCCGGGGGCCTGCTCGCAGCTGACCGTGGCCGCGGGCGGGCAGGGGCGGGCCGCGCCCGACGATGTGCCGTCCTGGGTGACGCCGTGGTCACCACGGTCACGATCGCCTCGTGGGCCAACGTGATGAACCTGCTCGACCTGCGGCCAGGCCGGACGCTCAAGGCGACCGGCCTGGTATCCGCCCTCGTGCTCGTGGTGCCCATTGACCGGGCAGCGGCCTCGCGCCGCCTCGCGGCTGGAGCGCTGGGCGTCGTGGCCGCCTGCCTGCCCGGCGACCTGCGGGAGCGCACCATGCTTGGTGACACCGGTGCCAACGCCCTGGGTGCCCTGGTGGGCACTGCGGTGGCGTCGCACCCCTGCCGGGTTGCGCGTGAGGCGGCAGCCCTTCTCGGGGTGGTCCTTGTCCTGGCCAGCGAGAAGGTCTCCTTCAGCTCGGTGATTGACAAGGTCCCTGCTCTGGCAGCGCTTGACCGCCTGGGCCGCCGCCCCTGATGGCTGGCGGTCCCGCCCGGGGAGGGCTTGCTGCGGCAGGAGGTGTTGCCGGGCTCACCCTCGCGTCCCGTGTGCTGGGGCTGGGACGCTGGGTGGTCCAGGCGGTCACCGTCGGGTCCGGAACAGTCGCAGGCGCGTACAGCACCGCCAACCAGGTGCCCAACGTGCTCTATGAGGTCGTGGTGGGCGGAGCGCTGGCCGCTACCGTGGTCCCTCTCCTGGCGGGGGCAGTTAGTGGCGGTCGCCAGGAGGAGGTGCGTACCACCGCCAGCGGCCTGCTGGGAGTCGTCCTGGCAGTCCTGACCCCCTTGGCGATCCTCCTGGCCGTCCTGGCTGAGCTTGTGGCCGCCGCCTTCCCGGTCTCCCAGGGGGTGGACGCCTCGGTACAGGTCTCCCTCGTGGCCGGGTTCCTACGAATGTTCGCCCTCCAGGTCCCCCTGTACGGACTTGGCGTCGTCCTGACCGGGATCCTGCAGGCTCACGGCTCCTTCACCTGGCCGGCGCTGACACCAGTGCTGTCCTCGGTCACGGTCATGGGTGCCTATGGGCTCTACGCGGCGATGGGCGGGTGGCAGCCGGAGGGGGGCGAGGCCTCCCTGTACGTCCTGGGCTGGGGGACCACAGCAGGCGTGGCTGCCCTGAGCCTGCCTCTGCTGTGGCCGGTGCACCGCCTGGGACTGGGTCTGCGTCCCACCCTGGGCCTGGGGGGAGCCCTCGCCCGACGTGCCTGGCGCCTGGGGGCAGCCGGGGTGTGGACGCTCCTGGCCCAGCAGCTGAGCGTCGTAGTGGTCCTGGCACTGGCCCGGTCGGCAGGGACCACGGGGACCGTGGCCGTCTACCAGTACACCCAGGCGGTCTACGCGCTGCCTTACGCTGTCCTGGTCGTGCCGGTTGCCACCGTCCTCTACCCGCGCCTGTCGGCAGCATTCGAGACCCGGCAGCACGGGGACCGGCTGGAGGCGGGGCAGGAGCAGCAGGTGCCGACCAACAGCCCCGACGGCTGCGACGGTCGTGCCGGGGAGCGCGGCGGTGAGGGTACCGGGTCCAGGGAGCAGTCTTCTCCCGGGGCTTTTCCTGGGACTGCTCGGCAGCTGGTGGCTGATGCCACCGCCCTGGTGACTGCCGTGGCGCTTGCGGGTGCCGGGATGCTGTTGGTGGTCTCCCAGGTGGCGGAGCGCTTCTTCAGCCTCCTGGCCCCGGTGGAGGGTATGGGACCTGCGCTGGCGGTGCTGTCTCCCGCGCTGGTGGGCTACGCCCTGATCTATCAGGTCACGCGTGTGCTCTACGCCGCGGATCATGCTGGTGACGCCGCTAGATCGACAGTGGCTGGCTGGCTGGCTGTCGCGGTCGCCTCGGCCGTGTGTGTCCGCATCCTGGCTCCCCAGGGGGCTGACGCCTCAGGGACTCTGGTGGCTCTGGCACTGGGACAGGGCGTGGGGATGACGGTGGCGGCTGTCGGCCTGGGGGCTGCTGTCGCGCGCCGCTTCGGTGCGCAGGTGCTGGCAGGAAGCCTGGCCGTCCTGGGAGCAGGCATACCGGTCGTGGCGCTTCTTGGTCTCGGCCTGCGTGCTGCCGTGGCGGCCGTGGAGCCGGTGGCTGTCGCGGCGGCTCTCGCCGCTGTAGGGGCCGTCGTGTGTGCGGCGGCGGTGGCTGCGGCAGCCGCAGCGGCACATCGTGGCATCCTCCACGTCCTGCGGGGGCGGGGTCGCCGTGGCCCCGCTGACACGGGTTCTCTGGGTAAGGAGCAGGTATGAGTGCTCAGGCCCGGGGGCGTCGCCCCCGCGTGCTGCAGGTCAGCGGGATGGCAGCAGGCGGTGTGCGCGCCCATCTGGCGCAGTGCGCGCGCCTTCTGGCTGCTGACGGCTGCGACGTGCTGGTGGCTGCTCCTGCTGCGGTGCTGGAGGGGCTTGACACCGGGCGGGCGCACCGGGAGGTGCTGGGGATCGGCTCACGGCCCTCGGCCCGCGTGGCGGGTGCCCTGGTACGGCTGCGCCGGTTGGCGCGTGGTGCCGAGGTCCTGCACGCCCACGGCCTGAGGGCGGGGGCACTGGCCGCCGTGGCGGTAGGAGGGCGGCGAGTGGGTCGGCCCAGGCTAGTGGTCACCGTCCATAACCTCACGGTTGGGGGGCGACTGGCTCGGCTCGTGGGGGGCGGCCTGGAGGGCCTGGTGGCGGCTCGCGCCGACCTGGTCCTGGCTGTCAGCCCTGACCTGGCCGGGCGAGCCCAGGGCCGGGGAGCCGCCGCCGTGGAGCTGGCTGTAGTCCCGGCGCCGTGGGCTCCCAGAGGGGGGGCCGAGACCATGGCCGCCTCCGGGGACGTGCCTGAACCTGCTTCCGGGAGCATGTCCGATGCGGCGTCAGACGCCGTGCCCAGTGCGGTGTGGGCACCCGGACTCCGCCGGGTCCTGACCGTGGCCCGGCTGGCGCCCCAGAAGGGCCTGGACGTGCTGCTGGACGCTGCTGCCGTCCTGGGACGTCGTGCGGCAGAAGGCAGGCTGCCCACGCTCGAGTGGGTCGTCGTCGGTGACGGTCCCGCACGGGCGGAGGCCCAGCAGCGCATTGACGCCGAGAGCCTGCCTGTCAGGCTCTTGGGGCGTCGCGAGGGAGCCGCTGCGCTCATGGCGCAGGCGGAGGTCGTCGTCCAGACCAGCCTGTGGGAGGGACAGCCCCTGACTCTCCAGGAGGCCCTGCGAGCCGGGGCAGCCGTCGTGGCCACCGACGTGGGCGGCACGGCCCTCACGGTCCGTGGCGGGGCGGTGCTTGTGCCACCCTGCTCCCAGGAGGTGGCGGAGGCAGTTGGGGCGCTCCTGACCAGCCCCGACAGGCTGCGGCAGGCTCGGGAGCGGGCGCATGGTGCCGCCGCCAGCCTGCCCACGGACGACGATCTTCTTGTGCAGCTGCACCGGGCACTGGGCGTGTGACGCGCCGCTACCTTGGACTCTGCCACGGTGCTGTCAGGGTACTGTCAGGCGCGGTGGCCGACGGCCGCGCGCACCAGCCTGTGGCGTCGTGTCGGCAGTGGTGGTTTGCGCCCCCGCTGCGGTCGTTGACGGGAGGACCGATGAGCGCTCAGGTGCCGGGGACCGCGGACGAGCGGCAGTACCGGGAGGTGGCCGCGTGCCAGCGGGTGTGGGAGGGGCCGATCTTTGCCGTTGGTGCTGAGGAGGTGGTGCTGCGCCCGGGCCAGGAGCCGGTGGCGCGCCAGGTCGTGGCCCACCACGACGCCGTGGCCGTGGTTGCCTTGAGGCAGGGCGGTGACTCCTCCCAGCCCCACGGTGCCGCAGAGGTCCTTATGGTCCGCCAGTACCGCCACCCGGTGCGTGCTGCCCTGTGGGAGGTCCCGGCAGGTCTGCTTGACGTTCCGGGGGAGTCCCCGGTAGAGGCTGCCCGGCGCGAGTTGGCCGAGGAGACCGACTACGCTGCCCAGCGCTGGGACGTCCTGGCGGACTTCTACGCCTCGCCCGGGTTCACCACCGAGGGCGTGCGGGTCTTTCTGGCTCGTGACCTGGACCTGCTGCCCCGCTCCCTCAGGAGGCCGCGTCAGGCCGAGGAGGCGGAGATCGTCCCCACCTGGGTGCCCCTGGAGGCTGCTGTCGAGGCCGTGGTCTCCGGCAGTCTCCACAATCCGTCCACCGTGATAGGACTGCTGGCCGTGCACAAGGCCCGGGCTGAGGGCTACGCGCGGCTGCGCGCTCCTGACGCGCCGTGGCTGCGCAGTCCCTACAGTCTGTGACTGCCTGGACTACCTGGCTCCCGCTCCTGCCAGTGAGGTGTGGTCAGGGCGCGGAATACGTAGTAGCCGGGCGCGAGGTATTGCCTGCGGGATTTGTAGGCGATGCTTCAATAATAACTGCCTTTCATTGACAGATGTGTTTGATCCCACCCGGTGACACCATGTCGCCAACTTGCGGACTTCGAATTTTGCAAGCACTATATGAGTTAAAGTTGTGGAACGACGATGAACCGCACCCCGGTCCTGATCGGCCGTTGCCACACAGGACCCACGACCCCTGAGCGGCCGTGGTGAGGCCACCAGAGGAGACGGAGAGGAGCACGCCATGGCACAGGCTGACGACGACTCCACCCGCGCCCGGGTCCTTGACCTCATCGCGGAGAAGGGCCCCGTCTCGGCGGCGCAGCTCGCCAAGGTGCTGGGGCTGACTCCCGCGGCGGTGCGCAGGCACATCACCGTGCTGGAGGAGTCGGAGGAGATCGAGGTCCACACCCCGGCGACGCCGTTGCGCCGCGGGCGCGGGCGTCCGGCGCGTCACTACGTGCTAACCTCCAAGGCGCGCACCAGTTTTGCGGACGGCTACTCTGACCTGGCCAGCCATGCCCTGCGCTATCTGTCCCAGGTAGCGGGGGAGCGTGCCGTAGGTTCCTTCGCCGCAGCCCGCGGGCGGGACCTGGAGCGTCGATACTGCGCCGCTGTCGAGGCGGCTGGTCAGGACCCTGCCGAGCGTGCGCGGGCACTGGCTGACGCCTTCACCCTGGACGGCTATGCCGCCTCGGTGCGTGATGTCGGGGATGGCTCCTACGCTGTCCAGCTGTGCCAGGGCCACTGCCCTGTGCGTGAGGTGGCGGGAGAGTTCCACGAGCTGTGCGACGCCGAGACCCAGGCGATCTCCAGGCTGGTTGGCGTCCCGGTGCAGCGTCTGGCCACTCTGGCCGGGGGTGAGCACGTGTGCACCACTCATATTCCTATCGCTGTCCCCGCGCTGCGTAAGCGTGCGGTCAGGGCGGCGAGGAGGAAGGGTCAACAACAGGCCCGACGACCGGAAGGAACCCGATGACGGCACCCACGACCGACACTGTGCGTAGCACTGACGACGAGATCATCGACTCGATACCGACGACCTACGACTTCGGCTGGCACGACTCCGACGAGGCAGGAGCCAACGCCAAGCGTGGTCTTGACGAGCAGGTCGTCCGTGAGATCTCCGCGATCAAGGGCGAGCCCGAGTGGATGCTGGCCAAGCGGCTCAAGGCCTACCAGACCTACGAGCGCAAGCCGATGCCCACGTGGGGCGTCAACCTGTCTGAGCTCGACATGGACGCGGTGAAGTACTACGTGCGCTCCACCGACCGCCCGGCAAGCTCCTGGGACGACCTGCCTGAGGACATCAAGAACACCTACGACCGTATCGGTATCCCCGAGGCGGAGCGTGAGCGGCTGGTGGCGGGTGTGGCTGCCCAGTACGAGTCCGAGGTCGTCTACCACCAGATTCGTGAGGACCTGGAGGCGCAGGGCGTCATCTTCGTGGACACGGACACCGCCGTGCGTGAGTACCCCGAACTGGTCAGGGAGTACTTTGGCACGGTCATCCCCGCCGGCGACAACAAGTTCGCCGCCCTCAACACCGCCGTGTGGTCCGGGGGCTCCTTCATCTACGTGCCCCCGGGCGTCCACGTGGAGATCCCCCTGCAGGCCTACTTCCGTATCAACACCGAGAACATGGGCCAGTTCGAGCGTACGCTCATCATCGCTGACGAGGACTCCTACGTCCACTACGTCGAGGGCTGCACGGCCCCGATCTACTCCACGGACTCCCTGCACGCTGCCATCGTGGAGATCATCGTGAAGAAGAACGCCCGCGTGCGCTACACCACCGTGCAGAACTGGTCCAACAACGTGTACAACCTGGTCACTCAGCGTGCCACCTGCGCCGAGGGGGCCACCATGGAGTGGATCGACGGGAACATCGGCTCCAAGCGGAACATGAAGTACCCGGCTGTCTTCCTCATGGGCCCCCACGCCCGGGGCGAGGCCCTGTCCATCGCCTTCGCCGGGGAGGGTCAGCACCAGGACACCGGCGCCAAGATGGTGCACATGGCGCCCCGTACCTCCAGCCACATCGTCTCCAAGTCCATCGCCCGGCACGGGGGGCGCTCCGCCTACCGCGGCCTGGTGCAGGTCATGAGGAACGCGCGCAGCTCGAAGTCCAACGTGCTGTGTGATGCGCTGCTGGTGGACGAGATCTCCCGCTCCGACACATACCCCTACGTCGACGTGCGTACTGACGACGTGGAGATGGGGCACGAGGCCACCGTCTCCAAGGTCAGCGCCGACCAGCTGTTCTATCTTATGCAGCGCGGCCTGACGGAGACGGAGGCCATGGCCACGATCGTGCGCGGATTTGTCGAGCCCATCGCCCGCGAGCTACCCATGGAGTACGCCCTGGAACTCAACCGGCTCATCGAGCTGCAGATGGAGAACTCCGTGGGCTGACCGGGGCTCGCCCCCGGGGCCATGACCGTCGAGACACCTGTGAGCCGTTGAACGGCAAGGAGCCATGAATGACTGAACTCGTCACCGACCACTCCAGCGCGGTGCTGGAGGGGGCGCACTCCCACGGGGATCCCCGTGCTCCCCGCTACACCTCTTCCCGGGCCGACCGTGTGACGTCCTTCGACCCGGCGGACATCCCGGTACCTCACGGGCGTGAGGAGGAGTGGCGCTTTACCCCCGTCAAGCGCTTCGCCCCGCTCTTTGACGCTGACAAGGTTGCTGCGGGGGCCTCCGACGGGGGGCCGCTCAGCCAGGAGGCGGATCTTCCAGAGGGAGCGGTTGTGGAGACCGTCCCTCGCTCTGACCCGCGTCTGGGACGTGTCGGCGCACCTGTGGACCGGACCGGGGTCGTAGCCTGGACGGGCTTCTCAACCGCGACCGTCCTCACCCTGTCGGCTGGGTCTCGGCTCGAGCGCGCCGCGCGCATCAACGTCATCGGGCACGACAAGGAGCTGGTCCGCCCCACCGCCCAGCACATCCTGGTCCAGGCTGAGGCCGGCTCCCAGGGGACGGTAATCATTGACCACACCGGGGCGGCTCTGCTGACCCAGGCGGTAGAGATCCTTGTGGCTGACGGGGCCGAGCTCACGGTGGTCACCGTCCAGGGATGGGACGACACCGCTGTCCACGCCTCCAACCACCGGGTACGTGTCGAGGGGCGCGGGATCCTCAAGCACGTCGTTGTCTCCCTGGGAGGGGACGTGCGCATCTGCCCCGACTTCGGCTTTGCCGGAGAGGGCGGGCACATCGACGCCTACGGCGTCTACTTCACCGACGCGGACCAGCACCAGGAGCACCGGCCCTACGTCGCCCACACGCAGCCGCACTGCTACTCCCGGGTCACCTACAAGGGGGCGCTGCAGGGGGAGCGTGCCCACGCCGTGTGGGTGGGGGACTGTCTCATCGGAGCCGAGGCCCGCGGGACGGATACCTACGAGCTCAACCGCAACCTGGTCCTCACCGAGGGGGCCAAGGCCGACTCCGTCCCCAATCTGGAGATCGAGAACGGCAGCATCGAGGGAGCCGGTCACGCCAGCGCCACGGGGCGTTTTGACGACGAGCAGCTCTTCTACTTGCGCGCCCGGGGGATCACCGAGACCGAGGCCCGACGCCTGGTGGTGCTGGGCTTTTTCAACGAGATCGTCGCTGAGATCGGTGTTCCCGAAGTGGAGGACCGGCTCATGCGCGCCATCGAGGCCGAGCTGGCGCTGACCGGCGTCATCTCAGCCCCGTTCCAGGACCAGGTATCTGCCTCCTCCTAGGCACCCTCGGGCGGTGTCACGGCGTCACAAAGGCGCCATATGCTGCCGCACCAGTATCCCCAGACACGACCATGACCACAGCCAGCCGAGAGAACTCCTTATATGAGCACCTTGACCATTAAGAACCTTCATGTCCAGGTCGAGACCAACGACGGCCCCAAACCCATTCTCAAGGGAGTGGACCTGTCGATCGACTCCCGCGAGATCCACGCGATCATGGGTCCCAACGGGTCGGGTAAGTCCACCCTGGCATACTCCATCGCCGGTCACCCTGAGTACGAGGTCACCGATGGCGAGGTCCTCCTCGACGGAGCCAACCTGTTGGAGATGAGCGTGGACGAGCGGGCACGTGCCGGCCTGTTCCTGGCTATGCAGTACCCGGTGGAGGTGCCCGGGGTGACGGTGGCAAACTTCCTGCGCACCGCCAAGACGGCCCTGGACGGGCAGGCTCCTAAGGTCCGCCAGTGGGTGGGTGAGGTCGATGCCGCCATGGAGAGGCTGCGCATGGACTCCTCCTTCTCCGAGCGTGACGTCAACACCGGGTTCTCGGGCGGGGAGAAGAAGCGCTTCGAGATCCTCCAGATGGAGCTCCTCAAACCCCGTTTCGCCGTCCTGGACGAGACCGACTCCGGCCTGGACGTGGATGCGCTGCGCGTGGTCTCCGAGGGAGTCAACCGTCTTCACGGCTCCTCCGACGCGGGTTTCCTCCTCATCACTCACTACACCCGGATCTTGCGTTATATCAAGCCAAGCCACGTCCACGTGTTCGTTGACGGGCGTGTCGCCGAGCAGGGGGGACCGGACCTGGCCGACCGCCTCGAGGAGGAGGGCTACGACCGGTTCCTCTCCTAGGCGGCAAGCCCTGACACCTGCGACCCACCTGCTGGGAGGCACCCGATGACCCACGCTGCCACGACTCCTACGAGCCCGGAGGAGCTTGCCCGTGTGCGAGCCGACTTTCCCTACCTGGAGCGTCCAGCCCGTAACGGCGCACCACTGGCCTACCTGGACTGGGCCGCCACCAGCCAGAAGCCAGCGGTCGTCCTGGAGGCCGAGGAACGGTACTACCGCATGAGCAACGGGGCCGCTGGACGCTCCACCTACCAGCTTGCCGACGAGGCGACAGCAGTATGGGAGGACGCTCGTGCGGCGGTCGCTGCCTTTGTGGGTGCCCGTCCTGACCAGCTGGTCTTCACCAAGAACGCGACGGAGGCCGTCAACCTCCTGGCACTGGCAGTCGGCCATGCCAGCCTGGGCCGCCCCGCCGCCCGTGGGGGCGCCCCGTCTGCCGGTGCTGACCCTGCGCGCAGGCTGTGCCTAGGGCCAGGTGACGAGGTCGTGGTGACCCGGGCCGAGCACCACGCCAACCTGGTGCCTTGGCAGGAGCTGTGTGCGCGGACCGGGGCTGTCCTGCGCTGGATGGAGCTGGACGAGGAGGGGCGCATCGACCCTGGTTCCGTGGGCGTCCTGACCGAGCGGACCAGGGTAGTGGCCCTGACCCACGCCTCCAACGTCACCGGGGCGGTCACTCCTGTGGGGGAGATCCTGCCGCGTGCTCGCCAGGTGGGGGCGCTTGTCCTCCTGGACACCTGCCAGTCCGCGGCTCACCTGCCCCTGGATTTCGCCTCCCTGAGCGCTGACGGCGTGGACGCCATGGTGCTGTCCAGCCACAAGATGCTGGGACCCACGGGTATCGGCGCCTTGGTTGCCACTCAGGAGCTGCTGGAGGCCATGCCGGCGGTCCTGACCGGTGGCTCCATGATTGAGCACGTCTCCATGGAGTCCTCCACCTATATGAGCGGACCCGCCCGCTTTGAGGCAGGCAGCCAGCCCCTGGCCCAGGCCGCGGGCTGGCAGGCGGCCGTCGGTTACCTGGCCGAGCTGGGTATGGACTGCCTGCACGCTTCTGAGTCCCGCCTCACCACGCGCCTGCTGGAGGGGCTGGGCCAGCTGGACGGGGTCCATGTCATCGGCCCGCGCAGCACGGACGAGCGTCTTGGCGTCGTCGCCTTCAGCGTCGCGGGTGTCCATCCCCACGACGTAGGCCAGTTCCTAGACGCTGAGGGGATCGCGGTGCGTACCGGCCATCACTGCGCCCAGCCTCTCCATGAGCACTTTGGCGTCCGGTCCTCCTCCCGGGTGTCCCTGGGGCCGTGCACCAGTGCTGAGGACGTGGACAGGTTCCTTGCTGCCGTCGGCACTGTCCGGGACTATTTTCTGAGGTGATCATGAACGAGCTCGACCGTCTCTACCAGCAGGTCATCCTCGACCACTCCCGCGAGCGGCACGGGGAGGGGCTCCCGCAGGACGCGCAGGCCACCAGTCACCAGGTCAACCCGACCTGTGGTGACGAGATCGACCTCGGTGTGCGTGTGGAGAACGGGGTGATCGTCTCCCTGGGGTGGCAGGGACAGGGATGCTCCATTTCCCAGGCCTCAGCCTCAGTCATGCATGACCTGGTCGATGGTGCGGACCTGGAGGCTGTGGCAAGGCTGGAACGGGACTTCTCCACCCTTATGCACTCCCGGGGACAAGGAGTTGACGAGGCGATTCTAGACGGGCTTGAGGACGCGGCTGCCTTTGAGGGGGTTTCCAAGTACCCCAACCGTGTCAAGTGTGCTCTCCTGGCCTGGATGGCGCTCAAGGACGCCCTGGCCCGCACGGGTACCTCCCTGGCGACGCACCAGGCACAGGAAGACCCTGAGCAGACGGGGTAGGCGATCGCCTGCTTCCCGGTCACGAATAACCTGGCAAGAGCTGACAGGAGGAGACATGATGACGAGTAACAACCCGACGGCACCTCCGACCCCCGATAACCCTATGGCGGCCCGGCACCAGCCGACTCCTGTGGCCTCACAGGTCGACGTCGCCGCCGTTGAGGAGGCTTTGCGTGATGTCATTGACCCGGAGCTGGGGATCAATGTGGTCGACCTGGGACTGCTCTACGGCGTGTCGATCGAGCCGGACGGCACTGTGGTGCTGGACATGACGCTGACAACTGCCGCGTGCCCGCTGACCGACGTCATTGAGGAGCAGGCCCAGCAGGCCCTGGTCGGGATCGTCGACCAGGTGCGTATCCAGTGGGTATGGTTGCCGCCGTGGGGACCGGACAAGATCACCCCTGAGGGTCGCGAGCAGCTGCGCGCACTGGGTTTCAACGTCTGAGGCTCGTGACTGTCCCGCACAGAACAGGGTGTGTGGGCAGGTCCACGCTCGTGAACTGGTACGTGCCCAGGGGCCCGTCAGCGCCAGGCTGTTCGGCGTGGTGGTGTCTCCGAAGAGCCTTGGCGACACCGATGTGGTATCTGTGACCAGGAAGTTAATCGGTTGACTAACGCGGTCTCGGGGTCCAGACTCTTGCTGTCGGGCGAGGCTGCCCGGCCCCGCTACCAGCCAGGAGGGGACGATGGCGACTCTTGCTGAGGTTGCGCAGAGGGCGCAGGTCTCCACCGCTACCGCGTCCCTGGTCCTGTCCGGCAAGGCGGAGGGACGCGTCTCCTCTGCCACGGCTAGCCGGGTGCGTGCCGTCTCTGACGAGCTCGGGTACGTGCGTGATGCGCTGGCCGGTAGCTTGCGCAGTCGTAGGACCAGCACCATCGGTGTCCTGGCTGAGCAGGTCCTGTCCACGCCCTATGCCGTGGCAATGATCGAGGCCATCCTCGCTGCCAGCCGGGAGCTGGGCTGGTCGGTGCTGCTGACAGACTCTGGTGGACACCCCGAGCAGACCGGCAGGGCTGTGCGTGAGTTCCGGTCACGGCGGGTCGACGCCGTCCTCTATGCCGCCATGTACCACCAGGAGGTGCACGTGGTTCCCGGGCCGGAGGCCGTCGCCGTGCTCAACGGCTTTGCCGACCGGGACGACGTCGTTGGTGTGGTTCCTGACGAGGAGGGCGCTACCCGAGCGGCTGTCACCCACCTTCTGGCCCTTGGCCACCGGCGGATCGGGCACATCACCCACGACGACCCGGCGCTCGCCGTAGGACTGCGCCGTGCCGCCTACCTCAGGGTCCTTCGCGAGGCCGGGATCGGCACGGACACCTCGCTCGTCGTCAGCGGTGGCAATGATCCTGACTCCGCCGAGGCGACTGCCCGGAGGCTCCTGGAGCGCAGGGACCGTCCTACCGCCGTCTTCTGCTACAACGACGGGATGGCAGCCGGGGTGTACCGTGCGGCGGCGTCTCTCGGGCTGTCTGTTCCTGAGGACCTGTCGGTTGTCGGTTTTGACGACCTGAGGCTCATCTCGACCAATCTGGCCCCCGCCCTGACTACCTTGCGCCTACCGCACTACGAGATGGCTGACTGGCTGGTGCGTCGGCTTGTCACAGGTGACCTGCCCGACCCTCCCGCCGTGCACCGTTTTCCCTGCGAGTTGTTCACCCGTGGCTCCACAGCCGCTCCGCGCGTCGGCTCCTCGCCCTCGGGACCTTGAGGGACCCGCACGCTTTGAACCCTCCTGGTCCCACGACAACCCTCGTGAGAACCCAGTAACGCACAAAGGAGTGCCTTATGACAGTTCCTACTCGCCGTGCCTTCCTCGCGGCGTCGGCTGCTGCCGCTGCAGCGGCCACGACGACCGCCTGCTCCTCCTACCGAGGAGGTGCCAGCCCCGGTGGTGGCATCTCCCTGTGGACCCACAACGGTGGCAACGAGGAGGAGCTCGCCGTGGTCCGCAAGGCAGTCATCGCCTTCAACGAGGCTAACCCCGACACCCCGGTGGAGGTGAAGTCCTTCCCCCAGGCCTCCTACAACGACTCTGTCGCTGCCGCCGCCGTTGCCGGGGACCTGCCGGACGTCCTCGACCTGGACGGACCGATCATGCCCAGCTGGGCGTGGGCCGGGTACTTGGCGCCGTTGGAGGTCTCCTCCGAGCTGGAGGACAGCATCATCAGCTCTGCCAAGGGCTACTGGAACGACACCCTGTACTCGATCGGTCCTTATGACACCTCCTTGTGCTTCTTGGGACGCAGGTCTGCCTTCGAGGAGGCGGGTGTCGCGGTCCCCACGACCGAGCGGCCCTGGACCGGAGAGGAGTTTGATGACGCCCTTGCCAGGCTCTCCAGGCTGTCCGACTACGATTACGTCATCGACTTCTCAGTGGCGGACTCTGCTGAGTGGTGGCCCTACGCCTACGCACCTATGCTTCAGTCCTTCGGCGGTGACCTTATCGACCGGGACACGCTCGACACCGCTGAGGGCCTTCTCAACGGGGCGGAGGCTGTCGCCTGGGGGGAGTGGTTCCGCTCGTGCTTCACCCGGGGCTACGCCTCTCAGACGCCCGCCACCGACGGGCAGGACTTCCTCCAGGGCAGGGTGCCGCTCTACTACGCCGGGGGGTGGAAGGTCCTGCAGTCGCAGGAGACGTTTGGCCGGGAGGAGGTTCTCATCCTGCCACCTGTCGACTTTGGGCACGGTGCAAAAGTGGGAGGAGGCTCCTGGCAGTGGGGCGTGTCCGCCACGAGTCCCAGCCCTGCGGCCGCCAACGCCTTCATCGAGCTGCTCATGCAGGACGAGTACCTGGTGGAGTACTCCAACGCGATCGGCAACTTCCCCTCGGTGGAGTCCGCCATCGGGCAGACCGACTACTACCGGGAGGGTGGGGCGCTCGAGCCCGTCTACGAGATCGGTCGCACCTACGCCCTGCTGCGCCCGCCCACCCCCGGCTACAGGGTCATCTCCTCGGTATTTGACAAGGCAGCTCGAGACATCGTCTCCGGCGCGGACGTCAGGTCCACGCTGGACCAGGCCGCACAGGACATCGACGTCGACATCAGGTCCAACAAGGGGTACCAGGTCGGCTGACGCCGCCGCGTCCCCACCACCGGCGCCTACAGGCAAACCCTGCCGGGAAGGAGGCTCCCATGCCTGTTCCGTCCACAGCTACCGACAGACGCGGCCGCTCTGCCGCGTCGCGCAAGGAGGCACGAGCGGCTTGGCTCATGTCCTCGCCCGCCCTGCTGCTGCTTCTGCTGTTTATGGGTGTCCCTGTTGTCCTGACGTTCGTGCTCAGCGTCACCAACGTCCGGCTCATCTCACCCAACCCACCTGAGTTCGTCGGACTCAACAACTTCTTCCGGGTCTTCCGCAACGACCCCACGTTTATCCGCTCCCTGACCAACACCGCCTTCTTTGCCCTGGTGGTGGTGCCCTGCCAGTCGGCGCTCGCCCTGGCGCTGGCGATCCTGGTCAACCAGAAGGTCAGGGGAGTCACGGCCTTCCGCACCATGATCTTCATGCCAGTGGTCACCTCGATGGTGGTGGTCTCTATCCTGTGGAGCTTCTTCTACGAGGAGGACGGGCTGTTCAACTCCGTGCTGAACACCGTCACTGGTGGTGGCTGGACCGCTGTCGCCTGGCTCAATGACCCCGGCACGGCCATGCCAGCCATCATCGTGCTGTCCATCTGGCAGGCGGTGGGCCTGCACATGATCATCTGGCTGTCGGGGCTGCAGGGCATCGATCCGACCCTCTACGAGGCGGCCTCCCTCGACGGCGTGAACGGCTGGCAGCGGTTTCGCTACGTGACCTGGCCCGGGCTCCACTCGACCATGGTGTTCATCCTGGTGACTATCACCATTGCCGCGATGGGCCTGTTCGTCCAGGTCGACGTCATGACCTCCGGCGGGCCGCAGGACGCCACCTCCACGATCGTCTACCACGCGGTGCGCAGGGGCTACCGCGAGCAGGACATGGGGTACGGCAGCGCGATCTCACTGATCTTCTTCATTGCCGTCCTTGCCATCAGTGTGATCCAGCGTCGACTCACCCGGGAGGAGGGCTAAACATGGCCGCTGCGGCTGCTACCGAACGACCCGGCACCAGCGTCCTTGTCGTCAGGGGCCGAGGCCGTGCCGCCTCCAGGATCCGCTCCAGGGTCCTGACCTATGTCGGACTGACCGTCGCGGCGGTCGTCGCTGTCTTCCCGCTGCTGTTCATGATCTTCTCCTCGCTCAAGAGCGACGACCAGATCTTTGCTGACCTTGGCACCGTGCGGGCTTTCCTGCCCGTGGGAGAGCTGAGCCTGGACAACTACGAGGGAGTGTTCAACCGCGTCCCCGCAGGCCGGTTCATCCTCAACTCCGTCATCGTTACCGTGCTCATCGTGGGGCTCGGGTTGGTCGTCAACTCAATGATCGGCTTCGCCATCTCACGTATGCGCTGGAGGGGAAGGAACATCATCCTGTCCCTCGTGCTGGCCACCCTCATGGTGCCCTTCGAGACCATTGCCGTGCCGCTGGTCTTCTGGGTCGCCCGGCTGCCCTCAGTCCAGTGGGTCGTCGACGGCTTCCTGGTCAGGCAGGGCATGCTCAACACCTACCAGGTGCAGATTCTGCCCTACGTGGCCAACGCGCTGGCGATCTTCCTGTTCTCTCAGCACTTCGGCGACATCCCCAAGGAGATCGACGAGGCTGCCCGTGTGGACGGCGCCGGGTGGTGGACAATCTACCGCAGGATCGTCGTACCGCTGTCCGGCCCGACCTTCGCTACGGTCGCCATCATCATGATGCTGCCTGCCTGGAACTCCTACCTGTGGCCGCTCATGGTGGTCCAGCAGGAGTCCATGCGGCCGGTGAGCGTGGGAATGCAGTACTTCTTCCAGCTCAACCCGGTGTGGGGCGAGGTCATGGCCTACGGCACCCTTATTACCCTTCCCGTGCTCGTCGTCTTCGTCATCTTCCAGCGCTCCTTCGTGCAGTCGCTGGCGGGTACTGCGGTCAAAGGGTGAACGCCACGGCGGCCACGGTGGTCTCAGAGCCGGTCAGGGCTGACGGCGAAGGTGTCGCAGGCTGACACTGTCCCCTGCTCCATGCCCGTGGTGAACCAGCGCACACGCTGCTGGGAGGAGCCGTGGGTCCAGGAGTCAGAGTCTACTGGCCCCGAGCTGCGCTGCTGGATGTGGTCGTCCCCCACGGACTCGGCGGCGTTGATCGCGGTCTGGATCTCCGCAGAGGTGGGGGTCACCAGGAAGGGCTGCCCGGTGTCCGGGTCCGGCGTCGTCGCGGCGTGACTGACCCACACACCCGCGTAGCAGTCGGCCTGGAGCTCCAGGCGTACTGAGTCTGACGTCGCCCCGGCCCCGGAGCGGTCCGCCGCAGCCATGCTCCCGGTCAGGTGCTGGACGTGGTGGCCGAACTCGTGGGCGACAATGTACTCCTCGGCCAGGGGCGTGTCCTGGGCTCCCAGGGTTCGTTCCATGTCGGTGAAGAAGCTCATGTCCAGGTAGACGCTCTCATCCCCGGAGCAGTAGAAGGGGCCGACGGCGCTGGAGGCGTTTCCGCAGGCCGAGCTGACCGAGGAGCCGTCCCACAGGACGAACTGGGGCTGTCGGTAGGCCTGGCCCGCCTGGGCGGGCAGCTGCGCTCCCCAGACGGCGTCCAGGGACTCTGCGGTGGCGATCATGCGGCACTGGGTGTACTCATTGGCGCTGACCCCGTCCGTGCACACGGAGGTGTCGATCGTGGAGGAGGTTGAGACCTGCGTCGTGTCCTGCTGGGCTCCCAGCAGACCGGTCAGGTCGATGCCGGTCAGCTGGGAGACGAGCATGAGTGCCACGACGGTCAGGACCGACCCGCCGCCGATGAACGCGCCGCGTCTGCCACCGGAACGGGTGGAGACGCGGTTCGGGTCGATCTTGATGTCGCGGTTGAAGGACATGGGCACCCCTGGGGACAAGCGGACGTCACCCCAGCCTAGCGCCCGCTGCCGGGCCGGGCCATCCGCTGCCTGCAGGACGGTGTGTCTGCGTTGCATCCTCCCTGCTGGGGTCTGCCGGGAGGACACAGCGTGGCGAGTACCCTGGGCAGGTGTTCTACGAGCTGTTCTACAAGACCGTCCTGACCCGCGTTGACCCGGAGCGTATCCACGACGTGTGCCTGGAGGCGATCGAGACCGTCAGCCGGGTTCCCCTCGCGCGCGACATGGCGCGCCAGGTGTGGGGGCGGCGTCCGGCGTTCCCGGTGCCCAGCGCCAACCAGGGAGGGCCCTTCGCGCGGCCGGTGCCCGGCCTCCTGGGACTGGCCGCAGGTATGGACAAGGAGGGCGGGGCAGTTGAGGGCCTGGACATGCTTGGCTTCGGCTTCGTCGAGGTCGGGACCGTGACTGCCCAGCCTCAGGAGGGCAATGACAGGCCCCGCATGTGGCGCTACCCGGCGACGCGGGCCATCCGCAACCGCATGGGGTTCAACAGCTCGGGGGCCGACGAGGCCGCCAGGAGGCTGCGTGCGCTGCGCTCCACGGTACGCGGGCGCAGCATCGTTGTGGGTGCCAACATCGGTAAGAACAGGTCGACGTCCTTGGCTAACGCGGTAGGTGACTACCGCTACTGCGCCTCCAGGCTGGCCCGGTGGGTCGACTACCTCGTAGTCAACGTCTCCAGCCCGAACACACCTGGGCTGCGCAGTCTCCAGGACGTCAGCTCCCTGCGCCCGATCCTCAGCGCGGTGCGCCAGGCTGGTGACGAGGCGGCTGGTCGCCACGTCCCGCTCCTGGTCAAGATCGCTCCTGACCTGGCTGACGAGGACGTTGACGCTGTAGCCGCTCTGGTGCTGGACATGGGGCTGGACGGCGTAGTGGCGACCAACACCACCACAGACCATGACCTGGGGGAGGGGGGGCTGTCCGGGGCGCCGCTGCTGCCCCGGGCGCTGGAGGTCGTGCGCCGCCTCCGCCAGCAGTTGGGGGAGCAGCCGACCATCATCGGAGTGGGTGGTATCTCCTCGATCCTGGATGCCGAACTCATGCTTGAGGCTGGAGCCGACCTGCTCCAGGCCTACTCTGCGTTCGTCTACAACGGCCCCGCCTGGCCGGGCCGTGTCAACCGTGCCCTGGCCCTGGGCCACCCCAGGCGCTGAGCCGCGCCGTGAGCGGCGACCAGGGTCTCGTGCAGGTTTTTTCAGGGCATCTGCGGGAGCGCCTGGGTGCCCCTGGGCACCGAGCCCTGCGGGCCTGGGAGGGCACTGCAGGAGTGGGGTTCCCGTGGTGCCTCCCACTGCCCGTGCTTGGCTCCTCAGGTCCCCTAGCCTAGCCAGGCTATGCGGGACGCTCCTGCGGCGAGGTGGTCAGTGCGGGGTCGGTGAGGACCGCTCCCTGGAGCGCCGTGTCTACCGCAGCCATGACCTCGGGGTCCAGGACAACCCCGGAGGCCCTGACGTTCTCCTCTAGCTGCTCGGGTCGGGAGGCCCCGATGATGGCTGCCGAGACGTTCGGGTTCTGCAGGACCCAGGCGAGCGCCAGCTGCGGCAGTGACAGGCCCGCCTCCTGCGCGACCGGCCGCAGCCCCTGCACAGCGGTCAGGATGTCGTCGCGCATCCAGCGCGAGATCATCTGCTGCCCCCCTTTGTCGTCCGTGGCCCGTGAGCCTGCTGGCGGCTTCTGGCCAGGCAGATACTTGCCGGACAGGACTCCTTGGGCCATGGGAGACCATACGATCTGGCCCAGTCCCAGCTCCTTGGAGGTAGGGATGACCTTTTCCTCAATGACCCGCCACAGGGCGGAGTACTGAGGCTGGTTGGACACCAGGCGGAAGCCCATCTGGGTGGCCAGCTCCTGGCCGGCCCGGATCTGGTCCGCCGTCCACTCCGAGACGCCGATGTACAGCGCCTTGCCGGAGCGCACCACGTCGGCAAAGGCCTGCATGGTCTCCTCCAGCGGGGTGGCGTAGTCGTAGCGGTGCGCCTGGTAGAGGTCGACGTAGTCGGTGCCCAGACGCCTGAGCGAGCCGTCGATGCCCTCCATGATGTGCTTGCGCGACAGGCCGACGTCGTTGGGGCCTTTGGGGCCGACAGGCCAGTAGACCTTGGTGAAGATCTCCAGGGACTCGCGGCGTTGCCCCGCCAGCGCCCGCCCCAGGACCTCCTCCGCCACGGTGTTGGCGTAGACGTCGGCGGTGTCAAAGCTCGTGATGCCCAGGTCCAGGGCGGTGTGAACGCAGGCCGTGGCGGTGTCCGCCTCCACCTGGGACCCGTGAGTCAGCCAGTTGCCGTAGGTGATCTCAGTGATCTTCAGTCCGGATGAGCCTAGGTGACGATAAGTAACCATGGCTCCACCCTAGGACGGTAGCGTGGCCGCAACCACACTGGCGTGCACACTAACTTGTTTGTTTCACGGCACGCGAATGAGGGTGTGTCCCTGCCGGAGGGGACAGCCTCCAGGGCCGGAGGCCGCGGCGGGGCTAGGCGGGGAACTCACGTCGGCGCACCTGGGGGGCAGGCTGGCGCCAGCGCCGCAGTTGCATGCAGCGCATGAAGGTGTAGAAGAAGACGGACCCCTGCTCCCGCGCCTTGTCCCTACCGAAGGCCGTGTCGAGCCTGCGGCGTACCTGCCACCAGCACAGGACGGAGTCCCCGATAGCCAGGAGGAAGACGACATAGACTGCGAGCATGAGGTAGGCGGAGGCGAGCGCGAGCCAGGAGGACAGTCCCAGCATAAGCAGCATCAGGAAGAAGGTCAGGGGCATGAAGAGCTCCCCAACGCAGTAGCGCGCGTCCACGAAGTCGCGGACGTAGCGCCGGACGGGACCCTTGTCCCTGGCTGGCAGGTACCTCTCGTCGCCGGTGGCCATGGCCTCGCGCTGACGTTGCCAGGCCTCGTCCCGTGCCGCCCGCGCCTGCCTCTTGGCCGCCTTGCGGTCCACAGGCACGACAGGGCGCAGTCCCCGGGCCTGCGCGTCCTTACGCCGGGGAGTGGGGCGCCCCTTCCCCGCGGACCGGGGGGCGGCGGGTGCTGGTTCCGGCTGGGCGGTCTCACGGCGGCTCTTCGACGGACTCACAGTGACCAGGGTAGCCGTAACGTCGCGATACTCTAAAAACATGATCACCGTTGACGCCCTGCGAGCCGCGACCCGGACGTCCTTCGAGACGGTCCTTGCAGACCTGTCCGAGCTGGTAGCCATCCCCTCAGTGTCCGCCACCAGCCACGACCGCACCCAGCTCAGGCGCAGCGCCGAGGCCGTCGCTGCCCTGCTGGAGGGTAGCGGGCTGGAGGCTGAGGTCCTTTCAGCACCGGGTGATGGCGGCGTCCTGGGTGCCCCGGCGGTTCTTGCCCACAGGCAGGGGCCGACGGGGACGCCGCGCGTGCTGCTCTACGCCCACCACGACGTCCAGCCCGTGGGCCGCCCTCAGCGCTGGAACCAGGAGGACCCCTTCACGGTACGTCACCACGCCGGGCGACTCTACGGCCGCGGTGCCGCCGACGACAAGGCCGGCATCGTTGCCCACGTCCACGCCCTGCGGGTCCTGAGCGCCCTGGGGCAGGGGGAGCTGCCCTGCTCGGTGACGGTCCTCGTCGAGGGGGAGGAGGAGGTGGGCAGCCCCACCTTCGCGGCCTTCCTGGAGGCCTACCGCTCGCGCCTGGACGCCGACGTCGTCGTTGTGGCCGACTCGATGAACTGGAAAGTAGGCGTACCGGCCCTGACCACGACGCTGCGCGGTGTCCTCCAGGTGGACATCCACCTGGAGGTCCTGGACCACGCCCTGCACTCAGGACAGTACGGCGGCCCCATCTTGGACGCGGTTACCCTCATGTGCCGACTGGTGGCATCCTTTCACCACGACAACGGTGACGTCGCTATCGACGGCCTAGTCTCGCGCAGCCAGACCGCCACCGGGGCACCCGACTACCCGGAGGCCGACTTCCGGGCGGACGCCGGGGTGCTTGAGGGGGTGAGGCTGGCGGGGACCGGAGACCTGACGACGCGCCTGTGGACCAGACCCGCCCTGACAGTGACCGGTATGGACGTCACTCCCCTGGACCTGGCAGGAAACGTCCTGGCCCCCTCCTGCACGGCACGCCTGTCCCTGCGCACCGCGCCGGGCCAGGACCAGGGGCAGGCGCTGGAGGCGCTGACCTCTCACGCGAGGGCGCACGTTCCCTTTGGAGCCCGTGTGAGCGTCTCCTGCCGCGAGAGCGGGCCGTCCTTCGACGGCTCGCAGGACACCGAGGCCTGCCGGGCCGCGCTGTGGGCGCTGTCGACCGCCTGGGAGCGGGAGGCGGTGTCCGTGGGCCAGGGCGGGACCATTCCGTTCATCTCCGTCCTCACCAGGACCTTCCCGCACGCTCAGGTCCTGGTCACTGGTGTGGAGGATCCCGACACCCGCGCTCACAGCGAGGACGAGTCCGTGCACCTGGGTGACCTGGAGAGCGCGGTGCTTGCTGAGGCCCTGCTGCTGGCGCGGCTGGGCGGCGCCGTCTAGCGCTAAGGTACGGTCGGGGCCTGGTCGACGGGAGTACTGGGCGCAGCGGGAGTGACGGCGCCCGGTGACTGGCTGGTACCACCAGGAGGGAGACAACCTATGAGGGTCCTCATGGCCCCTGGCGACATGCGTGCGCAGCCGAGCGGGACTCCCTTGGTGGGGGAGGGCTGCGCTGGGCTGGCGGCGCCGCAGGTCGCGGCAGCCCTGGCCAGAGGGTGGCAGGAGGCGCGCGGTGCCGACGTCGTGGTGCAGGCTCCCGTCGCTGACGGCGGTCCTGGGTCGGCCCAGGTGGTGCCTTCCGACCTGGTGACGGTACGCGAGGCTCTTCAAGGGCAGGGGCCTGTGGGCCAGGTCCGGGAGGTGGACCTGCTGCAGCTTGCCCCCGCTTCCGGAGCGGGTCCAGGTGGTGGTAGGGCGTCGGGGCGGACCTGGTTCCTTGATGCCGCACGGCTGGTCGCGCTACCTGCCGACCCGGCCCAGGCCCGCCAGGAGGCGCGAGAGGGGACCACCTATGGACTGGGTGCCGTGGTTGCCCAGGCCCTGCGCCGTACGGCTCCTGCTGACACCCTGCTGGTCGGGCTGTCGCGGTCGGCTGTCCATGACGGTGGTGCCGGTGCTGTTGCCGCTCTGGGAGGTGTCAGGGGTGGTCGCGCCCTCGTGGAGGGGCGCAGCCTGGGCCTGGTGCTGGCTGACGGTGTCGCGCTGGGAGGCATGGACGGTGCCGGAGCGGGCCTGGGCATGACCGTGGGTGTCCAGGAGTGGGAGGCTCAGGAGCGCGACCGGCTGGCCTGTCGCCACGCGGCCGACCTGCTTCGGGTGGCCCAGACAGGCAGGCTTGAGGGGCTGACTGTCCTGGGAGACAGTCAGCCTCAGCGGCTTACACCCACGACCTGGGGGACCGGGGCGGCCGGAGGTACCGCACTGGTGCTACGTGCGCTGGGGGCCTGGGCGCTACCGGGCGCGCGTGTCATGGCCCGGTTGACTGGCCTGGAGAGGTCTGTCCGTAGGCAGGACCTTGTGGTTACCGCTGCTGGAGAGGTCTATGACCTGCTTGAGGACAGCCCGGTGGCGGTGGTGGCGCGTGCTGCCCAGGGCCGGGCGCTTCCCGTCGTCCTGGTGGCAGGACGGAGCCTTCTTCCTCGGGGAGAGCGTGCTGGTGCCGGCGTCTCCTCGGTCTACTCCCTGGAGCAGCCCCACACCGACGGCGGTGGCTGGGACGCCGGAGGCGAGCAGGCTCTGCGGCAGCGGCTGGAGGAGATGGGGGCCCGGCTGGCGCGCAGCTGGTCGCGGTAGGACCCGGCTGGCCTGGCCTACCAGCCGGTGGGCTTTCTCCTGCTTCCTCTTTGCCTCCTCTTTGCCTCCTCTTTGACGACTATCCTTTGACAGAGCCCAGGGTCGAGTCGGCGACGATATAGCGCTGGAGGAGTTGGAACAGGGCGATGACAGGAAGCATCGTCAGGACGGCCCCGGCAGCGAACACGCCGAGGTTGCTGGAGCGGTTGGCGTCGAGCAGCCCGTAGAGGCCGACGGCCAGCGTCTTGACGGAGCCGTCGGTCAGGAAGATCCCTCCCAGGAGGAACTCGCTGATGACACTGATAAAGGCCAGCAGGAAGGTTGTGGCGACGATGGGGCGCAGCGTGGGGAGCAGGACCAGCCAGAACACCTGCCAGTGGGTGCACCCGTCAAGGACGGCAGCCTCGTCCAGCTCGCGGGGAACGGTGTCGAAGGAGCCCTTGATCAGCCACACCTGCCCCAGTGAGCCGCCCATGAGGGCCAGGCTGTAGCCGACCAGGGTGTTGAGACCCACGGCGGGCAGGACCTGGCCAAGGTCGGAGATCATGGTGTAGACGGCGATCATGGACAGGGTCGCGGGGAACATCATGATCAGCAGCACCGTCAGCAGGCCTCCCCGGCGACCGGTGAAGCGGAAACGTGAGAAGGCGTAGGCGCCCAGCAGGGAGAAGAGGACCTGTGTGCCGGCCACCGTCGTGCACACCAGCATGCTGTTGAGGTACCACCGGTGAAAAGGACCGTGGCGTCCGGAGAGCAGTTCCGTGTAGTTTGCCAGGCTCACCTCGGTGGGGACCAGGCCGGTCGAGGCCAGCGTGCCCTGGGGGTTGAGCGATGCGGAGACGACGTACAGGACCGGGAACGCGGCGAAGGCCAGGGCGAGGAGCCCCACGACATGGCGCCACCCCACTTCCTGCGCCCACCGCCTCAGGGGCATGCGCCTGTCCGGGGCTGTCCTTCCGGGCTGCCTTCCTGGTGGGCTCCCAGGGGGTCTCCTCGCTGGTCCTACAGGCGCTCTGGCCAGTCCTTCCGGTGCGGCGGAAGCTGTCCCCGCCTGGCCGTTGTGGTAGTTGGTGGACCTCATGACTGCCTCCCGGGTCAGCGGATGTCCTCAAGGGTGCGGATGGCTCGGAACTGGACCGCAGCCAGCACCCCCGTGATGACGAAGAGGACCACGGACACGGCCGAGGCGAGCCCGTAGTCCGCCCCCGAGCCGCCGAAGGCGATGCGGTAGACCATGGAGATGAGGATGTCCGTGCCTCCACGGGTGTACTCCCCTGCGGCGAAGGGGCCTCCCTCCGTCAACAGCTCGATGGCGTTGAAGTTGTTGAAGTTGAAGGCGAAGGTGCTAACCAGGAGGGGGGCGACGGCGACTAGCAAGAGCGGCGTGGTGATCCGCCACGTGATCTGGAGGCTGCTGGCACCGTCTATCCGCGCCGCCTCCGTGAGGTCGGAGGGAATAGACTGCAGTGCCCCAGTACACACAATAAACATGTAGGGGAAGCCCATCCACGTGTTGGTGATGAGGACCGCGGCCCTGGCCGCCGTAGTGCTCGACAGCCACGGGACGTCAAGGTGCAGCACCTCGTTGATGAGCCCGAAGTCCTGGTTGTAGAAACTGGACCAGACCAGCAGGGATATGAACCCGGGGACCGCGTAGGGCAGCAGGAGGAGAGAGCGGTACAGCCTCTGACCGCGCATCCGGCGGTCGTTGAGGGCCAGGGCCAGCGCGAACCCGACGACAAAGGTGAGAAGGACGGACAGGAGGGCAAAGGTCAGAGTCCACAGGAAGGCCCCGAGAAACTGGGACGCCAGGTCGGAGCGGGTGAGGAGCCGTTCGTAGTTGGCAAGGCCCACGCCCTGCCTCCAGGACTGGGGGAGGCTTCGACCGTCCTTGTTGACGAAGCGCTCGGACAGCCCTACCTTCTCCACGGAGTAGACCTCGTTGGTGGCGGTGTCCGTGATGGTGTCGGCAGCCTCGTCATAGACCATCCGTCTGGTTCCCTCGAAGGCCGCACGGACCCCCTGGACCCTGATGGCGCTGCTGTCGGACACCGTCAGGGTCAGTGCTGATACGGTCTCATAGGCGTCGTTGACCTCTCGGGGACTCAGTATCGTGTAGCCCGGGGCGGAGGTGACGTACCCGTCGGTCACTGTGACCTCGGGGGCCGGCTCCCGGACAGTCTCTCCATCACCGCCGTAAAGGACTCTGCCGGTGGCAGGGTCGACCAGGAAGAGGGTGAACGGACCCTCGGAGACGCTGCCGACGGTAGCGACCGACAGGTTGTAGACGGGGGAGTTGGCAGTCTGGACCACCGAGTTGTTCGTGATGGAGGTAATAGCCTCCTCCTTGGTACCACGGAAGCCGTCACCGAAGTTTGTGAAGGAGGTCTGGACTGTCAGGACGGCAGGTACGACAAGGAAGACTGCGAGGAAGAAGGTACCGGGGAACAGGTACTTGCCCGGGACCAGCCTGCGTGTGGAGTACAGCGCGGCTGCTGACGCGGCCGACAGGAGCACGATCACCAGCCACGTCCACATCTGGAACCGGACGAGCAGTGGCACTAGGTAGACCGTGACGGCCAGGGTCATCGATACGACGACGACACGGCCCAGGAGACCTGCCGTGGTCGTCGTCCCGGCAGGCGCGGTGGGAGCAGAGAAGGTCATGACGGTGCTGAGGGTGCTGAGGAGGTGGCTGGCGTGTGTCGGGGCAGCGCTGTGCCCTTACCCGGCCAGGGAGGAGGTGATCTGCTCCCCGGCGCTGGTCATGGTCGACACCGGGTCCGCGCCGGCGACAATGTTGGCCTGGGCCGCTGCCAGGGGCATCCACACGGCTGACATTTCAGGGATCGAGGGCATGGGGTCCGTCTGCGCGGCGAGATCGGAGAAGGAGACCATGTCCGGGTTGTCGGCGGAGAGCCGGTCTGCCAGGTCCTTCTGCGCAGGAGGGAGCTCGTTGAGGGCAAACATCTTCTCCGCGAAGGAGGAGCTGGTGGCGACGTGCGTCACGAGGCTCTCCGCGAAGGCCCTGTTCCTCCCCCTGGAGGCGACGTAGAAGCAGTTGACGCCCGCGAAGGGCAGAGCCTGGCTGTCCGGGACATCCTTGAAGCCAGGGATCTCGGAGAGCTGGTAGTCGATCCCGGCCGCCTTGATGTCAGCCAGCGCCCAGGGTCCTGAGACCAGGTAGGGAGCCTTTCCCTCCGTGAACAGGGAGATGTAGTTGTCGTCTGTCACTGACTTCTTGAGCACCCCGTCACTGCCCAGCTCTGAGATCCGCTCAGCGGCCTGAAGAGAACCCTCCTTGCCTACTCCCAGGTCATCGGGGTTGTAGGAGCCGTCCTCGTTCCTGCCGAAGAGGTACCCGCCGCCGGCGGTGTAGATGGGCTGGAGGTGGTAGGCGTTTCCCTCCTCGCCGACAGGCAGGGACAAGATGGTACCGGTGTCCGCTTCCCTGCCTGCCTCGACGAGTTCCTCGACGGACTCGGGGGCGACGACGTTTGTCAGGGACTTGTTGACGAACAGGCCCAGGGTCTCTACGGCGTAGGGGACCCCGTAGGTCTGGCCGTCATAGGTGACGGCGCTCAGGGCGACCTCGCTGATGTTGGTCCTGTCCTCCTCGCTGATCGTGACAGGAGTGATGGTCCCGTTCTGGACGAGGTTGCCGATCCAGTCGTGGGCTCCCAGCATGATGTCGGGGCCGTTACCTGCCTGGTTGGCCGTGATGAACGTGTCCTGCTGGTCGTCTGCGATCACCTGGACCGCCACCGTGATGCCCTGTTCCTCACCCCAGGCCCTGGCAGCGTCCTCGACGGAGCGCGCCTTCGGCTCGTCAGCCCAGATCACCAGGTCAGCGCTGTCGTCACGCACGGTCGCCTGTGTCGCGGCGCTACCCTCCTCGGCAGCGTCACCGGAGCCACTGCCCGGGGTGTCAGAGTCCGACGTGGAAGAGCCGGAGCAGGCTGCGACCGCAGCCAGTGTGGTGGCGACTGCTGTCAGGGCGAGGAAGGACCGTCGGGGGGGGGGGGGGGGGGGGCGGGGGGGGGGGGGGGGGGGGGGGGGACATGAGGATTCTCCTTTGAACCGTGTTCCGGGTGCCACCGGGCCTGCGGGACAAGGATAGTAGGCAGTATCACATCTGCGCAACGGTCACGTCAGCAGGCAGCCCGGATGAGGCCGCACACAGGCAGGCTGCCCCGGCACTGTCCAGAACAACGGAAACGTCATAGGACAACAAAAGACACGTTGCCCTATGACGTTTCCGTTGCCTGGCTGTAGTCCTGGGGCTGTGGGACAACCACCCCCTAGGCCACGGTGGAGGCCTCGATCCAGGTGGTTGTCGCGGCAGGGACAAGGAGGCTTCCCTCGTCCTGACTCAGCGGGGAGGAGGCTAGAAGCACCCGTGCCTCCCGGGGCAGGACCACCGGGGCGCTGGAGGTGTTGACCAGGACCAGGACCCCGCGCACCAGGAAGGTGAGGGTCTGCTGGGGGCACCACTCCAGGCCGGAGACAAAGGCCAGCGGGGCGCCGGCCAGGTCGTTCTCGCGGCGCAGGTAGGCCGCGTGGCGCACCGTGGCCACAGGGGAGCCGAACTGGGACGCCTGCTGCTGCGCCTGCTGGCTGACCAGGTCGGCCAGCTCGAGGGGGGTGCCGGGCTTGTCCTGGTCCGCCAGGGCGATCTCGTCGCCCTGGCGCAGGTAGACGGAGCCTGGTAGTGCCAGCATCATGGTCTGTAGGGCGTTAGCCCGTCGCAGCCGCTCCTTCCGGGACGCGGAGTACCAGCGCCGCCCGTCTCCCGGGGCCATCTCTGCCAGTACGACGTGTGAGGGAAGGTAACGCCAGACAGGAGGTGCCTGGAACTGGTCGTGCTCGTTGAGGGACCGGCCGAGGTGGGAGGTCAGCGACGAGGCGTCCCAGCGCACCAGGGCAAGGTAGTCGTCACGGAGGTGGTGGACCCAGTCCTCCTGGAGGTGGTGGCGCAAGGAGTCAGGGTAGTCGGTGGAGACGTCTGCCCCGATGATTCCCTCGCTCACGTAGCGGCTCACCGTGTGCCGCAGGAGGGCGAAGTAGGAGCTCAGCACCTCCAGGTCGGTCGCCTGTCTCACCTCCGGGGGCACGATCATCCCCAGGTCGATGCCGTCGGCACCTGCTGCGAGGAAGGCCTCGGCACGGCGAAGCAGGTCCTCACCCTCGGTCTCTTTGCCAGTGACGATACGAGTGTCGTGCTGGACGTGCGGCCCGGTCACTGGGCCCAGGGCGCCGGAGACCCGTGCCAGGACGCGGATACCACGCTGGTGGGCGCGCTCGGTGAAGCCGACGACGGCATCCGCCTCGGTGTCGGTGTCGACCAGGCTGGGGCGCACCAGTACCGTGTCCAGCCCAAGGGAGGCGACGTGGTCAAGGAGGGGGCCGGTACGCTCCAGGTCGGTAGCCCCCAGGGCGGGAGAGGCTAGCTCGTAGACCAGTGCCTGGCGCCACCACTGGCGCGGCCCGTCATAGGGCCGGTGGATCAGCGTCGTCGTAGTCGTCACCGCTGGCGTCTCCTTCGGTCCAGTTCCTCTGGTACAGGCGCGGCCTGGGGCAAGTCGAATGCCTGTCTGTTACGGTTCTGCGGAGCACAGCGAGATGCAACGTGCCGGTGCGACAGCGTCGGGGCGTGAGTGCCCGCTACGCCCCCGGGACCACCGCGCCGCGGAACCCCGCCATCCTAGCCTGTCGCTGCGCTAGGTTGTGACCATGCCCGTTTGCCTGCCTCTCCCGGAGCCTTCTGAGCGGAACCTGCCACAGCCGGACGGCGAGCCATACGGCAGCCGTACGGGCTACAGCACGCACGACGTCGAGAGGTACGTCCCCGAGTCAGCCAAGAACCCGCAGCGCACGCCCTTTGAGCGGGACCGAGCCCGGGTCCTGCACTCCTCGGCGCTGCGGCGTCTGGGAGCCAAGACGCAGGTCCTGGGCCCCGCTGCTGACGACTTCGTGCGTACCCGGCTGACCCACTCCCTGGAGGTGGCCCAGGTGGGGAGGGCACTGGGACAGGCCCTGGGCTGCGACCCGGACCTGGTGGACGCGGCCTGCCTCTCCCATGACCTGGGGCACCCTCCATACGGGCACAACGGTGAGAAGGCTCTTGACCGTGTCGCGGACGGTATCGGGGGCTTCGAGGGCAACGCCCAGACTATGAGGATCCTCACCCGTCTTGAGCCTAAGGCCCTCGACCCTGCCGGGCGCCCGGTCGGCCTCAACCTCACACGTGCGAGCCTGGACGCCGTGGCCAAGTATCCCTGGGCCAAAGGGGCGGGACCGGACGAGGGACAGAACCACGACCGCACGTACCGGGTAAAGTTCGGTGTCTACGACTCGGACCTGGAGGTGTTCGACTGGATGCGTCAGGGCGTTCCTGGCACTCGCCGGTGCGTGGAGGCCCAGGTCATGGACCTCTCCGACGACGTCGCCTACTCTGTCCACGACGTGGAGGACGCTGTCGCGCTGGGCCGCATGGACCCTGCTCGTCTCCGTCGCCCGGGTGAGGTCGAGGAGCTGGTGGAGGACACGCGGACCTGGTACGGGACCGAGGTGAGCGCGGACGCCCTGGGATCGGCCTGGGAGCGGTTGGTCTCGCAGCCGTACTGGATCGGCTCCTACAGCGGCTCGGTCGCGGACGCCGCACGCCTGAAGAACCTCACCAGCGAGCTCATCGGTCGTTTCGTGTCTGCCGTGGCCCAGGCCACCAGGGACGACGCAGGGCAGGGGCCGCTGACCCGGCACGAAGCCGATCTCGTCATCCCCCAGGACACCGCTGAGGAGATCCTCGTCCTCAAGGGGGCTGCGGTGCGCTACGTCATGGCCCCGCGGGAGCAGGAGCCGGTCTACCTGCGCCAGCGCACTATTATCTTCGACCTGGCCGAGGTCCTTATGGAGGGTGACGGCAGCGTACTGGACCCGTCCCTGCGCCCCGCGTGGGAGGAGGCCGCTGACGACGCCGGGCGACTGCGTGTGGTGGTGGACCAGATCGCCTCCCTGACAGACACCTCCGCCCGGTCCTGGCACGCCCGTCTGTGCGGCATGTTCTCCGAGCTACCGGCCTGAGGCCCGGTGTCCGGCCGGTCTGCTCCCGGCCGGACCTCCACGCCTCCACATGACGGGCGGGGTAAGGGCGGGGACGCCGTCGGCTCGCCTACGATGTCCTCGTGGCAGGACTGATCAGGCGCGAGGACATCGACACCGTGCGGGAGCGCGCCAGGATTGAGGACGTCGTCGGGGAGCAGGTGACCCTCAGGAGCGCTGGGGTGGGCTCGCTCAAGGGCCTGTGCCCGTTCCACGACGAGCGGACCCCTTCCTTCCACGTGCGTCCCCAGCTGGGCTACTGGCACTGCTTCGGCTGTGGTGAGGGCGGGGACGTCATCACCTTCGTCCAGAGGATCAACCACCTGGGCTTCGCCGAGGCCGTGGAGTACCTGGCGGACCGGTACGGGGTCCAGCTGCGCTACGAGGAGGGGGGACAGGTACGTCGGGGTGTGGAGCCTGGGACCCGACAGCGCCTCATGGATGCCAACCGTCTGGCAGAGTCCTGGTTCCAGGACCAGCTGGCGACTGCTGAGGCCCAGGTAGCGCGTGACTTCCTCACCTCGCGTGGTTTTGACCGCCGTGCTGCGACACACTTCGGGGTTGGCTACGCCCCGGCCGGGTGGGACAACCTGGCCCGTCACCTGCGTGCAGCCGGCTATACCGAGGCTGAGCTGGTGGACTCCGGCCTGTGCAGCCGCGGCGGTCAGGACGGCTCCCGCGTCTACGACCGTTTCCGGGGCAGGCTCGTGTGGCCCGTCCGCGACATCACCGGGGCCACGGTGGGCTTCGGCGCCCGGCGTCTGTCCGAGGACGACCAGGGACCCAAGTACCTCAACACCCCTGAGACCGCCGTGTTCCACAAGAGCCAGGTGCTCTACGGCCTTGACCTGGCCAGGCGAGAGGTGGCGAGGTCTCACCAGATTGTCGTGGTCGAGGGCTACACCGACGTCATGGCCGCCCACCTGTCCGGGGTGAGGACCGCCGTGGCCACCTGTGGTACGGCCTTCGGCGCCGACCACGTCCGCACGGTGCGTCGCCTGCTAGGCGATATCGACGACCCGGCCGCCGGTGTCGTGACCGGCCAGGGGCGTGCCGCCCGTGGAGGTGAGGTGATCTTCACTTTCGACGGTGATGCGGCCGGACAGAAGGCGGCACTTCGTGCCTACGCTGAGGACCAGCGCTTCGCCACCCAGACCTTTGTTGCCGTGGACCCGGAGGGGGCAGACCCCTGCGACCTGCGTATGCGCGAGGGCGACCAGGGTATTCCACGCCTGCTGGCGCGCAGGGTGCCCTTGTTCGAGTTTGTGATCCGGGCTTCGCTGGCTGACCTCAACCTGGATCTTCCCGAGGCCCGGATCAGGGGGCTGCGTGCGGCCGCTCCCGTGGTCGCGGGTATCCGGGACCGTGCGCTGCGGCGTGAGTACACGCGGAGGCTGGCAGGATGGCTGGGACTGCCCGACGGCGAGGTGGTTCATGCTGTCCAGGCGGCGGAGAGGCAGCGGCCGCCCGGGAGCACCCACCGGCAGTGGCGCGCCGACGGCCAGCAGGCGCACGCACCAGCATCGTCCCGTGACGCCGCGTCCTTTGTCCGGGGGCTGCCGCCAGTTAGCGACCCTGTGGAGCGTCTTGAGCGAGAGGCCCTGGCGCTCATTATTCAGCAGCCTCAGGCCGCAGCCGGTGCCGGTGCCGACGACATCGGTGCGGACTCCTTCAGCCAGCTCACCCATAAGGCCGTCTACGAGGCAGTGGCGGCCGCGGGCGGGACTGCTGAGGTCCTGGCGCTGGAGGAGCGGGCTCGGCAGGCGGGAGCGGCGGCTGGGCAGGCGGCCCACCGTGCTACGCTGCGCTGGATCGAGCAGGTTCGGGCCGGCGCTGTGGGACTTGTCGATGCCGCGCTCACCGAGCTGGCAGTAGTGCCGTTGCCTCTGCCCACGGTGCGGGGCAAGGACGGTGAGGTGGACTCCTACGCCCTTCAGCGTTACGCCAGGGAAGTTCTCGGCTCGGTCGAGGTGATGGGGATCAACCGGCGGCTGGCCGAGCTGCGCTCGCGGCACCGTCGCCTGTCGGTCGATCAGGAGGGCTACCGGGAGGTCCTTACCGAGATCACGTCTCTGGAGCAGCGGCGTATGCAGGTGCGGCGAGGCTCGTAGGCGTCGGTCACGACACGGCAACGGGCTTGACGGGGAGGCGGACTGGACGGTCTTCCTCCCGTCAGGCATAATTTGAGCGCACGCCGCGCAGCCACAAGCGTATCCGTGTTGGTCGAGACCGTTGGGGAAGGCGAATCTCGAACCAACAAGGAGGCGTTACTTATGGTCGGTGCCTACACCCGCGGTGTTCTTTTCGTGCACTCTGCGCCTAGGGCACTGTGCCCCCATGTCGAGTGGGCAGCGGCTGAGGTCATTGGGTCACGAGTGCACCTGGACTGGACGGAGCAGCCTGCCGCCCCGGGCATGATGCGTGCCGAGACAAGCTGGGTTGGCCCGGTAGGCACAGGAACGACCCTCACGTCGGCACTGCGAGGCTGGGCGAACCTGCGCTATGAGGTGACAGAGGAGGCCAGCGCGGGGACAGATGGCGGACGCTGGTCGCACACGCCCGACCTGGGGATCTTTCACGCCCAGACCGACGTTCACGGCAACGTCGTGGTGCCGGAGGACCGAATCCGTGCCGCCCTGATCCATGCGGCTGACCCTGAGCGCATGCGTCGCGAGCTGGACCTGGCCCTGGGCCAGGCCTGGGACGACGAGCTGGAGCCCTTCCGCTACGCCGGGGCGGGTGCTCCGGTGCGCTGGCTGCACCGCGTGGGCTGACCTCTGGCGGCTGCTAGCGGTTCCTTCCTAGTTGGAACCGGGGCAGTGCGACTGGGACGAAGGAGGCGGGGTGCCTAGAGTCCCTGAGCGCGGAGCTCCTTCATGGCCTGCGCCCGGTTCTTGCGGTCCAGACGGTCCAGGTAGAGGTGACCGTCCAGGTGGTCCAGCTCGTGCTGGATGCACCGGGCCATGAGCTCCTCGCCCTCCACCACAACCTTCTGGCCGTCCAGGTCAACACCCTCAGCCTTGGCATACCAGGCACGCCGGGTGGGGTACCACAGGCCGGGCACGGACAGGCACCCCTCCTCGCCATCCTGGTCCTTGTCCTGCGAGATCTCGACGAGCTGAGGGTTGAGGACATAGCCGATGTCCCCCTCGATGTTCCAGGAGAATGCCCTCAAGCTGACACCGATCTGGTTGGCTGCCAGGCCTGCGCGCCCGTCCGCGTCGACGGTCTCCAGCAGGTCCTCCACCAGGGACCTCACTGGCGCGTTAAAGTCAGTGATCCAGTCACACTGGGTGCGTAGCACAGGGTCGCCGATCAGGCGGATGTCGCGGTAAGCCATGGGCACATCCTCGCACGACTCCGGCACGGTCCCGTATCCGGCGGGCTTTGGTACCTGGTCGGGCCGGCGGACGCTGCCCGTGGGGTGAAAGTGAAGAGCGTGTCAGCCTAAGACGCCTTGGCGCGGCGTCCCTGTGCCCGAGACGCGTTACGCGACGTCGTTGCCGCATAACTGCGTGCCTGCTGCTGGAGGGCAGACCCTGCCACGACTTGTGGTTGGCTGGAAGTCGCGCGCGCAGTTCTGCCTGCGCAACTCACCAGGCCGCGCAAGATCGTCCTCAACGCGTGGGGCCTGGCCACCGGTGTGCCGGTGCAGTGGCTGGAGACGGGGGAGGAGCCGGTTCCCGCCCCCGGGGACGACGGAGCCCCGGCCGGTGCAGGCCGGGGCTCGGGCGGGCTCCCGCGGCTGGACTCGAACCAGCAACCGTCCGATTAACAGTCGGATGCTCTGCCATTGAGCTACGCGGGAATGCGTCTCATGCGGGTGGAACTCTAGCAGCGTCCCGCCCGCGTCGTCGAGTCCGGGAGGAGGAGAAAGGCCACAGGCTGAACTGTGGCGCCTAGCGTATGGGCAGTCCCACAGTACTTCGCGTCTGTCGCTCCAGCTCCCGCAAGGCTTCCTCGTCCTCGGTGCCTGCCACCTGGTGGTGCGGGGGGCTGGTCACCGAGTACAGGATTCCGTTAGGGTCACGTCGCACGCTTGCGGAGGCCGCCTGCCCACTGGGCAGGGTGGTGACGGCGCTGTGCACAAGGGCAGCCTCGACGCGTTGGCGCAGTGCTCGCGCGAAGGCCGTCACGTCGACCGGTACGTAGCGGCCCTCCTGGCGCAGTCCGCCTGGGACCTGTAGCACCACCTCCTCCTGTCCCCCGGTTCGGCGCAGGCGAAACACTCGCTCCTCAGCGTTCCAGGAGCCGTGCTCGACCTGGTCCCACGGGAGGTGGTGAGGCTGGCTGTCCAGGGACACGATGACAAGGTGGTAGGCAGTCGCCACAGCCCAGCAGGAGCCATCCTGCGACACAGGGGCCTCCGCCAGGCGGCGCTCGTCAACCTGTGTGGCAAGGACAGTCGGCATCCTGGTGCGGCGAGGACTCCGTCGAAGTCGCATAGGAGCAGACTACCGGTTGGCCCTGTCGCAGCCCTGGGTGCCGGGGGTCATGGAGGCGGGGTGCGGTCCCCACCCGTCGCAGCGGGGCCCCGGGAGAAGACCAGGGCGACGTTGTGCCCCCCGAACCCGAAGGAAGTGCTGACGGCAGCATCGACCCCTCGTAGGGGACGTCCGCCAGGGCCGACGACGTCCAGGCCGGTCGTTGCGATTTGTGGATCCATGCCCGCAGGCAGCAGGGTTGGGGGTGCCCACTGGGTGATCAGGGCCATGATGGTCAGCACGGCCTCCAGGCCACCAGCACCCCCTAACGGGTGGCCGGTGGCTGACTTGGTGGCGCTGACGGCCGCCTGCGGTACCGTTCGCGACAGGACCCCTGCCTCGACTGCGTCCCCCGCAGGAGTGGAGGTTGCGTGAGCGTTGACGTGGCCTACCTGGTCGGGTCCCAGTCCTGCATCCTCCAAGGCGCGGCGCAGCGCCCGCTCCTGCTGGGTGCCGCTGGGCTCAGGGCGTGCGACGTCGAAGGCGTCTGCGGTCACGCCCGTGCCGGACATGATGGCCAGCACATGAGCTCCTCGGCCACGAGCATGCTCGCCCGACTCCAGGACAAGCACTCCCGCCCCCTCGCTGAGGACAAAGCCGTCCCGGTCGGGGGCGAAGGGTCTGGACGCGGTCAGCGGCTCCTCGTTGCGGGTTGACAGCGCCCTCATGGCCGCAAAGGCTGCCACTGTCATAGGGTGCAGAGCCGCGTCAGTGCCGCCGGCGACGACGACGTCTGCACGTCCCAGGCGGATAAGGTCGGCTCCGTATGCGATGGCCTCCGCCCCGGAGGCGCACGCGGATACGGGGGAGTGGATGCCCGCGGCCGCACCTAGCTCGATACCGACGGTTGCAGCAGGTGCGTTGGGCATGAGTGCGGGCACGGCGGTAGGAGCGACCCGGCGAGGTCCTCTGGAGCGAAGTGTGTCCCAGGTGCCCATGACTGAGAGCACAGGCCCCATGCCCGGAGCGAGTGACACCGCCAGGCGCTCAGCCTCGACGCGGGGGCTGCGGGCCTGCACCCAGGCCTCGCGCGCAGCCAGGAGGGCGCACTGGGAGGCTCGGTCCAGCCGACGTCGTTCCTTGACCGTAAGTAGGGCAGTGACGTCTGTTGCAAGCGGAGCGCCAATGCGGACCGGCAGTCTGAACTCGTCTACCCACTCGTCCTCCAGGATGCGCACGCCGCAGCACGAGGCCCGAAGAGCTCGCCAGGTGGACGGCACGTCGCCACCTAGGGAGCTCACAGCACCCAGGCCGGTGACGACGACCTCCCCGGGTCCGTCAGGCCGCGATGGTCCAGGAGGCATGGGCCTGGGCGCTCCTGCCGCCAGCCTGGTCAGTTCCGCTGGCGGACCACGAGGTCCGCCAGGGCACCGACGGTGGGTAGTGTCGGGATGACGGAGTCCTCAATGCTGACTCCAAAATGCTCCTCGGCTTGCGTCGCGACGGTCAGCAGCCCCAGGGAGTCGATGTCAAGGTCGTCAAACCGGCTCTCCCCGGTGATCTGGGAGGCGTCCAGACCCGTCTCCTCGCTGACGATCTCAATGACAGCAGCGAGGACGTCATCGCTGCTGGCGGTGCGGCTGTCGTCTGTCACCAAAGACTCCTTCAGGTGCGGCGGCCCGTGCACGGAGGAGGTTCCGTGCACGCACCGAGACGGTATAGCGTGGGTGCAGGGGCAGTGTAGTGCCGTGGCTCCCGCAATGCTGTCGCGGTCGTGCCGTGCTGTCGTGGCCCGCGGTGCTGTCGTCAGATCTCCCGGTTCTCCCTGAGGCGGCCGACTATGATGGCCATGTGCAGCATCAGGCCGTCTCTGGCGTCGGTGGCGTCCCACCCCACCTGCTCACTGACCCTTCCTAGCCGGTAGCGCACCGTGTTGGCATGGACGAAGAGGCTGCGTGCGGTAGCCTCCAGGCTCCGTCCCAGTGCCAGGTAGGTGGCGACAGTGCTCTCAAAAGGGTCGCCCATCTCGTGTAGCGGAGCATGGACGAGACTGAGGATCTGCTCAGCAGCGAACTCGTCCCCAGCCAGGATCCGCTCAGGGAGGAGGTCGTCAGCATGGACCGGGTTGGGTGCCTCCCTCCAGCCCGGCAGGGACCGAAGCCCAGCCAGCGCAGACCGCAGGGACCGGCCAGCGTGGCCGATGCCGGGCACTACCGTGCCGACCACCGCTGAGCCACCTAGACCTGCGGCCACCTGCATCGCCGCCTGGTCGATGAGCAGCTCTGCGGAGGAGGCGCGCGAACGCCTGGCTGCCCCCTTTCCGGCGCCCTTCTTGGCTGTGGTGGTGGCGGGTGAGGGTGCAGGAGGTTCTGAGTCGTCGGGCTTGCCACCCAGAACGATGAGGACTGAGTCTCCTCGGACGGACACAAGGCAGTCGTTAGCGAGGCTGCGGCACTCATTGCGCAGGCGGGAGACGCCCAGGGCGTCCAGCGTGGTCCGTGCAGCGACCGCAGCCACGGGGCCGGTGCCGTTCCATCCCGCGGTCCCGGCACGGGTGGCGGCATCCTCGGGGGCGTCATGAAGCATGGAGTCCACCGCTACCGACTCCAGGCGGGCGTCCCAGGCCCCGCGCGCCTCAGCCGCCCGGGCATAGACCTCTGCAGCGGCGAATCCGACATCACGTCCGAAGGAGAGCACGAAGATACGGACCATGTCATGGTCCTCCTCCGGGACGGCCTGCGGAGCCTCGTCGACGACCACGTCCAGGACGGTGCGTACCAGGGCCAGGGTCTGCTCCAGCGTGATGACGCCGGTCAGCGCCGCTGGCGCCACAGAGAAGATCTGGGAGGGGGCCGATGGTGCCGCCGGGCTCTCGACGGAGTCCACGAACATGGTGACGCCCAGCCGTGCCACTGCGGCAATCTGCTCGCGATCAGCCTCAGGCAGGGTTCTGTAGAAATCGTGAGCGGAGCTAATGCGGTCCAGTGAGTGCTCGATAAGTGTGTCCTGCGCCTGGCGCAGCGCAGACACTGCCGGAGTGCTCAACTCATCCATGACTGGGATGGTACCGACAAAATCCAGTGAATCACGGGAAGATCTCTTGGGCATGGCGTGCGATGGGCCACGAAGCCACAGTCTTTCCCAGGGATAGCAACAGAAACTCTGGGAACTAACTGTATTTTTCCTCATGTAACGAGGCTGTAGCTTGGTGCCTGCGCCTGGGATCAGACCCGACTAGGGTGCGGACAGCCTTGGTCGCTTGCACCGGTGGCACGCTGGTCGGGACACCCAGTCGGGGTCCTGGAGCACGGCGGGACGTCCTCCAGGACCCCTGCCCGGTCAGGCCTGCCCGCCCTGGTTGCCGGAGGAGCCTGCGTTGACGTCGTGCAGGGCGTAGCGAGACGTGGCCTCGCCCAGGACTGACCGGTCCAGACCTCCCTGCTCGACAAGGGCCTGTAGAGTCTTGACCACCACAGACTGGGCGTCAATGAGGTAGTACCTGCGGGCTGCCGAGCGTGTGTCGGAGAAGCCGAAGCCGTCAGCGCCCAGGGTGTAGTAGTTGCCTGGCACCCATGCCCGAACCTGGTCAGGCACCAGGTGGTCGTAATCGCTGGTAGCGATGACCGGGCCTGGGCAACCAGTAAGTCGCGATGTCAGGAACGGCGTGCGGGGCTGGTCCTCTGGGTGCAGCAGGTTGTGCCTGTCGGCCGCCAGGGCGTCGCGGCGCAGCTCGTTCCAGCTGGTCACCGACCATGTTGCCGCCCTGACTCCCCAGTCCTCGAGCAGCAGGCGTCTCGCCTCCTCGATCCAGGGCAGCCCCACTCCGGAGGCGAGCAGCTGGACTTCGGGTCCCTCGCCCTCCGGAGCCGGTTCCAGGCGGTGGATGCCACGGATAATGCCCTCGACGTCAACGTCCTCAGGCTCGGCGGGCTGGTGGATCGGCTCGTTGTAGACCGTCAGGTAGTACATGACGTCACGGTTGCGTCCCGAGTCGGGACCGTACCAGCGCTCCAGAGCGTCACGCACAATATGACGGATCTCATAAGCGTACCCCGGGTCATAAGTGACGACCGCCTCGTTCGTGGCCGAGATCAGGGGCGAGTGCCCGTCCATGTGCTGGGTGCCCTCGCCGGTCAGTGTGGTGCGCCCTGCTGTGGCACCGATGATGAAGCCGCGGGCCAGCTGGTCGCCTGCCGCCCAGAACTGGTCACCGGTGCGCTGGAAGCCGAACATGGAGTAGAAGATGTAGACCGGGATCATCGGCTGGCCGTGAGTGGCGTAGCTAGTGCCGACAACCTGGAACAGTGCTGCCGATCCGGCCTCATTGATGCCGGTGTGCATCAGCTGGCCTGAGGACGACTCGCGGTAGGACAGCATCATGTCCGCGTCGACCGGGGTGTAGTTCTGTCCCTGGGTGTTAAAGATCTTCTTCGTCGGGAACAACGACTCCAGGCCGAAGGTGCGTGACTCGTCCGGGACGATGGGAACCAGACGGCGTCCAATGCCCTTGTCCTTGATGAGCTCCTTGAGCAGGCGCACGAAGGCCATGGTGGTGGCGACCTCCTGCCTGCCTGACCCCGACTTGAGGATCTCGTAGGGCCTGTCTCCTGGTAGCTCCAGCTCGGTGCCTGCATCCCTGCGCTCGGGGAGGAACCCCCCGAGCTGGCGGCGGCGCTCAAGCATGTAGAGCAGCGCAGGATCGTCGTCCGCAGGACGGTAGTACGGCGGGAACGAAGGATCAGCCTCCAGCTGAGCGTCAGTGAGCGGGATGTGGAGGCGGTCGCGCAGTCCCTTGAGGTCGTTGATACCCAGCTTCTTCATCTGGTGGGTGGCGTTGCGGCCGGCGAAGTGGCTCCCGAGCATGTAGCCCTTGACGGTGTGTGCCAGGATCACCGTGGGCTGGCCCTTGTGCTCGGTTGCGGCCTTGTACGCTGCGTACATCTTGCGGTAGTCGTTGCCCCCGCGCTGCAGCGCCCAGATCTGGTCGTCGGTCCAGTCTTTGACGAGCGAGGCGGTACGGGGATCGCGACCGAAGAAGTGCTCACGCACGTAGGCGCCGTCATTGGCCTTGAAGGTCTGGTAGTCCCCGTCGAGGGTCTCCATCATGAGGTGCTCCAGGGCGTGGTCCTTGTCGGCGGCGAGCAGCTGGTCCCAGCCGCGCCCCCAGATCACCTTGATGACGTTCCACCCTGCGCCCCTGAAGAAGGCCTCCAGCTCCTGGATGATCTTCCCGTTGCCGCGCACGGGCCCGTCCAGGCGCTGCAGGTTGCAGTTGATGACAAAGGTCAGGTTGTCCAGCTGCTGGGAGGCAGCGAGCTGGAGCATGCCGCGGGACTCCGGCTCGTCCATCTCGCCGTCACCGAGGAAGGCCCAGGTGTGCTGAGCAGAGGTGTCCTTGATACCTGAGCCGGACAGGTACTTGTCGAACCAGGCCTGATAGATGGCCTCTGCGGGGCCCAGGCCCATGGACACCGTGGGGAACTCCCAGAAGTCCTCCATACGACGGGGGTGTGGGTAGGAGGGTAGGCCGCGGCCATGGCCGTGCGCCGGGTGCGAGACCTCCTGGCGAAAGCCGTCAAGATCGGCCTCGCTCAGGCGTCCCTCAATGAAGGCTCTGGCGTAGTTCCCGGGGGAGGCGTGGCCCTGGAAGAAGACGTGGTCGCCGCCTCCGGGGTGGTCCTTTCCGCGGAAGAAGTGGTTGAAGCCGACCTCGTAGAGCGTGGCGGTGGAGGCGTAGGAGGAGATGTGTCCACCGACCCCCACCCCTGGGCGCTGCGCCCGGGTCACCATGACGGCCGCGTTCCAGCGCAGCCAGCGCCGGTAGGCGCGTTCAAGGTCTTCGTCCCCGGGGAAGTAGGGCTCGTCGGCGACGTTGATGGTGTTCACGTAGGGGGTCGTCAGCTGTGTCGGCACGGTGACGTTCTTCTGTCGTGCCTCTGCCAGCATGGACAGCAGCACGAACCGTGCTCGTGGACCTCCTTTCTCCGTGATCAGGGCGTCGAGGGACTCGCGCCACTCACGTGTCTCCTCAGGGTCGTTGTCGGTGACCTTGGTCAGGAGGCCGTCAATAAGTGGCGTGGAGTCGCTGGAGGGGCTCACGTAATCCTTCTTCCTCGCGTCGGTGCGGCGGGGCGGTGCGGGTGCAGGAGTGCACCTTCCCCCGCGTCTTTGTGCCAGCATGTGGCCGGTACCGCGCGCCGCTGTGCTCGGTATGCGGTTGACGCACCTAATCTACGTCAATCTGCGCTCTCGGTGGGCTGCTGGTGGGTGGAGGGAGGATGAAGGTCCCCTCGCGTGTGTGAGGTGACGCACCAGTAGCGGGTTGCTGGGTGGCGGGCGGGTGTCGTCAGTAGCGCGAGCAGGTAGCGGGTGGCGCGGTGTGTCAGGTCGGGATGGCAACGAGAACGGACAAGAACGAGGGGCACGAGGGGGAAATGGGAGAGGCCGTGTATAGGGACGCAGATGTGCGTGTTCGCTTGCGTCGATGGCCTCGGTGAGGTGGGCTTGTTCCGCTGTGCCCGACCCGGGGTGCAGATATCCGGGAAGGACGGTGTCAGTAAGTGGTGACTACAGCGGGCGGAGGCTTCGGCTTCCCCTCCGGCCTCGTTGTGCAGGAGTTTGGCTATGACGACGACGTCGACCTGGCACTGCGCGAGGTGGTCGAGGCCGAGACTGGCATGGCGCTGGTCGACGAGGACTATGAGGACGTCGCTGATGCGGCGCTCGTGTGGTGGAGGCAGGAGGACGGTGACGTCGACGACCTGACCGACCTCCTCGTGGACGCGAAAGCGAATCTTGAGGACGGGGCCGGGCTGATCTGGGTGCTGACTCCCAAGGCTCGTACGAGGGGCGCGGTGCCTGCGTCCGAGGTCGAGGAGGCGGCTGCCACCGCTGGCCTGCACGCTACGTCAACAGCCTCTATGGGTGAGCGCTGGAGCGGGACCAGGATCACAACCCGCAGACGCTGACCAGGTCACCCCACTTTTGGTGTGCTACTGCGGCCGCAACTGGTCGGGCTGGCGGGATCTCCTGTAGCATTGCCCGTGCTCGCCCGGACGCTCCCGACACCTTGCAGCAACAGCTGCCCGGCAGTCGCCGGTGGAAGATCTCGACAGTAGCGGCAGGGCGGGTCCTGAAGGACCTGTAGCTCAGCTGGTAGAGCAACGCGTTTACACCGCGTCGGTCGTCGGTTCGAGTCCGGCCGGGTCCACCGCGTCGCCACGGCCGGGCGCCGCTGAGCCTGCTCAGATGGTGCCCCCGGCGGGACTCGAACCCGCACGCCCGGTGGGCAGCGACTTTTAAGGTCGCGGTGTCTACCGGTTCCACCACGGGGGCAGGACGCCCCTGGGATGGTCCGGGGCGCCGGTACAACTCCGCAGCATCGACCCTAGCAATCTGACGGCGCTGCTGGACTTCCGGCGGAAGCTGGCCGCCGGTGAGGGCGGCCAGGCTTGTACCGGACCCAATATAGCGTATCGATCGGGCGCCAAAGGGACAGGTGGTCCAGGAGCCGATGTCAACGAGCCGAAGCCACCCCCGTAGGCCAGGTGCAGCAGAGCCGCAAGGCGAGAACCTGCACCGGCGCGCTACCGCACCAGACAACAGCCTGAGGGACCGGCAGCACGATGAGAGTGATACGCCCGGCGCTGCACCTCACTCACCGCGTGTAGTTAGTCACATCACGCAGACGAAGCTTCGACCCCTCACGACGGAGCGGCGCCAGCAGGTGGCCGACCTGTGCCGCGCCGGTGTCCCCGTCAAAGAGATCGTCCGGCAGACAGGTGTTAAATCGCTCGACAGCCTATCGGTTGTGTGGGGTGGCGGTGTCGTATCGCGCGGTGTAGAGTTATCAACATTCTAGTTGAGCTTCAATTCTCGACAACTCAGGCCGGGGTCAGTGTTACCGAGAATGCGATGTCGACTATGGATCCCAGTGCTTTCTCGTATGCGTGACTAACCCATGGAGTAACACGCTCTTATTAAAGACTCTCTGCTAGTTTTCAGGGAGCTCAAGGCCTTCTTTTTCTTCAACTGTTCGCAAGACCATGAGCGCCACCTCAAACGCTTGGATGGCGTCAACACCGTACATGGTCTGTTTAAACGGCGGCCTTAATCCTGTCGAGCGCATTTCAATCTGCCATTCGGAGTCATTATCCTCCGATACTGGCGACGGTAAAGACAAGGAAAATTTCACATCCTGCCCATTCTTGGGCGAATATCGCCTTATGAACATAGTCTTCCACTCTGCAAACTCTGGCTCCTTAAGGTGCCACTATATTAACCTGTCATTAGAAATCTGTCAAGGTCGTTGCCGAGATTGCGGTGACACAATATACTTCGGGTATATAGTTCAGTTCCGCAGCAACTAAATACTCTCGACATCCACTTTGGAGCTTCCGCTCAGAACCCGTGCTGCAGAGGCGTCCGTAGACGCCTCTGCAGCACGGAGCGACTCCGACTCCTTGTGCTACCCATTAGCACCCGCCAAACAAGTAGCGTACTTGGCGGCAATGGCGGCCCAGCAGATGGCACGCCCTCGTGCTCCACCCGGAGCCCTCCTGCACCTTCTACTGTCTCGCTCGTATGCCCGGTCGCAGTCCCGCTTCGTATGTATTGAAAGGGCGCTATTCGTCATGTGCGGCTCCGACAAAGTCGAGACCGCACTGATAGCCAAACTGTCCCATGGAGCGGGGGTTGAAGTCCGGGCGGTTTCGTTGAGCGAGCCTTCCGCCGAGGCGGCCTGATCACTTGCAGCGCAAGTTGCTGCTGACGCAGCAGGCAATGGGGGCATCTTCCGTCGCCGCAGCCTGCGGAATACCACTGATAGTTGAAGACAGCAGTGCGATGCTCAAAAGGCCGCCTGCTACAAGAGTCCTACTTTTCATGCTCTTTTCCTGAATTCTTGGGTACGTCAAAACTGGTGCGCCCACCATCGGGCGTCTGGTTGAGAAAACCCCAGAGTGAAGAGCAAATTCGCGGACGTATTCGAAAAGCAACTGCCTCGTAATATCGATCCATGGCTGCACCACATGGGGGACACAAATGGTGTGCGGCAGGCTGGTGCCATCGGCGGTAGGCAGGCACGGGCAGGTTGCCGGGCGGCGCCAGCTGCTGGTGCCGCCGCAGCCTGAGTGCGTCAGTGTCTGCCTGGTAGCGCATGTCTGTCTCCGTCGTCGCGCTGGGTACGCGCTGGCCCGCATATCGTTCTGGACGTTTGGAACGTATATCACTCCTCACTGTGGGTTCCCATAGGGGGCTTGTTCGCCAGGACAGCGATGGCGGGACGTTGTTGTGGGAAGTGGGCGGACTGGCGCCTCAAGGCCCAAAAAATACCGAAAAATCGACCTCAGGCTATGTATTTTTGTGGCTATCGCCAAAATTTGCAGCAGTTGGTCAGTTCTAATGCGCGGGTGTGGCGGTATCCTGCCACCTGACGTTTGTGCTATCGCCAGGCAGGCTGGCAGTGTTAATTCGTCTAGTTTGTGACCGCTGCGTCGGCGCCCCGGCTACGTCCTTGTCCCTCTGTGTGGCTCTGGGGCTGCCCAGCGCATTGGCGAGACGCCGCTACTCCTCACCTTCGTTACCATTCCCATCCAAACTCGCCAAACAGCCCACCATGCACGTCGCGCTGGGTGAGAGTCGCTCTATGCTGGGCATCCAGGACAGTGCGGTTGTGCTGGTTGGCGCTCTGTGGGTGTGCAAAGGGGCTGGCGCAGGTGAACTGCCAGATGCTGGTTGGCACCTCCCCGATGATGCGCACCTGAATGGTGGCCTGCAATGAGCTAGCGCGGAAGGCGCGGATGGTGAGCGAGTCATTAGGCCGAATCGACTTTCACCAGAAGTTTCGCTAGACGAATCGCCGCACTCAAGTAGTCCCACTTTCCCGTGCTGTTTGGCGGTTTGGTCACGATCTCTGGCTGCGACTGACAGCCCCTGGTGGGCTACCCCCATCTGCTGTCCACGCCGTCAGGGGTGACCGCTGTCGTCCAGTTGCTTCGCCTCTGCTGGACCGGTGGTGGAATCGGATGGGCCGTCAGCGCTGAACCACCTGGCTGGTGAACTTCGCATCCCCTCTGTCTCCTCCCGATCCCTGGTCGGCTCCATCTCGCCATACTTCGCACTGGACTTCCTGTGCATTCTGAGCGTTCATGGAAAGAGACGCCAGCCATGGTGGCTGGTATGCCCAGACAAAAGCGGAAGCGAAAGGAGGATGAGGGTATGGAACCAGAAACGACGCAAACTGGTGCGATGGACGGTAGCGCAGTAGGAGGTGCGGTAGCCGCAGGAACTGTTGCTCCCGGTCCCTTCACTGCCATGGCGCCCAGGTCACCCCCAAGCGAGCCGTCTCCTGCATCCGCGTGTCCGCCCGCGAGCATGCCCAGCGCGGCGGACGCCTGGCGGCATGCTGCTGCACGGCATCATGAGCTCCATCGCTGAGTACTACAGCCGCAGTCTCGCTAATGAGATCATCAGGGGAATGGGCGAAAAAGCCAGGAATGACGGGACCTTGGGTAAGGCACCGCTGGGGTACATCAACGTGCGCGCCAGAGACGAGCACGGCAGAGAGATCCGCATCGTCGACCTCAATGAGGAGCGCGCCCAGTTGCATCGTATGCTGCGCCTCCCCTACTACAAGGGTATCGTCACCCTCCAGGGCGTCGAGTACCCCGGGCAGCATGAACCCTGGTCGACGTCGAGACCTGGCAGAACGTCCAGACCGTCCTGGCCTCGCGTCGCTATGGTGAGCGCGAGCGCCAGCACACCCACCACTTCAAAACAACGGTGTACTGCGGTCAGTGTGGCGCCCGCCTGCTGGTGCAGAACACGCGCTGCGGCAGCGCTTCATCAGGCCCTTGACCTGCTCGAAGACTGCCACCGCCTCTACAGCGATGCACCCGCCCATCTGAGGAAGCTACTTAACCAAGTCTTCTTCGACACAGTCCTGGTCAACCCGCTGGTTGATGAGGAGGGGCGGGTTGTTCTGCCGGATGACAGACCGAGCGACGAAGGAGACGGCGGCGTGGACAACGCGAACATAAATCCTGACCCTGCCGATGGTGCGGCTGGCGACCAACTGGCCGATCAGGCTGACGGGGCGGAATCTGCCGACAGCCTGTCGCGCCTCCTGGCCTACGTAAGCAGCAACGCCAGCCTGCAGCCGCCCTTCGACTGAAGGCGGTCGTGGTACCCCCACTGGGATTCGAACCCAGGACCTTGTGCTTATCAGGCACGAAACGAGGTATAAGCTCGCTGCTCTAACCGCTGAGCTATGGGGGCGTCAACCAGCCTGGTGCTGGCACGTAGGCCGGGGCGCCGTAGGTGGCACCGGCACAACCCTATCCTACCCAGGCACCTGGGCGCTGGCAGCACCGGTACTGCTATGTGGCACTGCGGGGGGACTGTGCCTGCCCCAGCGGCAGGTAGCCGTAGGCTGGACCCGTGAGCAGTGCACCGCACGGGCCAGGGGCCCGACCACCACACTCCTCGGGCTCCCCGACAGTTGCTGACATCGTCGCCATGGTGGACGAGCTGGCGCCCCGAGAGCTCGCTGCCCCGTGGGACTCCAACGGCCTTATCTGCGGCGACCCATCCTGGTCCGTCGGCCACGTCCTGCTGGCGGTGGACCCCGTGCAGGACGTTGTCGAAGACGCAGTGAGCCGGGGGGCGGACATGATTATCACCCACCACCCCCTCTACCTGCGTGGGACAGACTCCGTACGTGCCGACGACGCCAAGGGTCATGTCGTCCACACTCTCATCCGTCGTGGTATCGCCCTGCTCAACGCCCACACCTGCCTGGACGCCGCGCACGGGGGAGTGGCGGACGCCCTGGCTGATCAGGTAGGACTGCGCGACACGGTGCCGCTGGAGCCCAGCGCACAGGATCCGCAGGTGGGGATCGGGCGCGTCGGACAGTTGGAGAGGCCCGTGTCCCTGAGAGACCTGGCTGAGCGCGTCGCTGCAGTGCTGCCAGACTCGGCTCCGGGGCTGCTGGTCGGTGGGTGCCTGGAGGAGGAGGTCGAGACCGTGGCAGTCAGTGGTGGCTCAGGGGACTCACTCCTGGACGCGGCTCGTCGCGCTGGTGCTGACGTCTTTGTCACTGCTGACCTGCGCCACCATCCCGCCTCGGAGCACCTGGAGGCGGGACGCCCTTACCTCCTGTGCGGGACCCACTGGGCCACTGAGTGGGTGGGACTGCCTCCACTGGCCCGCGGCCTCGCGCAGAGGGCTGCGGCACGGGGATGGCGGCTTGAGACAGAGGTGTCGGCTGTCGTCACAGATCCATGGGCACTGCGTGTTCCAACTGGGTGCTGGCGCCCATGAGGCCGTGAGACAATACCGAGGCACCTGCCGCCGACCCTGACGAAGGATACCCCGCCGTGAGGAGTGCACCCATCACCCAGCAGCGGATGCTGATCGACCTGCAGTCTCTGGACTCCAGGCTCGCCCGGCTGCGTCACGAACGCTCCCGGCTGCCGGTTCTTCAACGTATCGAGGCCACTGTGGAGCGTCTGAAGACGAACAGGCGCGAGGCCCTTCTGGCGCAAGCGGCGCTGGCGGAGGCCAGGCAGGAGGCCGAGCGCAGTGAGGAGGAGGTGGCCCAGGTGGTGCGGCGTGCGCAGGCCCTGCGGGAGCGTCTTCACTCCGGTGAGACCGGGGCGCGTGACCTCAGCGCCATCCAGCACGAGATTGACCACCTGGGACAGCGCCAGCAGGTGCTGGAGGACAGACAGGTCAGTACTCTGGAGGCGCTGGAGTCGGCCCAGGCGCAGGCGGACCGCCTGGCCCAGGAGGAGCAGGACATCCGGGCTGCGGGGCGCCAACTGACCGCGGAGCGGGACGAGCGACTCGCGCAGCTGGACCAGGAGCGCGCTGCCGTGGAAGACCAGCGCAGTGACGTGGTGGGAGGTATTGACGCGGAGCTGCTGGCTGAGTACGAGGAGGTGCGGTCTCGTACAGGTGGCCTGGGTGCAGTAGCCCTTCGCGCGGGGCGCATCGAGGGTGGGTCGCTGGAGATCAGCCCTCAAGAGTATGCACGCTTCGCCTCGGCCCCCGAGGACGCCGTCCTGCGCGCGGAGGAGAACGACGTCATCGTGGTGCGTATGGACATCTGAGATGCGCAGAGGCACACGGTGAGGTACTGATAGTGAGGAGCCGTGCTCCCTGTGGGTACCGGCTGGCCGTGGCACGTTATGTGCTGGCCACTCACCGTGGTTAGTCCTGATCAGTCGTGGATCAGTTGTGGTCAGCACTGTGTCAGTGCCGCGTGACGAGAGTCAGCGACTGTCGGCCCTGCCTGTCCGGCTCGCTCAGCTCCACGTCGCGGACTACGTCCATGCTGGCAGCGGCCTCAGCGACCGCGCTGGTACTGCTCTGCGGGTTCAGGGCGCCTGAGGACAGAGCGCGCAGCAGCGTCCCCACAAGCTGCCCACGTGCTCGTTTGGCGCCGTGGGAGAACACCTGGCGGGCACCACCCGGTCCGGTCCGTACGACAGCCACCCGGACCAGGTGGCTGTGTGCCGAGGCCAGGAGGGACCTGGCAGGCTGCCAGACCGAGGCGTAGGCCGTGGAGCGGCAGTCCACGACGACCCTGCCAGCGGCAGTGGTCTCCAGGACAGGTTGTAGCCGCGGCCGCCAGTAGGCTGCCATTCGGCCCAGCCCGGGAAGCGCCGAGCCTATGGGGAGCCGGTGGTCAGGAATCCGGTCTGTGGGTCGCAGGATTCCCCACAGGCCGGAGATGATGATGAGGTGCCTGTCCATGACCGCGTGGGTACCCTCCTGGCTCCCGAGTCCCCGCAGGTCTGCGGCCTCGTAGAGGACTCCGGTGAACAGGTCGTAGGCCGGAGCGCAGGCGGCTGTCTCAAGACGCAAGTTCGTCTGTACCTCCCCGAGGGTTCGGGGCCCCAGGCCGAGGACGGCAGCAGCGTCCTTGCGGGCGCTGGCTCGCGCGAGCGTGTCCATGACCTGTACTCGGGAGCCAGTGAGTTCCTGCGCCTCCAGCAGAGTAGACAGCCTCAGGGCTGGTCCCTCTCGGGGCGCGGTCTTCCCTTCAGAGGGAGGAAGGAGGATGAGCACGAGCGCATCCTAGGACACGGCAGCCTCAGGTAGCTGCAAGCAGCACCAGGCGCCAGGAGGGCTGCTAGAGGCCGGTAAGGTGGTCAGTACGGTATGCTGCTGCCTGCGGACAAGCTGGCCGGGCGGCCGCGGTATTGTCTGGTGGCCCAGGCTCCTGGAGCACCAGACAGGCTGAGGAACGTCCGGGCTCCACAGAGCAGGGCGGTGGCTAACGGCCACCCGGGGTGACCCGCGGGACAGTGCCACAGAAAGAAGACCGCCGTCCGTGTACCGGGCGGTAAGGGTGAAAGGGTGGGGTAAGAGCCCACCAGCGTGGCGGGTGACCGCTGCGGCTAGGTAAACCCCGCCTGGAGCAAGACCGCACAGCTGACGTCTGAGGGCTGCTCGCCTGAGTCAGCGGGTAGGTCGCGTGAGGCCGTCGGCAACGGCGGTCCAAGATGAATGGTCGCCGCCACCCAGTCCGGTAACGGTGGGTGGTAACAGAACCCGGCGTACAGGCCAGCTTGTCCGCGCCCCTGTCACAGTCACCTTTCTGCCCTTGACACCTTTCTTCCCCTGACAGACGCGGCACGCGGCCCCGGGAAGGGGCCGCGTGCCGCGGTCTGTGGGAGCCTGACGCACCTGCTGCTCAGCTTGGCTAGCCAGGTCCTGGCCAGGCCCGGGGCAGGTGCGGGCCTACTTGGCCTGCACGAACCACTCCTCTCTGTCACTGGAGTAGGTGTCAAAGGCGGAGATGACGAAGTTGCCCGAGTTCACCGAGTCCTCGCTGATCAGGAAGGCGTAGTAGCCGGTTGCCGACCCGCCGTTGCGAGGCATGGACTGGGAGTAGAAGGACTTGTCGTCAATGAATATCTCGGGCTCTGAGGTGTTCCCACCGTCCTCGTAGGTGATGTCCAGGTCGTACTTGTCGAACTGGCCCTCACCTTCGTAGCTCACGGTGATCGGGACGGTGATGTAGACCTGACCCTCGGGCGGCTCCTCGTAGATGTACTCGTTGTCTGCCTTCAGCGTGTCATTAGCGTCCCACGTGACCGCGTCGAAGTGGACGGTGATCTGGATGCCCTTGTCCTTGTCCTCCTCGCGCGTGGAGGGCAGGACCACGTCCTGCTGGGTGGGGTCGATAGCGGTGTCTGCCGAGGTTCCCTCCCCGCCTGACCCGCCACCCGAGTTGTTGTCACTACTGTCAGCGTCGTCGTCACTGCTGCTGCCGGTGTCGCTGGAGCTCTGTGTGGTGGCGCCGCCAGCCTGGTTACTGCTGCTCCGGTTGACCAGCAGGAGGGTCACAACCAGGGCCACGACCAGGACGGCAGCGATAATGGTCCAGAACCACCACTGCCGGGTGACAGGTTTTGAGGCGGGGGCTGGGCTCAGTCCGCCTGCGACGTCGACCGGCTGCCAGCCTCCGGTCTGCCCCTGTGGCCCGCCGGGAGGAACTCCTGGGGCCTGGTTGTGGAAGGGTGTCGGTGCCTGGGAGTAGTCCGCGCCGGGGTCGTAGCCAGCCGGAGCGGAGGAGGGCGCGTAGTCTCCTGAAGGCGCAGAGGCGGACGAGCCTGTGGGGTCAGCCACGTGAGCTGGCATTGAGGCGGTCTCGGCCGACGCGGCAGCAGGCCCGGTGGGGGCGCTCGAGGCACTGCCCGTCGGCGCCCAGGCCGGGTCGGTTCCCGGGACGGCGGCTGAACCGGCGTCGGAGAGACCAGTGGTGGGCGCTGAGTCGTCAACCCAGAGCTGCCAGCCCTCTGGTGCCGGTCCCCAGGCAGGATCAGGCTGCCACCCTGGGGGCGGCTCGAAGCCTTCCGGCGGCCTTGGCCAGTTCGGCGGTGGGTTGAAACGCAGTGCCATGTGAACCTCCGGGAAAAGAAATGACGGGGTAGGGGCAGCGCGGGACGCCGCACAAGAGCCAATCTACACGTCAGTGGCTCATGTGCGAGGCGAGAATGCGCCCTGCAGCTGACGAGACCGATTCTGTGCATCCCATTCAGATGAGGATGCTAACGAAAAATACAGTCACGCCGTTTCTGGAGTAGGACCAGCGGCATATGTTATGCAGCCGATCAGCCACACTCGTGGCGACGGGCGATAACGATACAGGACTGAGCCAGCCCAAGGCGGCTGCGGCAGGACGAACTGCCGCGCCACCAGTCACAAGAGCGTCAGAGTGGGGTCAGACCGAGGCTAGACCGAGGACCGTGTCGATGCCGCCAGGGCGGCCGCGCCCACGATGCCGGCACGGTTGAGCAGGCTGGCCGGCACGATCGGCGTCGTGAGATCCAGGAGCGGAAGGAACTTCTCGTGCTTGCGAGACACTCCGCCGCCGACGACGAACACATCGGGGCTGAAGAGCATCTCTAGGTGGGAGTAGTACCGCTGCAGGCGTCTGGCCCACTTCCTCCAGGACATGTCCTTTCTCTCTCTGACTGCGGAAGAGGCACGTTTCTCCGCGTCGTAGCCGTCGATCTCCAGGTGTCCCAGCTCCGTGCCGGGGACGAGCACGCCGTTCATGACCAGGGCAGAACCAATTCCGGTACCCAGGGTCGTGACGATGGCCAGGCCCTGCACCTCCCTGGCCGCTCCGTAAAGAGCCTCCGCGTAGCCGGCAGCGTCGGCGTCGTTGACGACTGTGGCCTGGCGGCCCAGGACCTGGGCCATCAGCGCCCTGGCGTCGGTCCCAGCCCAGGAGGGGTCGAGGTTGGCCATGAAGGCGACGACCCCGCGCTTGACCGGAGCCGGTACCGCGACCCCCACGGGCACTTCTGCGGGTAGGTCAAAGCTGGTGACGAGGCGGGAGACCACGTCGGCCACCGCATCCGGGGTGGCAGGCTGGGGCGTGGCCACACGCAGACGCTCAGCGGTGAACTCACCGGTGCCCAGGTCCACGGGAGCGGCCTTGATACCGGATCCGCCGACATCGACGCCGATAGCGATATCTGTGCTCATATCTGGATAAGGTCCTTTCGATTCCGGTGTCCGCGCGGAACCCGGCACCTCGGCTGCCCGGCCTGGTGCCAGGCTGGCATCAGGCCGGGAGGGTGAGAACCTCCGCGCCGGTGTCCGTGATCACTACGGTGTGCTCGAACTGGGCGGTGCGCGAGCGGTCGGCAGTGACCACCGTCCACCCATCCTCCCACTGTCTCCACTCGATGTCTCCCAGGGTGAGCATCGGCTCGACGGTGAAGACCATGCCGACCTCAATGACGTCGTCGTAGAGGGGAGCGGCGTCGTAGTGGGGGATGATGAGACCGGAGTGGAACGCCTCGCCCACGCCGTGTCCGGTGTAGTCGCGCACCACGCCGTAGTCGAAGCGGCGGGCGTAGGACTCGATGACCCTGCCGATGACATTGACCTCGCGCCCCGGGCGGGCGGCCTTGATCCCCCTGTCCATGGCGGCTCGCGTGCGCTCGATGAGCAGTGCGGACTCCTCGTCGACCTCGCCCACCGGGTAGGTGGCGTTGGTGTCCCCGTGGACCCCGTCGTAGTAGGCCGTGACGTCCAGGTTGATGATGTCGCCTTCGGACAGGACCGTGGAGTCGGGGATGCCGTGGCAGATCACCTCGTTGACCGAGGTGCAGATGGACTTGGGGAAGCCCATGTAGCCCAGGCAGGAGGGGTAGGCGCCGTGGTCACAGAGGAACTCGTGGGCGATCCGGTCCAGCTCGTCGGTGGTGACGCCGGGGGCGATCGCGTCGGCGGCGGTAGCCAGTGCCTGGGCAGCAAGGCGGCCGGCAGCACGGATGCGCTCCACGGTCTCGGCGTCCTTGACCTCGGCGGCGGTCACCTGCTCGGGTCCGTCGTGGAACAGGTACTCGGGTCGCGGGATCGTGTCAGGGACGGGACGCTGCGGGCCGAGGGTCCCGGGCACGAGGGTGCCGCGTGGTGCCCGGTCAGCCAGGTGGGAGGTCGTAGGTGCCATCATGTGCCCAGCATAGGTATCAGGCCGGGATCCTGGACCCGTGCAGGCCCGACGACTTGGGCCTAGGATGCGCCGGTGGCGAAGATTCACCTGGTCCGTCATGGCCGTACCGTCCTCAACGAGCAGCGTCGTACTCAGGGCGCGTGCGACTCGCCCCTGACCAGGCAGGGGCGCGCAGGCGCCGTTATGTGCCGTGACTACCTGGCTGGGACATCGCTGACAGCGGCCTACACCAGCCCCCAGGGCAGGGCGATGGAGACCTCGGAGATTCTTCTGCAGGCCCACCCCGGGCTCGTCGCAACCCGGCTCAGCGGCCTGCGGGAGTACAACTACGGCCACTACGACGGGGGACCGGACGCCCAGATGCACGCCGCTCTCCCGGTAGACCGGCACCTGCCCGGTGTCCTGGCCGGAACCCACCCCGGGGCACCGGGCGGCATCCATGCCCGTGACTACCTTGCGGACATGGACGGCGCGCTGGCGCGCATCCTGTCCGACTTGCAGGCACAGGCGGCAGTGGCGGGGGCGGATCCGGAGGTCCTAGTGGTCTCCCACGGCATGACCATCACGATCCTGGCCCTGCGGTGGCTGGGGACCCAGGCGGTCCAGGCCCTCGTTGCCAGGCCCTTGGCCAACTGCTCGGTGACCACGGTCAAAGTCGATCCTGGCGCTCCCGACGGTGCTCCTGAGCTGCTCGCCTGGGGGGAGGACCCCGGCCGCCAGGGTGTGACCTTCCAGGTAGGTGACATGAGCGAGTTCCTGGACGCCGTGGTTCCTGCTCCGCTGGACCTGTCCAGGCCGGAGGGGCTGTAGCCGCCGACTGCCGACAGGAGCGGCAGGTCCGTCGCGGCGCAGGGAGGAGGCGCAGGGATGACGAGAAGCCAGAGCAGCACCGAGGAGGGGGCGCAGGAAAGGCCGTAGGCACGCCGTCAGGCGTCGAAGGTATGCTCCGGCGCGGGGAACGAGATCTCGCGCACCGCCCTGCCGTAGTCCTGCGCAGCCTCCTTGAGTGCATCGCCGACGTGGCCGAACTGCCTGGCGAAGCGGGGGGACCACTCGCTCACGCCCGCCATGTCCGTCCACACCAGGACCTGGCCGTCTGTTCCGGGACCTGCGCCGATCCCGATGGTGGGAGCCGTGACACTGCGAGTCAGCCTGTCCGCCACCGGCGCGGGCACCATCTCCAGGACGAGTGCCACCGCGCCAGCCTCAGCCAGAGCCCGGGCGTCGGCCACTAGGCGGTCGGCTGCCTCCTGGCCGCGCCCCTGGACCCGGTAGCCGCCCAGGGCGTTGACCGACTGCGGTGTGAAGCCCAGGTGCCCCACCACCGGGATACCCGCCTCGGTCAGTGCACGCACGGAGGACGCCCGGGAGACGCCCCCCTCCAGCTTAACCGCCTGGGCACCCGCCTTCACCAGGCGCACGGCACTGGCCAGAGCCTGCTGGGGCCCGGCCTCGTAGGTGCCGAACGGCAGGTCGGCCACCACCAGGGCGCGTGAGGCCGCGCTGGCGACCGCGCGAGTCGCGACCACCATCTCGTCCAGAGTCACCGGGATGGTGGAGTCGTACCCCAGGGCCACGTTACCCACGGAGTCCCCCACCAGGAGCACGTCGGTGCCGGCCGCGTCAAGGATCCTGGCGGTCACGGCGTCATAGGCGGTGAGCATGACAATCTTGTCGCCACGCTCCTTGGCCTGGGCCAGGTGGTGAACACGGACGCGGCCCCGGGCACCACCCGGGCCGGAGGAGGCTGAAGACACCATGCGACAAGGTTATTACCTGTGGCCGCAGCCCGCGACGCCGTTCCCGGCCACGAGGTCGATCACGGGTGGTGCGACCTCGGTCACGCGGCAGTGCTGCCCGGTTCCTCCCGTGTCCGGCTGCCTCGCCTCACCGGTCGGCTGCCGGGAGACGACACGGTCCCGGCAGGGAGCGGAGCCAGGCGCAGGCGCCAGTGTCCCGGTACACCGCAGCACTGCTGCCGGCATCCGCTAACGTTGGCGGTACCAGGGCACGGCTGAGGAGGCACCATGGACAAGCAGCAGGAGTACGTTCTGCGAGCGATCGAGGAGCGGGACATCCGTTTTGTGAGGTTGTGGTTCACTGACGTCTCCGGTCGGCTCAAGTCGGTGGCCATTGCCCCGGCGGAGGTCGAGGGGGCTTTTGAGGAGGGGATCGGCTTCGACGGCTCGGCGATCGAGGGGCTCACCCGTGTCTTCGAGTCCGACATGCTGCTGGCCCCCGACCCCTCGACATTCCAGATGCTGCCGTGGAGGGACGGGGCCAACGGTGTGGCCCGGATGTTCTGTGACGTACTGACCCCCGATGGGGAGCCTGCCCGCACCGATCCTCGGGCGGTGCTGGAGCGGCAGGTCGCCCGGGTGGCAGAGGCGGGATTCACCTGCTACATCCACCCCGAGATCGAGTTCTACCTGGTCAACCGGGACTCTGAGGGGAGAATCCGTCCCACCGACGAGGCCGGCTATTTTGACCACGTGCCCGGAGGCACCGCCCACGACTTCCGGCGCCGTGCCATCCTCATGCTGGAGCAGATGGGGATCTCAGTGGAATTCTCCCACCACGAGGGAGGTCCGGGGCAGAACGAGATCGACCTGCGCTTTGCCGACGCCTTGTCCATGGCGGACAACATCATGACCTTCAGGGCAGTTGTGGAGGAGGTTGCCCTCCAGGAAGGGTCGGTGGCCACCTTTATGCCCAAGCCGTTCCCTAAAGAGTTCGGCTCCGGCATGCACACCCACTTCTCCCTGTTCGAGGGAGAGCACAATGCCTTCTTCGACCCGGCTGGCCAGTACCAGCTCTCCGCCACCGGGCGTTCCTTTATCGCGGGCCTGCTCCACCACGCCGCAGAGATCACAGCGGTGACCAACCAGCACGTCAACTCCTACAAGCGCCTGTGGGGCGGGGACGAGGCTCCCAGCTACGTGTGCTGGGGGCACAACAACAGGTCCGCGCTGGTGCGCGTGCCCATGCACAAGCCGGGCAAGGCACAGTCAGTACGGGTGGAGTACCGGGGTATCGACTCCTCTGCCAACCCGTACCTGGCCTACGCTGTCATCCTGGCTGCCGGGCTCAAGGGGATTGAGGAGGGTTACGAGCTGCCGCCGGAGGCGGAGGACGACGTGTGGGCGCTGTCCGACGTCGAGCGCAGGGCACTGGGCATCCACGCTCTGCCGACCTCCCTGAAGAGTGCCGTGGCCGCGATGCAGCACTCCGACCTGGTCGCTGACACCTTTGGCGAGGACAGTTTCGAGTACTTCATCCGCAATAAGCGTCGCGAGTACCAGGCCTACGACGCCCAGGTGACCGACTTCGAGATCAGCCAGTTCTTCCCGCGCTCCTGACCTCGGGGCGGGCTGTGGGGAGAAAGGGCGCAGCCGCGGTCCTGCTGGGGCCGGGCAGGTACGGAGGTGCCCATGGAGGCAGACGTGACAGGAAGGGTGGGCGGACGCCCGCCCTCGGCCCGTGTGCGTCTTCTGCGCGCAGGGTTCGCCGACCCCGTCAGAGCCGCTGTGCTCCTGGTAGACCCGGTCCTGGCGGACTACCTTCCTGCTACGGGTCCTGCTGAGCATCCTCTCCCAGGACCGTACCCGCCGGGTGCGCGCGACCTCGCCGAGCCTGACGCCCGTCATGAGGCGCTCCTGACGGCAATGTCGGACACGGCCGACCCGGATCTGGCCCTGCTGGCACTGGTCCGGCTCGCCCAGGCCTGCACCCGTTACAGCCAGTTGCCCGGTGCCGTCGCGGGGCACGGGTCGGGGCGCGTGGACAGCAGGCATGAGCCCGCCCGCCTGCTGCGTCGGCTTCTGGCCGGAGGCGCCGAGGCTAGCGGGGGGCGTGAGGAGCAGGACGGGGGGGAGCAGGACCGAGCCAGAGCCGACAGCGGGGACAGGACCGAGGCCAACCCGGCTCCTGGGGACGTGGAGGCGGGAGCGCTCGGGGAGCACCGGCGTCGGCTCCTCGCGGTCCTTGGGCACTCCCAGGCCCTGGGTGACTTCCTGGTCTCCCACCCTGAGCGACTGACGGCCCTGGCCCCAGCCAGGGCGTGGCAGGTAGCAGCACAGCCCACGACCCGCCAGCTGTTGCGCCAGGCTGTGACAGACGTGCTGGGCGCCCGGTCCCCGAGGTGTCCGGGTCCCGACAGCGCGACCCTTTTGCGCGCCACTGCCGCGCTGAGGTGCGCCTACCGGGACCGGCTGCTGACGATCGTCGCAGACGACCTGACGTGTGAACAGCCAGTTGACCACGTCGCAGTCGTGGGTGCTCGTATGGCTGAGCTGGCTGACGCGGCCCTGGATGCCGGGCTGCTCGTGGCAAGGGCGGCTGTCGGGCCACGGGCAGACAGCGTGGCCCTGGCGGTTATCGCCATGGGAAAGACAGGTGCGTGCGAACTGAACTACGTCTCTGACGTCGACGTTATCTACGTGGTGGGTGCCCCCGGCTCGCAGGAGGCCGGTCGTGGTGCTCGTGTCACCAGCGACGGCAACGATGGGGATCCCAGCCCTGGCGCGACCCTGAGCGAGGAGGCTGGCGCGCCCCTGAGCGAGGAGGAACTGGTCTCGGTCGGCACCCAGGTCGCCACCGAGCTGGCGCGGGTCGTGTCAGCCACTGCTGTGGAGCCTCCCCTGTGGCCGCTGGACACGGCACTGCGTCCGGAGGGAAAGGACGGCGCGCTGGTACGTACACTGGACTCCCACCTGGTCTACTACCAGCGGTGGGCGGCCTCCTGGGAGTTCCAGGCTCTGCTGAAGGCTCGTCCCAGCGCCGGGGACCGTCAGCTGGGGGCGGCCTACGTGGAGGCGGTGTCCGCCCTGGTGTGGGAGGCCACGCGCAGGGAGAACTTCGTGGAGGACGCCCGGGCTATGCGCCGACGCGTGGAGAGAGAGTCCGCTCCGCAGGGAGAACGGGACCGGCGTATCAAGCTGGGTCCTGGAGGACTGCGGGACGTGGAGTTCACCGTCCAGCTCCTCCAGCTGGTCCATGGTCGCTCGGACACCTCCCTGCGTGTGCGTGGCACCCTGGAGGCCCTGGAGGTCCTGGGTCGGGGCGGTTACGTCGCTCGGCAGGACGCGGCAGCCATGAGCGACTGCTACAAGGCGCTGCGTCTGCTGGAGCACCGCAGCCAGCTCTACCGCCTGCGCCGTACCCACGACCTTCCCTCCCGTGAGGAGGACCTGCGCCGTATCGGGCGAGGTCTGCACCGTCACGTGGCTGACACGGAGTCTCTGTGGACGGTCTTTCGTGAACTGAGGCGGCGGGTGCGCGCCCTTCACGAGGAGATCTACTACCGGCCGCTGCTGGGCGCCGCCGCGTCCCTGAGCGCCGATGAGATGGCGCTGAGCCCTCAGGCCGCCCGCGAGCGCCTGGCTGCCTTCGGCTACGTCGACGCTGAGGGCGCCCTGCGCCATATCCAGGCTCTTACCGAGGGCGTGAGCCGTCGGGCTGCCATCCAGCGACAGCTGCTGCCGGTCATCATAGGCTGGATGGGGCAGGGGGCGGACCCGGACTTCGGGCTGCTGTCGTTTCGCCGTCTCTCCGAGGCCGTGGGCGGCTCCCACTGGTACCTGGCGATGCTGCGCGACTCCCCGGTGGCGGCTCGCAGGCTGTGCCACGTCCTGTCCTGCGCCCACTGGGTCTGTGAACGCCTGTCGGAGCTTCCGGAGGCCATCGCCTGGCTTGACGACGATGACGAGCTGCTTCCTCGGCGGCAGGAGGCCCTGTATGAGGAGACTGTCTCCGTCTTGCGCCGACGTCCTCTGACCGGTCCCGACGAGGCGGCCCTGGAGAGGCAGGCCCTGGAGGCGGTCCAGGCCGTGGTCAGGGTGCGCGCCCGGGAGGAGGTGCGCGCCTCGCTGGCTGACTGCCTGGATGCGATCAGCCCTGAGCGCACGTCCACGATTCTCACCGGTGCCACGGACGCCGTCCTGGCAGGTGCCCTGTGCGTGGCCACCGGACTGGTGATAGCGCTGCGTGAGGGAGCGTCCGCCGTGGCACAGGGGCCCAGCTCCTCCCTGCAGTGGCCAACGGCGCTGGCTGAGCACGCGATCATTGCCATGGGTCGGCTAGGGGGCTTGGAGGTGGGGTACGCCTCAGACGCTGACGTCCTCTTCGTGCATCGGTCACGTCCTGGCGCTGACGAGGCCCAGGCGGCCCAGGAGGCGGACGCGGTCGCACGCTGGACCGTCCGGCTGCTGGCGGCTGCCAGGCCCCACCCACTAGAGGTTGACACAGGTCTACGGCCAGAGGGGCGTCAGGGGCCTATGAGCCGGTCCCTGGACTCCTACGCGGACTACTACGGGCGGTGGGCGGCCGTCTGGGAGAGGCAGGCGCTGCTGCGAGCACGGGCTTGCGCCGGTGACAGCGAGCTCGGTCGGGCCTTTGAGGACCTTGTGGCCGGGCTGCGCTGGGCTGAGGGTGGTCTGAGCGGACAGGAACGGCGGGAGATCCGGCGCATTAAGGCGCGGATGGAGACCGAGAGGCTACCGCGGGCTGTGGACCCGGCTCGCCACCTCAAGCTGGGTCCAGGAGGCCTCAGTGACGTGGAGTGGTGCGCCCAGGTCCTCCAGCTGGCTCACGCCGACCAGGTCGAGGAGCTGCGTACCACCTCGACACTGGCAGCCCTGCGGGCGGCTGCGGCTGCCGACCTGCTTGACACCGAGGACGCGGCATGCCTGACTACCGCGTGGCTCCTTGCCAGCAGGCTGCGGGCGGCGATTGTGCTAGGGACCGGGCGGACTAGCGTGCCCAGGCGCGAGGTCTTGCCGGACGCGATCCGGGAGATCCGTCTGGTGGGGAGGCTGATCGGTTTGGAGGGCGGCCACGAGCGTGAGCTGGAGGACCTCTACCGTCGGAGTGCCCGCCACGCCCGGGCCGTGACGGAGAGGATCCTTTTTGGTGGCTCCAGTGGTAGTACCACCGCTGCGACCAGCAGGGCCGTGGCCCGTCGGAGGCCTCGCAGGGGCGCGGGGGGCGCCTCCGCCCGGGCCGTGCTCGGTCGGGACGCGACGACCCCGGAGAGAGGCAGCCTGCGGGGGACGGGGGTTAAGGAGACGAGGGCCTCGGGCGGCCGAGCTGTCTCGTCGTGGCGGCGAAGACCGGGGCCAGGCGGACGCGTCGGTGAGGGACCCTACCCGTGGAGCTGAAGCTGTCGGCGCCTCATGATCCGGTCAGGGCTTGGCAGGGCTGGCAGACCTGGCAGACTTGGCCCGTGAATCTTCTTCTTGTCCGCCACGGTCGTACGATCGGCAACGTCATGAACGCCCTGGACACGGGGTTCCCCGGCAACCCGCTGGACGACGTAGGGGTGGCGCAGGCCGCTGACCTGCCCGGGAGGCTGGAGGCAGCCGGGTGGCTGGGTAAGATCACCACGCTGTGGGTGTCTCCTATCCTGCGGGCACGTCAGACGGTCGCTCCGGTGGAGGAGGCGACGGGCCTGGAGGCACAGGTCCGCAGCGGGCTGCGAGAAGTCCTGGCAGGTGACCTGGAGATGCGCACCGACGTGCGGTCGATGCGCTGCTACAAGGACACGACTCGCTCGTGGATGGTGGGACGTACTGCTGCTCGTGTTCCCGGGTCCCCGGAGGACGGTGCGGACACCTTTGCCCGCTTTGACACCGTCATCACGGAGGTCGCAGCGCAGACACCACCAGCCGCGACGGCGCTCCTGGTTGCTCACGGGACCGTCCTGCGCCTGTGGACCGCCTTGGCTGCTAGCCAGGCAGCAGGAGTGGACCCGGCCTGGGTGGCTCACACTCCCATGGACAACACGGCAATGAGCGTCGTTGAGGGCAGCCCGCACCAAGGGTGGCGGCTTATGAGCTGGAACGACGGCCAGTGGCGGGCCAAGGAGGCGTGAGCGGCAGCCCGTCAGTCAGGGAGGTGTCAACGGCCCGAAGCAGCGACTGGAACAGACACCAGTCATCGCTTATGACACCATGTCATCACAGCACTGAGGACAGGAAGGCCCGCGTCCGCTGAGCCTGAGGCGCGTCCAGCACCTGTGCCGGAGATCCGGACTCGCACACGACCCCGCCGTCCATGAAGACCAGCTGGTCACCGACCTCCCGGGCGAAGCCCATCTCGTGCGTCACCACCACCATTGTCATCCCCGAGCGCGCCAGGTCCTTCATCACGGCCAGGACCTCACCGACGAGCTCGGGGTCCAGGGCCGAGGTCGGCTCGTCGAAGAGCATCAGCTCGGGGTCCATAGCCAAGGCACGGGCGATGGCTACCCGCTGCTGCTGGCCACCGGAGAGCTGGGCGGGGTAGTGGTCGACACGGTCAGCCAGACCCACCCGTTCCAGGAGCTCGATGCCGCGCTGCCGAGCCTGGGTCTTGGGGACCTTCCTGACGTGGACCGGTGCCTCCATGACGTTACCCAGTGCCGTCATGTGGGGGAATAGGTTGAAGCGTTGGAAGACCATGCCGATCCTGGCCCGTTGGGCGGCCCGGACCCGGTCCGGCAGGGCATGGAGTCGTACCCGGCCGTTCCTGACCACCTCACGCATGCCCATGAGCTCACCGTCGACCCTGACGCGCCCGGCGTCGATCTGCTCCAGCTCGTTGATGCAGCGCAGCAGCGTGGACTTTCCTGAGCCTGAGGGGCCTACGAGGACGGTGACAGACCCCGGCTCCACAGTCAGGTTCACACCGCGCAGTACGTGCAGCTCGCCGAAGAACTTGTGCAGACCGGTGATCTCCACCTTCGGTACGGCTGACTTCCTGTCTGCTGCAGGTGCCTCCTGCGTCGGCACCGTCTGCACGCTGCCCGGATCGGCGGGGGGCGGGGGCGTGGGGCCGGTCGCGGTCATGGGCTGACCTCCGTGACTCGGTCGGTCGTGGTGTGGGCGTCCAGGATCGCCTGCTGGCGAGCGGACAGGGAGCGTCGGCCGGCTCCCCGGGAGGGGGAGCCATTGTCGAAGCCCCTCCCGTAGTAGCGCTCGATGAAGTGCTGACCGACCATGAGCAGCGAGGTGATAATGATGTACCACAGGGCGGCCACGATGAGCAGCGGGATCGTCTGGTAGGTCATGGAGGCGTAGGAGTTTGTCACAAAGGTGAGGTCCAGGGTGAAGGGCACGGCCAGGACCAGGGAGGTCGTCTTGAGCATGGAGATCGTCTCGTTGCCGGTAGGAGGCACGATGACGCGCATGGCCTGGGGCAGGACGATGCGACGCAGGATCTGGGACTGGGACATGCCCAGGGCACCTGCAGCCTCGCTCTGGCCCCTGTCTACCGAGTTGAGCCCCGAGCGCACGATCTCGGAGAGGTAGGCCCCCTCGTTGATCCCCAGGCCGACGACGGCCGCCACAAAGGGGGTGAAGACTGAGGTCGTCCTGAAGGTCAGCAGCTCGGGACCGAAGGGGACGCCCAGGCTCAGGTGCTGGTAGAGAGCCGACAGCGCTCCCCAGAACACCAGCTGGGTGTAGATTGGGGTCCCGCGGAAGAACCACAGGTAGGCCAGGGCCACCCAGCGCAGGACCGGGTTGTCCGAGCGACGCATGACCGCCGTGGTCACGGCCAGGACGATACCGATCACCATGGCCAGGAACGTCAGCAGCAGGGTCCAGCCCACGGCCTGCACGACACGGACCTCGCGGAAGAAGAACCACACCGTGTCCCAGTGGAACCTGTCGTTGGTGACCAGGCCGTGCACCAGCATGGCTCCCAGCACCAGGACCACGGCGGCACTGAGCCAGGTCCCGGGGCGCGGTACCGGCTTGACGTCGTTGAGCCTGACCGGGCTGGTGCGCTCACTCGTGCCTGGTTGGGCACCCACCTGGGTGCCCGGGGTGGTCTCGGATTGTGCCATGTCTCAGTCTCAGCCTTCTACCGCAGGGTTGAGAGCGGCGGTGTCCAGGGCCGCGTCCTCAATGCCCCAGCCAGCCAGGATCTCTTCCCAGACCCCCTCGTCCATGAGGTGCTGGACGGCCGCCTGGAGGGCAGCAGCTAGCTGCGGGTCAGTCTTGGAGATGACGATGCCCTGAGGCAGGGCGTCCTCGACCTCTCCCAGGGTCTGGACCGCCCCGTCGGTCAGCTCCACGGCGTAGTCTGCGACGGTGGAGTCGGAGTACAAGGCGTCGATGACGTTGCTAGCCAGGCTTGTGGCTGCCTCTGACTGTGTGGAGTATGCCCGCACCGACAGCGCCGGGTGGCCGGCGTCCCGGCAGGACTGCGCGAGCTCGTTCATGCTGGTCTCCTGGGCTGTGCCGACCTGGACTCCCACCGTGTAGCCGCACAGGTTCAGGTGATCGGAGACGTCAATACCCTCCGGATTTCCTGCGGCCACGTTGAAGCGTGAGCCCACGTTGATGTAGGCGAGCATGTCCACCTCCAGGGTGCGGGCAGAGGTGATGGTGAAGGAGGAGATACCGACGTCGTACTTGGAGCCGACAGCAGCGATGATGGAGTCGAACTCGGCCGTGTGGGTCTGGGAGCTGACTCCGAGCACCGCCGCGACCGCCCGGGAGAGATCAACGTCATAGCCGATGGGGCTGCCCTGGGTGTCGAGGAACTCGGCCGGGGCGTAGTCGGTGGAGGCGGCCACGTCAAGGACCCCGTCCGCAAGAACCTCCTCGGGCAGCAGGGCAGCGATCTCAGGCTGCACCTGGATCCCTGAGACGTCGTAGGTCCCGGTGGAGGGAGCCGAGGAGTCGGCCCGCCAGTCGGCTGCGTGGGTGCACCCACCCAGGACCAGGCAGGCGACGGCCGCTACGAGCAGCGGGCGGCAGGTCGTCATGCAGGCTCCTTCCTCGTCATGGTGACCAGAAACAGTATCCACTACGTAGCATAAGCATGCGCCTCGAGTCCCGTCGAGCCGGTGGTGCTCGCGCTCACAGGTCGTAGTAGAGCTCGAACTCGTAGGGGTGGGGACGCAGGCGCAGCGGCTCGATCTCGTAGGCCCGCTTGTAGTCGATCCACGTCTCGATCAGGTCGGGGGTGAAGACGTCGCCCTCGGTGAGGTAGTCATGGTCCTGCTCCAGGGCCTCCAGGGCCAGGTCGAGGGACACGGGGAGCTTGGCGATGTCGTGGTAGTCCTCAGGTGCCAGCTCATAGAGGTCCTTGTCGACGGGGGCCTGCGGCTCGGTCCGGCTGCGAATGCCGTCAATCCCGGCCATGAGTACGGCAGCGAAGCAGAGGTAAGGGTTGGAGGAGGGGTCGGGGACCCGGTACTCCACACGCTTGGCCCTGGGGGAGGAACCGGTGACCGGGATACGGATGCACGCAGAACGGTTGCGTGCCGAGTACACCAGGTTCACCGGGGCCTCGAAGCCCGGGACCAGGCGGTGGAAGGAGTTAACGGAGGGGTTGGTGAAGGCCAGCAGAGAGGGGGCATGAGCCAGGATGCCCCCAATGTACCAGCGGGCCAGGTCCGAGAGCTGGCCGTATCCGCGCTCGTCGTAGAACAGGGGACGGCCGTCCTTCCACAGCGAGTGGTGGGTGTGCATTCCCGAGCCGTTGTCCCCGAAGATCGGCTTGGGCATAAAGGTAGCGGTCCGCCCCGCCTGCCACGCGACGTTCTTGATGATGTACTTGAACTTCATCATGTCGTCGCCCGCGGCCAGCAGCGAGCTGAACCGGTAGTTGATCTCCTGCTGGCCGGCGGTCCCGACCTCGTGGTGGGCGCGCTCGATATCCAGCCCTGCCCCAATGCACGTGCGCACCATGGCGTCGCGCAGGTCGGCCATCTGGTCGTTGGGCGAGACGGGGAAGTACCCGCTCTTGAACCGGGTCTTGTAGCCCTGGTTACCGCCCTCTTCCCGGCGGCCGGAGTTCCAGGCGGCCTCTGCCGAGTCGATGGAGTAGCGCGACTGGGCGGGTGTGGACTCGTACTCGATGGAGTCGAACAGGTAGAACTCAGCCTCGGCACCGATGTAGCAGGTGTCGGCGATTCCGGTCGAGCGCAGGTAGTCCTCCGCCTTGGCGGCGATGGACCTCGGGTCGCGGGAGTAGACCTCGTCGGTGAAGGGGTCGACGATGGAGAAGTTGATGACCAGGGTCTTTTCTGCGCGGAAGGGGTCGAGGAAGGCGGTTGTGACGTCTGGGACAAGCTTCATGTCCGACTCGTGGATCGCCTGGAACCCCCGGATGGAGGACCCGTCAAACATGAGGCCCGTGGTCAGGGCTTCCTCCTTGAAGGCGGAGACGGGGATGGTGAAGTGCTGCATCACGCCCGGAAGGTCGCAGAAGCGGACGTCGACAAGAGCCACGTCCTCCTTGTCGATGAAGGCCAGGGCCTGTGATGCGTCCTTGAACATTCTTCCTCCGGGCTGGGGCTCTCACGAGCCTGTGGCACAGGTCGAGTGACCGGGCAGACGTTAGGTGGCCACCGTGTCGCGGGCGTGCCAGCAGTGTTGCCTCGGTGTTTCCTGCCTGGGTGCTTCAGCGTCCGCGCAGTGCCCGGCGGTCGATACGGGCCTTGCTGGGGTCAACGCCCCTGGGCATGGACATCCCTTTGCTGGCCAGGGACTCCAGGCGCTTGGAGACCTGGGAGATCTCGTTGTCAGTCAGCCGGGTGGGCTTGGTGGGCAGCTGGCGCAGGGTCCGGCTCAGCTCCGTGAGACGAACCTGACCGGTGCCGGTACCCACGTGGATGACGTGTACCGGCACAGTTGACAGGACACGGCGCACCTTGCGCTCCTCCTCCTCCAGCATACGTCGGGTATGGGAGACGGCGCCCTCGGCGACGAGGACCACGCCCGGGCGACCCACCATGCGCCAGACCAGGTCCATGGTCCTCGGTGAGACGGCGACCGGCTGCGACTCGACGTACCAGCCCCGGCCAGCCTGGTCCAGGACAGCCTTGGCCGCTCCCGGCGTCCCCTCCAGCTGAGTGTAGGAGGCGCGACGCACAGTCAGGGAGAGGATGACCATGCAGACGGTCAGGGCCAGGAGGACCGCCAGGGGAAGCCAGTACCACAGCGGCTGGCTGCTGAGCACCGAGACCCACACGGCAAGGCCGACAAGGGCGACGGCAGAGCCCAGCATCGCCCATCCCACCCAGGGGTAGGTGCGTCGGGAGATCGTGTAGGAGTCCCTGATGTTCTGCAGGGCGCGCCTCACTCGGTGAAGCCGCCGTGGCCGGGAGGTCTGGTCGCTGCTCACGTCCACACCATAGACGACGGCGCAGATCTGTGCTGAACGCGGAGGGCTAGGAAGCGGTGGCAAGCTGGCGGGCCACGACCCGTGAGGCCTCCTGGCGGGCTGTCACGGGCTCGGCCAGGTCAGCCAGGGCGGGGGGGATCCGCCACCCGCGGCTGACCATAGCCCGGCCCCACAGCATGCCGGCCCGGTAGGAGGAGCGCACCATCGGTCCGCTCATGACGGCAGCGAAGCCCATCTGCTCCGCCAACTTACTGAGCTCGACGAACTCCTGCGGCTTGACCCAGCGGTCGATCGGGTGGTGAAGCATGGAGGGGCGCATGTACTGGGTGATCGTGAGGATGTCACAGCGGGCCTCGACCAGCGCCTGCATGGCCGCCTCAGTCTCCTCACGGGTCTCTCCCATGCCCAGAATCAGGTTGGACTTGGTCACCAGCCCGGCCTCGGAGGCCGCCGTGATGACGTCCAGGCTGCCCTGGTAGGAGAATGCGGGACGGATGCGCTTGAAGATCCGGGGTACCGTCTCCAAGTTGTGGCCCAGCACCTCCGGCCGGGAGGAGAACACCTCGGCCAGCGCCTGTGGGTTCCCCCGGAAGTCCGGCACCAGCAGCTCGACACCGGTGCCGGGGCACGTCGAGTGGATCTGGCGGGCTGTCTCCGCGTACAGCCAGGCCCCGCCGTCGGGCCGGTCGTCCCGGGCCACGCCGGTGACTGTGGCGTAGCGCAGCCCCATCTCCTGGACCGAGGCGGCTACCCGGCGCGGCTCGTCCTCGTCATATCTGGTGGGACGTCCTGTGGCGATGTCGCAGAAGTCGCAGCGTCGGGTGCATACCTGGCCCCCCACGAGGAAGGTGGCCTCGCGGTCGTTCCAGCACTCATAGATATTGGGGCAGTTGGCCTCGGCACAGACCGTGTGCAGGTTCTTCTCCTGTACCAGGCCCTGGACGTCCTGGTAGGTCTGCGAGACCACGGCCCTGGTTCTGAGCCACTCAGGCTTGGACTCGATCGGGGTCCTGGCGTTGCGCGCCTCGACGCGCAGCAGCCGACGACCCTCCGGGGCGACGGCGTCCGGGCTGGCTGGGCTGGCCACAGCAAGTTCTCCTTCCGTGTCTCCTCAGCATCTGCCTCGTCTGTGCTCGTCTGTGCCTACCTGCCGGTCCGTGTCCGGCCTGTAGCAGCGGTGCACAACACCGTCTATTCTATGCCTCGGCAGCCGAGAGGTAGGACCTTGTGCCTACGTCAGGGGCGGGGCAGGACGTGGGGTCTGCCACCAGGGGACTGAGGCGGGAGGTGAGGGCGTGGGACACCGCGTCGGCGAGGTCGGCTGCCCGCAGCTGGCGACCGGTCTCAGCGCTTACCGAGGTCACCCCGGCGTCCGTGATCCCGCAGGGCAGGATCCGCTCCAGGGAGAACGCCTCCAGGTCCGGGCTCACATTGAGGCCGATACCGTGCATCGTCACTCCCCGGGCCACGCGTACCCCCAGGGCGCAGATTTTACGGTCCTCACGCCGTACCGCCGCCGATGCCTGAGGGTCGCCCGGCACCCAGACCCCAGTGCGACCCTCGACCTGGCGGGTGGTCATCCCCAGGCTAGTGCACACCTGCATGACCGCCTCCTCCAGGGCGCGGACGTACCGGATGACGTCGACCGGGACGGCCAGGCGCAGGATCGGGTAGACCGTCAGCTGGCCAGGCCCGTGCCAGGTTGTCTTCCCCCCACGGTCTACCTCGACCACGGGCACCTGGGCGGGCCCGACACGGCTGCCCTGAGGTCGTTCCCAGGAGTGGGCACGCCTGCCCACGGTGTAGACAGCCTCGTGCTCCATCAGTAGCAGGGTGCTGGGACGCGTGCCGGCCACAACCTCTGCGTGCACGGCTCGCTGCAGCTGCCAGCCCTCCTCGAAGGGCACGAGTCTGCTCCCTAGGTCGACATCCCAGCGCTGCACGCCTCCAGCCTATGCCACCCAGCGGTCGTACGTGAGAGACCGTAGTCCACAGGTGGCCAGGGCGGCGTGGACGTCGGCGGTGCCGGGCATGGAGGATGCCGGGTATGGCACGGGACAGGTACCTAGAAAGCCGTCTGGCGGCTGGCTGGACGGGTGGCGGGGGCGTGGGTGCTCCTCGCGGGGAGGCTCCGGCGGACCAGGCTCTCCAGGTCCTGGCGGCAGCAGGTTTTAGTGTCGGCTCGGCGCTGGGTCGACGAGCTGGGGCCACGTCTCCACGGCGCTGTGTGGACCCGCAGGGGAGGGACGTGGTCCTCCGGGTCCTGCCGCTGCCAGAAGGCGTTGGTGGCGCAGCGGCACTGCGCAGGCTGGCCGGGCTGCGCAGCCTGCGGCACAGGGCGCTGGTGGCGGTACGCCATGTCGTCGCCCTCCCGTCCCACCACGTCGGTGTCGCCGTGGACCTGGTGGACGGTGTGAGCCTTGATGTCGTCTTGGCCGCCCGGGGTAGGCTGTCGGCTTCCCAGCTCGCGCTGCTGCTTGACGAGCTCGGATCGGCCCTGGCCCACCTGCACGAGCACGGCTGCGTCCACGGGGATGTCTCCGCAGGTAATGTGGTAGTCACGCAGGAGGGGCGTCCGGTTCTCATCGACCTTTTTGGCTCAGTCATGGAGGCGGGAACAGGAGACTGCGCTCCGCCTGAACGGCGCTCTGGCGGCCCCGCCACACCGGCTGCCGATGTCTATGCCCTGGCTGCCCTGCTGCGGCAGTGTGCCGGTGCTGGTGGTGCCGCTGGTGACGGCCGTCGGGCACGCCGCGTGGACCGGCTCCTGGCGGACGCGCTCAGCAGTGCTCCCGAGGACCGTCCCAGTGCGCGCGATCTCGCCGCCCGCTCAGCCCAGCTGGGGCAGCCCCGGGGAGTTGACCTGCCCGACGGCGCCCGCCTGGCGGCCGGTTCGTTGCGTGCGGCCGCTGACGCACCCACGCGAGTCGTAGGACCCCGGTCGCGACAGGGACCTTCCCGGTGGTACTCGCTGCCCGTCTCAGGACGTGCGGGTCGTGCACGACGTTGTGGTCCCCGGTCCCGCCGTGGTGAGGGGTCTTCCCGGGGAGGCGGCCGCCACCGCGCCTGCCGACGGGGCGGGGAAGTCCCAGCGGTGGCGCGGACCTCCTGCCTCCTGGGCGCAGCTGCCGTGGCGGCGGCCGTGGTAGCAGTCCTGGTTCTTCAAGTTCTTCAAGGGCCGGGCGGGCCTCTGGCAGGCTATCTGTCTGCCCTGAGGGCAGACACGGTGACGGCCACGCCACCGGGGGCTGCAGCAGAAGAACCGGACCAGGGCTCCCGGACTGCTGCATCCCTGCCCGCTCAGGTCTCCCAGGAAGCGACGCGCGAGACTTCCCAGGGGTCAGGTGCCACCCCGGCGGCGCCAGAGGAGCAGCAGGGGCCAGCCCGGCAGGAGACAGAGGAAAGCCTGGTCAGCGTGGTGGTCTCCCTGGCTGCGGCTCGTGACCAGGCGCTTATGGACGGCGACGAGGAGGCCCTGGCTGCGACCACGGTGCCGGGCTCGCCAGCCGCTGCTGCGGATGCGCAGATCATGCGCGATCTGCTGGCCGCGGGAGAGACCGTGACCGACATGACCACATCCGTGAGCCAGATTGCTGAGGTAGAGGTGCCCGCTGGTACGAGCTGGCCTGGCGCGCGGGCCGTGGTGGTCACCCAGTCTCAGGCCCCGTCTGGGCGGGTCAGCGCCGGGACTCACAGGACGGTCCCGGCCCAGGCCGCTCGCCAGGTAGTTCTTGTCCTGGTTCCACACCCGTGGAGGGTGGCGGAGGTGCGCTCCTACGACCTATGAAAGAAGAAGGCAGGGGGCGCAGGGCGGGGAGGAGTCTTGAGGAGACAAGCAGGGCCTGGTGAGCCAGCTCTGCTGGCTCACCAGGCCCTGCCCGCGTGCACCGCTCAGCGGTTTCTTGCGGCGTCTACTACAGCCCCAGGTCGCTGCGGAAGTCACCCTCCTCAAGACGGCTCTTGACCGTCATGAGGTAGCGTGAGGCATCGGCACCGTCCACCAGGCGGTGGTCGTAGGACAGCGACAGGTAGCACACAGAGCGGATGGCGATGACCTCGTTGCCGTCCGCGTCCTTGATGACCCGAGGCTGCTTCTGGATCGCCCCCAGGCCCAGGATCGCAACCTCCGGCTGGTTGATGATCGGGGTGTCGAGCACAGCTCCGCCCGAGCCGGTGTTGGTCACCGTGAAGGTAGAGCCAGACAGTTCGTCAGGGTTGACAGCGTTGTCCCGTGTGCGGGCAGCCAGGTCGTTGATCCGCCTGGCCAGACCGACGATGTTGAGGTCGCCGGCGTTCTTGACTACGGGGACCAGCAGGCCGCGCGGCGTGTCCACGGCGATGCCGACATGCTCCACGTCGTGGTAGACGACCTCCTTGCCCTCGATCGAGGCGTTGAGCTTGGGGTGAGCCTTGAGCGCCTCAGTGGCCGCCTGGACGAAGAAGGGCAGGAAGGTCAGCTTGGTGCCGTTGCGGGCCAGGAAGTCGTCCTTGGCCTGGGCGCGCAGGGCCGCCACCCGCGTGACGTCCACCTCCACCACCGTCGTCAGCTGAGCAGAGGTCTGCAGGGAGGTCAGCATGCGCTCGGAGATGACCTGGCGCAGACGACTCATCTTCTCCCGCCTGCCTCGCAGGAGCGTATCGACCTGCGGCCTGGTCGAGGCACCGGTCGCAGGGGCGCCAGCGGGAGCGGCCTCGGTGGTGGGGGCAGTGGCGGCGGTCTCCTGGGTGCGGGCAGCAGCCTGCCGGGCCTCCTCCTGCGCCTGAGCCGCAGCCTCGACGTCCTGCTTGCGAATACGTCCTCCGACACCCGTGCCGGTAACGGTCAGCAGGTCCACCCCTGCGTCCCGAGCCAGCTTGCGCACGATCGGGGTGACGTAGGCGGCCGGTGCTGCCGCTGTGGCCTCAGACGCGACCTCCTCCTGCTGGGAGGCACTGGAGCTCTCGGGGGCTGCGGGTCCGGGGGCAGGAGCCTCGTCCTGCGGGACCTCCTGGGCCTGGGAGCCTGCTGAGGCGCCTGGCTCCTGCGCTGGTGCGGCGGGCTCCTGCTCAGGAGCAGAGGGCTGGGGGGAGCCTCCGGCCTCGGCCGGGTCACCGATGACGGCCAGGACCGTCCCGACCTCAGCAGTCTCATCCTCAGCGACGAGGATCTCCAGGACCGTGCCGGACACGGGAGACGGCACCTCAGTGTCAACCTTGTCCGTGGCCACCTCCAGCAGCGGCTCGTCGACCTCGACGGTGTCTCCTACGGCCTTGAGCCAGGACGAGACCGTCCCCTCGGTCACTGACTCGCCCAGAGCGGGCATCTTGACGGACTCGGACATTCCTGTCTTCCTTCCTTGACTGACCTTGACTGACCGGAACGGCTCTACTGACCAGGGTCGTCCCGGGTCATCCGTGGTTGTGCAGCGGCTTGCCCGCCAGGGCCATGGCGGCCTCCCCGAGCGTCTCGTTCTGGGTGGGGTGCGCGTGGACCAGGGCGGCTACGTCGTCGGCGTCCGCTTCCCAGGAGACCATCAGCTGCCCCTCGCCGACCTGCTCGCCCATGCGGGCACCCACCGCGTGGAAGCCCAGGACCGGGCCGTCCTTGAGGGAGACTAGCTTGACAAAGCCCTGGGTGCCTAGGATCTGGCTCTTGGCGTTGCCCGCAACGTTGAACTCCGCGGTAGTGACGTTGTCCCTGCCGTGGAGCTCCACGGCCCGGGCCTCTGACAGGCCGACTGAGGCGATCTCCGGCTCGCAGAAGGTCACCTTGGGGACCAGATCGTCCTCGACCGGGCGGGGATCCAGACCAGCGATCTTCTCCGCGACCACGATCCCCTGGGCGAAGCCGCGGTGGGCCAGTTGGACTCCCGGGACGATGTCTCCCACCGCCCACACGCCCTCGACGTTAGTGCGACCGTACCCGTCAGTCAGGACGAAGCCACGGTCCATGGACACCCCGGCCTCCTCATAGCCCAGGCCCTGAGTGGCCGGCCCGCGGCCCACCGCGATGAGGAGGACCTCGGCATCAAAGGTCGCCCCGTCCGCGGTACGGACGCTCACCCCGCCCTCGTGGCGGTCCACCGACTCGAACATGGTAGAGGTCCGGAAAGCGATACCGCGCTTGCGGAAGGCCCGCTCCAGCTGCCTGGAGACGGCCTCGTCCTCGTTGGGAACCAGGTGGTGCAGCCCCTCGATGATGGTCACCTGGCTTCCCAGCGACGCCCACGCCGAGGCGAACTCGACGCCGATGACTCCTCCGCCCAGGATGACGGCTGAGGCCGGGACGTGGTCGAGCGCCAGGGCCTCCTCGGAGGTCATGACCGGTCCGGAGACCTCCTGGCCGATGGTCTTGGAGAAGGATCCCGAGGCCAGGACGACGTTCCTCCCGGTCAGGCGACGCCCGTCCACCTCGACGGTGTCGCTGGACACCAGTCTGCCCCACCCCTGGACGACCTCGATCCCGCGGGAGGACACCAGGCCCTCAAGCCCCTTGTACATCCGGGAGACGATGCCGTCCTTGTACTTTTGGACGGCGGCCATGTCCACACCCTCCAGGGAGGCGCGTACGCCGACGGCTCCCGCCTCGCGCACGGCGTCAGCCGTCTCTGCCGCGTGGAGGAGCGCCTTGGTGGGCACGCAGCCGCGGTGCAGGCAGGTCCCTCCCACCTTGTCGGCCTCTACCAGGGCCACACTAAGCCCCAGCTGGGCACCGCGCAGGGCGGCTGCGTACCCACCTGAGCCAGCTCCCAGGATGACCATGTCGTACACAGTGTCTGTCACGAGTCTACTCTCCTCAGCTCGCTAGGTTGCTGGTAGTCGCTGGTATCGGCGTACGTGCCGCTGCGAGGCGGCCCGGCACCCGCGTTGTTATTGTTCCATCCGCCTGCACGGCGCACCCTCTAAACGCGGATGCCGTCCCCGACCAGGTCCCCACATTACTATGCGACGCGTCACTGTAGAGAGGTGTCCGCGTGCTGTGTCCCTATGGATTCCGTGCCTGGGTACAGAGGAGTTCTGTCAGTGTGGCAACTCCCACTCCGGTTCCGCCGACGGGAGTCAGGCCCCACGGAGCAGAGCCGTTGAAGGCGGGACCGGCCACGTCCAGGTGCGCCCAGGGCGTGGACCCCACAAACTCCCGAAGAAACAGCCCGGCAGTGAGCATTCCCGCGGCGCGGCTGCCGACCTTGGCGTTGCGCAGGTCAGCGACGGGAGACTCCAGGCTGCTGCGCAGGTAGGCGGGCAGTGGCATAGGCCAGAAGGCCTCTCCCGCCCGCCTGGCAGCGGCGACGACCTCGTCGCGTACAGCCGGTGTTCCCATGACGGCACACACGCGCTCACCCAGGGCCACGACCTGGGCTCCGGTCAGGGTCGCCACGTCAATGACGCGGTCGGGCGCCTCCGCTACCGCCAGGGCCAGGGCGTCGGCCATGACCAGGCGTCCCTCGGCGTCGGTGTTGGTGACCTCCACGGAGGTGCCGTCAGCCGTGATGACGACGTCGCCAGGGCGCTGGGCCTCGGGGCCCGGCATGTTCTCCGCCAGGGCTAGCCATGCCGTGACCCGCACCGGCAGGCTCAGACGGGAGGCGGCCAGCACGGTGGCCAGGACGGCGGCCGCTCCCGCCATGTCGGACTTCATGTCCGGCATGGCGGCGGGCGGCTTGAGGGACAGGCCGCCGGAGTCAAAGGTGATCCCCTTTCCTACCAGCGCCGTGTGAGTGCGCGCCGTAGGCGGGTCCCACCGCAGGCGCACCAGGCGTGGGGGGCGCGAGGAGCCCTGGCCCACCCCGAGCAGGGCGCCGAGACCCTCCCGAGCCAGGGCTTCCTCGTCCCAGACGGTGACCTCCAGTGAGGCATCCTGGCCCATCTGGGCGGCCCGCTGGGCAAGGGCCGACGGGGACAGCCAGTTGGCAGGCTCGTTGACCAGGTCCCTGGCCAGGGACGTGGCCTGCGCCAGGACGCGCGCCTCCTCCACGACCTGGTGGGCCTGCTGGGTGGTGTCGTCGCGGGCCAGCGGGGAGAGCAGGAGGATCTTGTCCACGGGTGCTGCCGACACCTCTGGTGAGTCCGGTGAGGGGGTCTTGAGCGCCTGGGTCGTGGCGGCTGCGCTGCCTGGAACGGTTTGCGCAGGCTGCTTCGCGCGTGCTCTCCAGGAGTAGGCTCCCAGCAGGGCTCCCTCACACACGCTGCGCAGCTGGGCGAGGTCCTGCGTCGGCAGCGCCATGGCGACGTGGGAGGTGCCACCCAGGGCGCGCGTGGCCCGTCCGGCCGCCCGCCGCAGGAGACCGAGCCGGTCCTCACCCAGGGCCGGGGCGTCGTCGGGCAGGGGGCCAGGAGCATCCGGCTCGGTGCTGAGCAGGTGCCAGGACCGTCCCAGGCCGACCACCAGGACCGTGGAGGCAGCCGTGGGCACGGTCTGCTGCGGGGGCGTGGTCGGCTGGGTGAGAAGTGTCTCTTGCCCGCGGTGCGCGGTAGGGCGTACCGCGCTGGCGGGGACCCGGACCACGGCGTCCTGCTCCGCCGAGAACCCAAGGGTAGGTAGGAGGGCCTCCAGCGCGTCGGTGTCGATAACGGCGGTGCCGTCGCTCATGCGTGGCAGCGTCCCGCCCGTCACGAGCTCGGCGGCCTCCCGGCCGGGGGCAGCGGCCAGAACCAGGACGTCGACGGCATCAGCCGCGGAGCCGGAGGGAAGGAAGGAGGAGAGGCTGACTGTGGTCACGAGACGAATGGTAGCGTCAGCCGCGACGGGGCAGTGCCCGACCAGGCGGCTGCTGGCTGGTTGCAGGGTCGGCCGGAGAATGGAACAGGTGCGTCTGCTGCTCCAGGACCCTTGAGAGGCTGGGATATTTATGGAAGAGCGCCCCCGGGTGCGCACAGTGAGGGACACGCGTCGGCCCGCCTACGGGTGGGGGAGGATCCTCGTCGTGGTCTTCGCAGCCTTTGGGGCGGCCATCCTGGGGCCGGCCCTGCTGGCCCTGGTGCGCCGTCCTGACGAGGCGCCCCTGCTGGAGTCCTTCAACGCCCTCGGTGGCCTGCTCTACCTGCTGCTGTCGGTCTCCGTGGCGCACAACGGGCGCCGGATGCGCAACGTCGGCTGGATGAGCCTGGCCGCGCTGGCGACCATGGAGATCCTCATCGGGGCGCTGTCCCTGTCACCCACGTATACGGGCCTGGATGTGTTGGTGTGGTCTGACGGCGGCAGGTCGCTGGGCTACCTCCCCCTGCTCCTGCCGGTCGTGGCAGCGGTGTGGATGTGGATGTCCGATCCCAGGCGTATCGTGGTCAACGCGGAACGGATGACCGAGCTGTCCGACACGCTCACAGAGCGCTCTCGTGCAGTGTACGAGGCGCACCGGGAGGCGGGGGGTGTCCCCGCCGCAGAGCCCTCGTCAGGGGTCTCTCCAGGAGATCAAGAGGAAGGGGGCCAGCAGGCCTAGCCCTAGCCGCCCTAGCCAGGTCCTAGCTCAGGTTGGCGACGTGGACGGCTGCGCCGTCCTCGGCTGCGGCCTCAATGCCCCAGACCTGCCGGAAGAAGCTGAGTTCGGCCTCGTACTGGCGGCGGATGCTGGCAGCCGTGCGCAGCCCGTGGCCCTCTCCGTGGAAGATCTCCAGGGCGACCGGGGCGCCCTGGGCCAGCAGGGCCTCGTACATGAGGGTGGCCTGCTCGGCGGGGACGACAGGGTCCTCGGACCCCTGAAGCAGCAGGAGAGGCGCGGTGATCTCCTCGACGTGGTTGATGGGGCTGCGCTCGGTCATGACCGGGTCGTCAGTGTCCTGGGTGCCGAGAAGCTGGCCGATGTAGCAGGACTCGAACTTGTGGGTAGTGCGTACCAGGCGGGTCAGGTCGGCAACGCCGGAGCTGGAGGCGGCCGCGGTGAAGACCCGGGAGCGGACCAGGGCAGACAGGGCCGTGAAGCCTCCGGCGGAGGACCCGCGGATCGCGACCCGGGAGCCGTCCACGGTGCCTGAGTCGATAAGGAACTGTGCGCCCGTGACGCAGTCGTCGGCGTCGTAGACGCCCCAGTTGCCCTCCAAGGACCTGCGGTAGTCGGTGCCGTAGCCTGTTGAGCCGCGGTAGTTGACGTCCAGGTAGGCGAAGCCGCGGCTGGTCCAGTACTGGATCCGCAGGTCATAGCCCGGCCAGGCCGAGGCCGTGGGTCCTCCGTGGGCGTTGACGATCAGCGGGGGCAGCTCGTCGGCGGGCCCGACGTGGGTGGCGGAGGCCGGTGGGTAGTAGAAGCCGTGGGCCGTGGCCCCGTCGCTGGTGGGCCAGGACACAGGAGTGGGGAGGGACACGCCAGCGCTGTCAGGGCGGAACTCCCCGGAGTCACGCAGGACCTGGACACGGCTGTTCCTGACCTCGACGATGCTGGGCAGCGCCAGCTCGTTGGAGGCCAGCATGACGACCCGCCCCTCGGAGGAGGCGACGTTGCCCAGCGGCTGCCAGCCGACGTTCCACTCCTCGAGCTCCCCGTTGGCCAGCTTGATGGTTCCCAGGTGCGAGACGGCGTCGCGTGACCAGGAGGTGATGAGGCGCTCGTTGTCGAGGACGTCGTAGGAGTGCGGTCCCAGCTGCCAGGCCGGGTAGCTGAAGGAGGCGTCCGCGGGGTGGAGGGCGCGGGTGCGCAGGGCGGTGGTCCAGCGGTCCCCGCTGGTGCCCCGGCGGGGGAAGCCCTCGGTCCGGTAGAGGTTCCAGCAGCCGGAGGAGTTCGAGCTGTGCACCAGGTCGCACTCTTCGGTCCAGCGTGGCTCGGCCACAGAGCTGCCGCGGCCCCCGTCCAGGACGGTCTGCTCGCCCAGGGAGCCGTCTGGCATCAGTTCGCCCACGTGCAGGGAGGCGTTGTCCCACGGCATCCCCGGGTGGTCCCAGGTGATCCAGGCCAGCAGCCTGCCGTCAGGGGACAGGGTGGGGGAGACCACGAAGTCGGTGCCTGAGACGAGGGTGCGCACAGGGGTGTCGTCGCGGGCCGCGGAGCCGTCCAGGGGGACGGCTACCAAGGTGTTGACCGGCTCACCCTCGCCCCGGTGGTCCTCTCTGACGGCGTAGACAAGGCCGCGGGCAGTATCGATTTCCAGGTCGCCGTGACGAACTTCACCGTAGATAGTGAGGGGGACGAGGCCCCGGATACGGTGGGCGACGTCATAGCGGTAGAGACGGCCGTCCCTGGCGTGGGAGACGACCACGATACCGCTGTCCACGGCGTAGGCCCGTCCTCCGTACTCGTGGACGCGGGTGCGAGCGTCGACGAGCTCGTCAGCGGGGGTAAGCGGCAGCACCTCACCGACCTGTCCGTCCGCGTCGCGGCGCAGCAGGACGTTGCGTCCCGCCTGCGAGGCGCGCTGCTCCACCCAGTAGGTGTCTCCGCCGTCCACGCGCACCTGGGACAGCCGCACGGTCCGGGTGGTGATGGTGCCCGGTGCGATCGGTGAGGGCCAGGTGCCGTAGGGCGCGGTGGTGCTCATGGTTCCTCCTTGGAGCGGGGCGAGGCGGCCCCTGGGACGTGCCGGGCGGTGACGGGGCTGCTGGGGCCGGTGCCCACCATAGTGGCTGGTGCTGGCTGGCGTGAGCCGGGTGACACGGTGCGAGCGCGCCTGCCACCCGGCGCAGGGCTTCCCACCTCGGCAGAGGGGGCGTTGTGGGCGCAGGTGCGCCTATGCTGAGGTACCTGTACCTTCCCGGTCAGCGGGACCGCGCAGCGCCGGTAGAGCCGGGTCGGCGGCGCGGGGCCGTCCCGGGCTGCGGGCCGTGTCCGCGGTTCCGCCCGGGGGAGTGGAAGATGATCAGAAAAGAGAGTGAGGGGGACGCCTGTTGCCTGCTGCCCAGCACCGTGAGCACCATGGCCGCACAGACCGCCCGCAGGCCGTTGGGCCCGTGCTGGGCCTGGTGGGCCAGCCCCGTGACCTGGACCGGCTCACCAGTGACGAGCTGGTGGCCCTGGCCGCTGAGATCCGTGGCTTCCTGGTGGCCAGCGTAGCGCGCACCGGCGGGCACCTGGGTCCCAACCTCGGGGTGGTGGAGCTGACGCTGGCTCTCCACCGCACCTTCCGCTCCCCTCGTGACATGATCATCTTCGACACGGGTCACCAGGCCTACGTCCACAAGCTGGTGACGGGCCGCCAGGACTTTAGCCGACTGCGGGAGCGGGGCGGCCTGTCCGGGTACCCCTCGCGGGCGGAGTCGGTGCACGACGTGGTGGAGAACTCCCACGCCTCGACCTCCCTGTCCTGGGCTGACGGCGTGGCCCGCGCGCACCGGCTACGAGGCGAGGAGGACCGCCACGTGGTCGCCGTCATCGGTGACGGTGCCATGACCGGGGGGATGGCCTGGGAGGCGCTGGACAACATCGCGGTCTCCTCCGACAGGCACCTGGTCATTGTCGTCAACGACAACGGACGCTCCTACGCGCCCACGATCGGCGGGCTGGCCCACCACCTCGACGCGCTGCGTACCAACCCCGGCTACGAGCGTGTGCTAGCCGGGGTCAGGCGCGCCCTGCTCGCCCAGGGCCCGCCTGGACGAGCGGCCTACGACGCCCTCCACGGTCTCAAGCGGGGACTCAAGGACGTGCTGGTGCCCTCGGCCTTCTTCGAGGACCTGGGCATCAAGTACACCGGACCGGTGGACGGCCACGACATCACCGCGCTGGAGTTTGCCCTCACTCGGGCGCGCGAGTACTCCGAGCCGGTGATCGTCCACGTCATCACCCAGAAAGGCCGCGGCTACACTCCAGCGGAGGAGCACGTGGCGGACCGGTTCCACGCCGTGGGGCGGATCCACCCGGAGACCGGCCTGCCTGTGGTGGCTGAGCGCTTCGGCTGGACGGCCGTCTTTGCCGAGGAGGTCCTGGCCATGGCCAGGCGTGACGAGCGGGTCGTGGCGGTGACCGCGGCCATGCAGGCGCCGGTGGGGCTCCAGCCCCTGGCCGACGAGATGCCCGAGCGAGTCGTGGACGTGGGTATCGCCGAGCAGCACGCCCTGACGGCCAGCGCGGGCATGGCCTACGCGGGCATGCACCCGGTGGTGGCCCTGTACGCCACCTTCCTCAACCGGGCCTTTGACCAGGTGCTCATGGACGTCGCCCTCCACCGGGCCGGGGTCACGATCGTCCTGGACCGGGCAGGGCTGACCGGTACCGACGGGCCCAGCCACCACGGTATGTGGGACATGGCCCTCATGGCTCACGTTCCCGGGCTGCACCTGGCTGCTCCCCGAGACGAGGACACGATGCGGGCCGCGCTACGCCACGCGGTCAGCGTCGGGGACGCACCTACCGTGGTGCGCTACCCCAAGGGGGAGCTGCCTGACCCGCTGCCCGCCCTGCGTGTGCTCGACGACCTTGACGGCGGCCACGGCCCCTTCGACGCGGTGGACGTGCTCGTGGAGGAGCCGGGAGACGGTCCTGACGCTCCCCGGGTGCTTATTGTCGGCGTGGGTGCCATGGCCGCGGCCGCGGCCGAGGCCGGGCGGCGGCTGGGCGGCGCCTGGCCGGTGCCTGCGCAGGGCCAGGCGGGGCTGGCGGGCGGGGTCGCCCCGGCCGTCACGGTGGTGCACCCGCACTGGGTCGTGCCCGTACCGTCTCCTCTGGTCAGCGCCGCAGCGGCTGCCGACCTCGTCGTGGTCGTCGAGGACGGCCTGGTCGAGGGCGGTATCGGCTCCCAGCTGCGCGACGCCGTCGAGACCGCCGTCGAGACTGCTGCCGTGCGCGGTGCCGGCGCCGGGGCAGGACACGGTCCGCTCAGTGTCGGTGCGGGCGGCGGCCCGGTCTTCAAGCGCCTGGGGGTCCCCCGCGCCTTCGTGGGCACGGACACCCGCTCACAGCTGCTCCGCGAGCTGTCCATGGACGCCGAGGGCATCGTCACGGCCACCCGCACGACACTGGACGTCCTGGTGCCGGGCCGTCGTGACGCGGCAGCGCTGACAGCGCTGCCGTGGGACGCCCGTCCTAACCCGGCGACCCGGCTGCGCTCCGACACGTCTGCCCCGCCTGCGGCCAGGGCCTGACGACGCCTTGCCCCGCCTGGCATCAGCCAGCTGCTCCGTCGTCCTGCTGCCCCGCGAGCGGGATCGCCCCGGGCCGGGACCTTTGTCCCCGCACGGCGGTGCTGGCGGGCTTCCTGTGAGTCATCGCACCGAGGTGGGCGGGACCTGCGGCCCAAGGGAGGCGCCGGTGGCTCTAGGCTGGTTATGGCGGCACGCTGGACGTGCCGTCACGCCTCACAAGGGCGTACACAAACCCCGGTGACCCTCGGTCACCCAGCTGAGGAGGGCATGACGGATGACCACCATTGAGGTCACACCATCCGCCACCGAGACTGTCGGCAGCAGCATCCAGGAGGGTGCGTGGGAAGGGTTCGCTGCCGGCCCGTGGACGCGCGACATCGACGTCCGCGACTTTATCCAGCGCAACTACACGCCCTACGAGGGCGACGCCTCCTTCCTGGAGGGTGCCACGGACAAGACCCTGCGTCTGTGGGACACCCTTGAGAAGGACTACCTCTCCCGGGAGCGCAAGGTCCGCATCCTCGACGTCGACACCCATACTCCCGCCGATGTCGACGCGTTCCAGCCCGGATACATCAGCGATGACGATGACGTCGTCGTCGGACTGCAGACCGACTCGCCGCTCAAGCGGGCGATGATGCCCAACGGCGGATGGCGCATGGTGGAGACGGCGATCAAGGAAGCCGGCAAGGAGGTCGACCCCGAGGTCAAGAAGATCTTCACCCAGTACCGCAAGACGCACAACGATGCTGTCTTCGACATCTACACGCCGCGTATCCGCGCGGCGCGCTCCTCCCACATCATCACCGGCCTGCCCGACGCCTACGGCCGCGGCCGAATCATCGGCGACTACCGCCGCGTGGCGCTCTACGGCGTCGACTTCCTGATCGAGCAGAAGCAGCAGGCCAAGGACGCCGTGGCCGACCAGCCCTTCTCCGAGCACTGGGCCCGCTACCGCGAGGAGCACGCTGAGCAGATCAAGGCTCTCAAGAAGCTCAAGCGCATGGCGGAGTCCTACGGTTACGACATCTCTGGCCCCGCGCGCGACGCCCACGAGGCCGTCCAGTGGACCTACTTTGCCTACCTGGCCTCCGTCAAGTCCCAGGACGGTGCTGCCATGAGCATCGGGAGGCTGTCGGCCTTCCTGGACATCTACTTCGAGCGGGACCTCTCCAAGGGCGTCATCGACGAGTCCCGGGCGCAGGAGCTTATCGACAACATCGTCATGAAGCTGCGGATCACCCGCTTCCTGCGCACGATCGACTACGACCAGATCTTCTCCGGGGACCCCTACTGGGCGACCTGGTCAGACGCGGGCTTCTCCGAGGACGGCCGTTCCCAGGTGACCAAGACGTCCTTCCGGCTGCTGCAGACGCTGCGCAACCTCGGCCCCGCCCCGGAGCCCAACATCACGATCTTCTGGGACGAGGACCTGCCACAGGGCTACAAGGACTTCTGCGCCTTGATCTCCATCACGACCTCCTCCATCCAGTATGAGGCCGACGAGCAGATCAGGGACCACTGGGGCGATGACGCGGCTATCGCCTGCTGCGTGTCCCCGATGAGGGTGGGCAAGCAGATGCAGTTCTTCGGCGCCCGCGTGAACTCGGCCAAAGCTCTGCTCTACGCCATCAACGGAGGCCGGGACGAGATGACCGGTAGGCAGGTCGTCACCGGCCTGCCGGGAATCGAGGGCAACGGGCCGCTGGACTTCGACGAGGTGTGGGACAAGTACGAGAAGATGCTGGACTGGGTCGTGGCGACCTACGTCGAGGCCCTCAACATCATCCACTACTGCCACGACCGCTACGCCTACGAGTCGATCGAGATGGCCCTGCACGACTCCGAGATCGTACGCACCATGGGCTGCGGGATCGCAGGCCTGTCGATCGTGGCCGACTCCCTGAGCGCCATCAAGTACGCCAAGGTCCTTCCCGTGCGTGACGAGACCGGCCTCGTGGTGGACTACATCACCGAGGGCGAGTTCCCGATCTACGGCAACGACGACGACCGGGCCGACGACATCGCCGCGACCGTGGTCCACACCATCATGTCCAAGATCAAGGCACAGCCCTTCTACCGGGACGCCATACCCACCCAGTCGGTGCTGACCATCACCTCCAACGTGGTCTACGGCAAGGCCACGGGGTCCTTCCCCTCGGGCCACAAGAAGGGTACTCCCTTCTCCCCCGGTGCCAACCCGGAGAACGGCATGGACACCCACGGCATGGTCGCCTCCATGCTCAGCGTCGGCAAGCTCGACTACGACGACGCGCTGGACGGGATCTCCCTGACCAACACCATTACCCCGCAGGGGCTGGGACGCACCCTTGAGGAGCGCGTGGCCAACCTTGTGGGCATCCTCGACGCGGGCTTTGTGCCCGAGGAGGACTACGCAGAGGTCTAGAAGAGGTCTAGAGGTGTCTCGCCCTGCACGGGACGACGACCCTTAGGCAGCGCGGCCACCTCGGCGACCACCGTGGCGCCTCAGACATCGGCAGATATCTCAGACAACCCACCACCAGAAAGGACCAGTCATGGCTACCTACGAGGAGCGCCTCGCCTCCATGAAGGCGCAGCGGCAGGACAAGGGCGGCGTCAAGGGTCTCTACCACGCCAACATCAACGTCCTTGACCGCAACACCCTTGAGGACGCGATGGAGAACCCGGACAAGTACCCGAACCTCACGGTGCGTGTCTCCGGATACGCGGTCAACTTTGTCAAGCTCACCCGGGAACAGCAGCGTGACGTCCTGGAGCGGACCTTCCACTCTCAGGCCTGAGGCCCCAGGCCGTCGGCAGGCAGCGATACTGAGGTGACGATGACCCAGTCCGCGACAGCTCTTCGCGACAGCGGCCGGGACCAGGACTTCCTGGCTCCGGCCGCGCGCCTGCGCGGAGCCGGGATCGGCGGGCTCGAGGAGCTCACGGATCTTCAGCGCTCTGAACGCCTGGCCAGGATGCGGTCCGGAGAGCTGGGGTCGATCCACTCCTGGGAGCTGGTGACCGCAGTTGACGGTCCCGGGACACGTATGACCATCTTCCTCAACGGCTGTCCCCTGCGCTGCCTGTACTGCCACAACCCTGACACCTTCCTCATGAAGGACGGTGAGCCGGTCGAGGCGGAGGAGCTTCTACGGCGGATGCGTCGCTACCGGCGCGTGTTCCGCGCCTCCCAGGGCGGTATCACCCTGTCTGGGGGAGAGGTGCTCATGCAGCCGGCCTTTGCGGCCAGGCTGCTGGCGGGAGCCAAGAGCATGGGAGTCCACACCTGTATCGACACTTCCGGCTTCCTCGGCGCCAACGCCACCGAGGAGATGCTGGAGGACATCGACTTGGTGCTTCTTGACGTCAAGAGCGGGGACGAGGAGACCTACAGGAAGGTGACTGGCCGGGCGCTGGCTCCTACGATCACCTTTGGTGACCGGCTCGCGGCCGCAGGCACCGAGGTGTGGGTGCGTTTCGTCCTGGTTCCCGGTCTGACTGATGAGCCGCGCAACGTGGAGAACGTCGCTCGTATCGTCGAGCGCTGGCGCTCGGTCGTGTCCCGCGTAGAGGTCCTGCCCTTCCACCAGATGGGCACGGACAAGTGGGACGCTCTCGGTCTCGACTACAAGCTGAAGGAGACCCGCCCGCCCGAGCCTGAGCTGGTGGAGTCGACCCGGGAGATCTTCCGCTCCCACGGCTTTACCGTCCACTAGGCCTCGACAGTCCCCACCCGCCGTGTACTCCCGCTCTACCTGCGGTCTCAACCTACCTGGCTGACCGGGACCTACCGGGAGAGAGACGTGGCGATCGCTGCCGCCGTCTGCTCCACCTGCCAGGGACGTGCTCCTGCGGCCTCCAGACGCTGGCAGACCTCTGCGGTGCTGATCTGGCGCCGCAGGTGGTCGTGGCGCTCCTCGCCGATATCCCAGGCGATCCGGCGCTGGGCTTCGGGAGCCAGTAGCAGCTCCTGGGGGACGCGTACAGCGGTGGAACGTGCGTGCAGTGCCTGGCGTACCTGCTCCAGGGCGGTTGCTGCCTCCGGGTGGTGGCGCCGCCAGGAGCGGGGGCGCGGCAGCTCGCCGGGGCCCAGCGGGGCGCGTGTGGGGGGAAGGTCGGCGTCAGGCAGCGTCAGCGCCCGCTCAATTGCCCGCCACCAGCGTTCCTGGTGCTGGCGTGCCTGGCGGGAGGAGAACTCCCTGAGCGAACCCATCTTGCGCCGCGAGGTAGGGCGGTAGACGGCGGCAGCCACAAGGGCCTGGTGGGGGAGCACCTTGGAGGGGCTGAGGTCCAGCTCGGCGGCTAGTTCCTCGCGAGCAGTCCACAGCTCTCGCAGGACCGCTAGTGACCGGGGGGAGCGGGAGGCCTTTCCGGCGTGCGGGACCCTGCGCCACGGGTCGGGCCTGGTCTGTCTGGGTGCCCGGGTGCGCAGGTGCTCGAACTCCTGCGCGGCCCACTGCGCCTTCCCGGCACGTTCTAGCTCCTCACCCAGCGCCTGGTGCAGGTCTAGGAGGTGCTCGACGTCCAGGGCGGCGTAGACCAGCCAGGCCGGTGGCAGGGGGCGTATGGACCAGTCAGCAGCCGCGTGGTCCTTGGACAGGCGCAGCCCCAGGGTGTCCTCGATGAGCGGGCCCAGCCCGACCCGGTCACGTCCCAGGAGGCGGGCTGCCAGCTCGGTATCGAAGAGGCCGGGTGGGTACAGGCCCAGCGCGTGCAGGCACGGCAGGTCCTGGTCAGCAGCGTGCAGCACCCAGCTCGGCTGGCTCATGGCCTGTGCCAGTGTAGTGAGGCTCCCGGCGCTCAGCGGGTCAACGAGCACGGTTCCCACGCCGTCGCGACGCAGCTGGATGAGGTAGGCGTCCTGGCCGTAGCGGAATCCGGAGGCGCGCTCGGCATCGACGGCCACCGGTCCTGTCCCGGTGGTGGCCAGGGCGTGAGCGGCTGCCGCCAAGGCGGCAGGGGAGTCCGTGACGGCAGGAAGGCCGTCACGTGGGCGCGGGTAGGCGACGACGTGCTCGGGCGGGACCGGGTGGTCAGTGGTTCCGGGAACCACGGCAGGTCGGGGGGCGGCTACGGCCCCTTCCTGGCGAGGTACGGCCGCAGGCACAGGTGGACAAGGCACGAGAACACATGCTACAGCTCCTGCCAGAACTGGTCCTACCGGGGAGTCCCGGCCAGGCTCAGGGGCCTGACCCGGGCTGGCTCGTGCCCGGAGGCCACGAGGATCAGCTCGTACCAGGCCGTGAGGTGGGGGCCCAGGTCGGGGGTGTTGGGGGACCAGGAGGCGCGTATCTCAGCGTGCCCGCAGGCGTCACTGAGATCGAGTCCTCCGAAGGTCTCCGACAGGACCCTGGTGACCGTCCCGACAAGGGCGTGGTAGCCGGCCCTGGCGTCAGCGAGGGAGTCGGTGAGCCAGGACCACGCGGCTGAGCTGAGCAGGGGATCCGCGTGGAGCTCCTCGTCAAGGCGCGCCCTCACCATGGCGACCATGCGGAAGTCCGAGTGCCAGGCACGCTGCCCGGAGGGATCGTAGAGGATGACGAAGCGGCCTGAGCCAACCGGCACCTCGTTGACGGTCTGGACGGTCTCTGCCGTCAGGGCGGCAGTGAATGGCGCCATGCGCCCAGGCCCGGGGACCTCCTCCAGCACCAGCCCCCGGGGGCGGGGCGTGTCGCGGACAGAAAGGAGCGCCTCCTCGAAGCGAGGGGGGAAGGAGCCTGCCCGCCCCTGCCGCGTCCTACCACTGCCAGTCACGGCTCTCACGCTAGCGGCGCTGCGCCGGTCTGCGGTGGTGCCACGCCGCGCGACGGGCGCGGCACGCGGGGCCGCAGTGGTGTCCAACTCAATAGGCTGCCTGGGGTGGGCACACCGGTGCTGAGGGGCTATATCCTGGTCCACTAGTCGGGTGCCGGTTACGGGCCTGGCGTGCTTAGCTGTCACAGACCCCAGGAGGCGCGAGTGCCTGGCCACGACCCCAGCCCAGCAGGAACCACGCAGCCTCGGGGCAGTGTCCCGACGGTACCGGTACCCGAGCTGGTGCCCGTCCTTCTCGGCGGTGATATCGGGGTCTACGCCCTGGCACGCTGCTTCCACGAGGCCTACCGGGTGGTCTCGGTGTGCATCGCTCCCCGGCCGACGCAGGTCCTGACCCGATCGCGTATCGTGCGCACGGTCGCGCTGGGAGAGCACAGTGAGCCGGGAGACTACGTGGAGGCCGCCCTTGACGTGGCCAGGCGCACACCGGGTGCCAGGCGGGTGCTCCTGGCCAACACGGACTGGCACATCCGCGTCATCAACGACCACAGGCAGGTGCTTGCCGAGCACTTTGAGATCCCGGTTGCTAGCGCCCCCGTCGCTGCCCGTGTCTCAGACAAGGCTGTCTTTGCCCAGGTGTGCGCAGAGCTAGGGGTGCCCACCCCCGCCACTGTGGTCCAAGACTTCACAGATGCTGGTGCCCAGGACTGGAAGCCGGCCGACACCGCTGCCCTCGGTTACCCGCAGATCGCCAAGCCCGCGTCCTCCGCGGAGTACAACGACCTGCGCATGGAGGACAAGAAGAAGGTCTTCGTGGTCGCTGACGCCCAGGAGGCTGACTCCCTGTGGCAGCGTCTGCGCTGCGCAGGGTTCCGCGGCCACTTCCTGGCCCAGGAGCTCATCGGCGGGGACGACACCTCGATGCGCTCCCTGACCGCCTACGTCGACTCGTGGGGACGTGCCGTGCTTACCGGGTCGGCCAGGGTCCTGCTGGAGGACCACGCCCCGACGATGCTGGGCAACCCGGTGTCCATGATTACCGAGCCCTTCACCGAGATGATGGAGCAGGCCGTCAGGCTGCTGGAGCACGTCGGCTACAGGGGCTTCGCCAATTTCGACATTAAGGTGGACCCCCGTGACGGGCGAGCGCTTTTCCTGGAGGTCAACCCGCGCATCGGGCGCAACTGCTACTACATGGCTGCTGCGGGCCACAATCCGGTGACCTTCGCCGTGCGCGACCTGGTCCTGGGACGTGAGGTAGAGCCTGCGCGAGTTGACCAGGAGGTGCTCTACTCGCTGCTTCCCCACCGGCTGCTCAGACGGTACCTGCGCGAGGAGTCCCTGCGCAGCCGGGTCAACGCCTTGGTGAGCAGCGGTCGCAGTGCCAATCCGCTGCGCTACCACCGGGACCGCTCCCTCAGACGTAACCTCGTGGTCAGCGCCCAGGAGCTCAACCAGTACCGGAAGTTTGCCCGCTACTACCCGCAGGCCACCGATACCGCCTTCTAGACCTTGTCAGATCCTGCCCTTGTGGCATCTTGCTCTTCCACACCTTGTCACCCACGACCTGCTTTGCCCACAGACACGGCATGACCGAGAAAGACGCACCGATGAGTAGCAGTACCGACAACAAGCCCGCCCAGGTCCCCGCAGCGGCCATGCGCGAGGTCGACTGGCAGACCTTCGCAAGGATCGCGGCTGATGCGGAGGTGACGCTGCCTGTCGAGCAGACGGTGGTCTGGGACTCCTTCGACACCGCTATGGAGGGGCGCCAGCCCTGGGGGCGTGTGGTGTACCAGGGGGCAGACGGCCGGGACCGCGCCCTGGTGTCACTGACGCGGATGACGGTCCGGGGCTTCCCCTACCTGTGGGCGCGTCACGCCCCGGTGTGGCTGGGGGAGGAGCCGACTCCCCAGGAGGAGGCCGAGCTGCGGCGCCTGCTGGTCGCGGGAGTGCGCCACCGCGACCCTCGGGTCGTCTTTGTCCGTCTCCACGCCGCTGTCCAGGGACCGGACTGCCACGAGCTGCTTCAGACCATGACCTACGACCGCACCGTCGTCCTTGACCTGGACCGCCAGGACGACGAGGCCGTCCTGGCGTCCTTCAAGTCCCGGGGACGACGCGATGTGCGCAAGGCGCTGCGCCACGAGGAGCTGACCTTCCACGACGAGACCGACAGGGCGCAGGAGGTGTTCTCCGAGCTCTACGAGATTCTCACCGAGACTGGGGAGCGCGACGGCTTCCGGTCGGCGCCGGAGTCCGTGTACCGCACGATGCTGCGCACCCTGGGACCCGATCACGCTCGTCTGTACGTGGCACGTCGGCAGGGCCAGGAGGCGCTGGTGTGGTCCCTGGTCACCGTCTACGGGGACGGCGCCCTGCGCTACTATGCCGGCTCCTCCGCCCAGGGGCGGCGGCTGCGGGCGGCGGACGCCCTGGTCTACAAGGAGGCCTGCTGGCTGCGCGCCCAGGGGGTGCGGACCTACGACCTCATGGGCGTGGACTCCCCGCGTGTGCCTGAGCTCGCCGGGGTCCGGGAGTTCAAGAACAAGTTCGTCACTGACGGTCCGGTTGACGTGCCAGGTGCGTGGGACGTACCGGTGTATCCCCGAGTCTACGCGGGGCTCGTCCGTGCCCTGGGCCTTAAGCGGACACTCACCACCAGGCTGCGTGAGCGCAGGTCCCGCAGCTCTGCAGACGCCTCTTCCTGAGGCGGCTGTCAGCGCCGGGCTACCACGGTCTGCCCGGGTACCAGGACACGAGGTTGGCCGTGGTGCTGCCAGGCATCTTGCTGCTGCACCTGTGGGCGTGAGTCGGTGCCGGGTGGCTGCCAGCTCAGCAGCACTCTGCCCGCGGGTACGTGCTGGTCCCGGTCGGACAGGTTGGCCGCCACCACGACGTCCTTGTAGGCCACCGTGATGACCCCCTGCTTGTCGTGGACCTGGGGCCAGGACCGGCGGGAGGACCACTCTAGCCTGCGGCGCAGCGCGATGAGGTCCTGGTACCAGCGCAGCATCCGGGCGTGTTCCGGATGGTTGCGCTGCGTCCAGTCCAGCCGTGAGGCCAGGAAGGTGGCCGGGTCCTGGGGGTCAGGAACGTCCTGGGCGTCCCATCCGAACCCAGTGAACTCCTCGATCCGCCCCTGTGAGACGCTGCTGGCCAGCTGTGGGTCGTCGTGGTCAGTGAAGAAGCGGAAGGGCGTGCGGGTCCCCCACTCTTCTCCCATGAACAGCATCGGCGTGTAGGGGCTGAGGAGCAGCAGCGCCGCCTGTGCCGCCAGCACCTCGTCGGGAAGCGACTGGGAGGGGCGGTCTCCCAGGGCGCGGTTGCCGACCTGGTCGTGGTTGGAGGTGAAGACCACGAAACGCCTCGGATCGGTCCCCTCAGGTACGGGCGCGCCCCAGGTCCGACCCCGGAAGGAGGACCAGGTCCCGTCGTGGAGGAAGGCGCCCTGGTAGGCCTTGACCCAGGCCCCGGGCTCAGCGAAGTCGGCGTAGTACCCCTGTGACTCCCCGGTCAGGCGAGCGTGCAGCGCGTGGTGGACGTCGTCAGCCCACTGGGCGGTCATCCCCAGGCTGGGATGCTGGGCGGGAGGGTTCTGCAAGGTCGGGGTGATGACACCGACGTCGTTGAGGTCGGACTCGGCGACCAGGCTCAGGGGCCGCCCTAGCCGGGCACTCAGGGCCTGGACGGCCTGCGACATCTGGGCCAGGACGTGCGGCCCGGGACCGCCGCCGTGGGAGGAGGTGTCCTTGATCTCGTGGATCGCGTCCAGCCGCAGGGCGTCGACGTGGAAGTCGCGCAGCCAACGCAGGGCTGCGTCGATGACGTAGGCGCGGACCTGCTCGCAGCCGTCCTGGTCGAAGTTGACCGCCTCCCCCCAGGGCGTGTGGTGGGCCTGGGTGAAGTAGGGGCCGAAGACGCTGAGGTAGTTCCCGCTGGGGCCCAGGTGGTTGTAGACCACGTCCAGGCACACGCCGATGCCGACGGCGTGTGCAGCGTCGACGAACCGTGCCAGGGCGTAGGGGCCGCCGTAGGCCTCGTGGACCGCCCACAAGGAGACCCCGTCGTAGCCCCACCCCGCCTGGCCCGGGAAGGGAGCCAGCGGCATCAGCTCGACCACGTCCACGCCCAGGGCAGCCAGGTCGCTCAGGCGCTCGGCCGCGCAGTCCAGGGTGCCGCCGGGGGTGAAGGTGCCCACGTGCAGCTCGTAGATCACCGAGCCCAGGACGTCTCGCCCCTGCCAGCTGGTGTCTGTCCACACCTCCTGCCCCCAGGTTCCGGGCAGCACGAGCCGGGAGGGACCGTGCACGCCCTTCGGCTGGAATGCGCTGCGGGGGTCGGGCCGGTCCGGTGAGCCGTCTACCCGGAAGGCGTAGTCGGTCCCCTCCTCCAGGTCCACCGGGGACAGCCACCAGCCGTCGTGGGCGCGCTCCATCCCGATGAGCCTGTCGCTGGCGGGCAGGTGCAGCTCGACCGCACTGGCGGACGGCGCCCACACCGGGACGCGGGGACCCGGAGGAGGAGCGGGTGAGTACCAGGGCGGAGGCCAGGAGCCCTCGGGCGAGGTTTCTACGGGCAGGGCCCCGGAGCCGGGACGGAGGGCCTCCTCAGGGGTGCTGTCAGGGGTTGTGGGGTACTGGTGGCCGCTCATACGTCTCATACGTCCGTCTCCTGGGACGTGATCGCCTGGACGGCCCTGGGGATACGGGCCAGGACGACGACCGGAGCCTCCCCGACGACATCGGCCAGCCGTTGGAACCCGCCCTGGGTACGGGTCTCGGACACGACGTCCTGCCAGGTCCCCTCGGGCAGGACGACGCTCTCCTCGCGCCAGCCGCCCAGCTGCTCCAGGCGGTAGCTCAGCCGCCGCGCGATGACGACGACGTCCGGCTCCTCGTCCAGGAGGCGGGCGTAGGCGAAGGCGAAGGAGGTGGTGACCGGGATCGCCCGGTACCCCGAGCGGGGGCCGACAAAGGTCTCCGGGCGCTGGGCACGTAGGCGCAGAATCCTGGCGGTCAGAGCCAGCTTCTCCTCGTCCAGGCCCCGGGGACTCTGCCCGGCGTCCAGGCGCTCCAGGACCGCCTCCAAACCGGAGGCGCCCGTGTAGCTCACCACCCGGCGGTTGTCCGGGTCCACCAGGGAGGTGCGGGTCACTTCACTGCCCTGGTAGACGTCGGCCACGCCCAGCCAGGTCAGAGTCAGGGCCTTGTTCGCCAGGACGCAGGCCCGTACCGCCCGGGCGGTCAGAGAGGCGAAGGCCTCCATCTGGCGGGTCACCTCCTCGTCGCTGAGCAGGTGGGCGGCGTAGTCGGTCAGTGCCTGCTCGCGCTCCAAGTCCGGGGCGGTCCAGCTGGTCCACGTCTTCTGCTCCCGGGCGGCCTTGACCAGGTAGCGCCCCAGGCGGTCGGCATCCATCGGGTCTGCGGAGCCGGGAGCCCAGGTGCCCCACAGCGTCTGCCACAGCAGGTTCTCGCTGCGTCCGTCCAGGTCCACTGGCCTGACCCGCTGGGTGGCGGCACGCAGGCGGTGGACCAGGTCCGTCCACTCCTCGGCGTAGGAGGCCAGGACGTCCAGGCGGGCACGGACGTCCTCGCCGCGCTTGGTGTCATGGGTGGTAGAGGTAACCATGGTGTCCGGCCAGGTGGCCTGGACCCGGTCGGCCCAGGCGTGTGCCTCGTCCGCACTGAGAGCGAAGCCTCCCGGGTTGCCGCCCACCTCGGTGAGGCTGGTCAGGTGGGTCCACCGGTAGAAGGCGGTGTCCTCCACTCCCTTGGCGGTTACGGCACCGCACACTTGCTGGAAGCGGATGACGGCCTCAGCCCGTTGCGCGGAGGAGGACAGCCCCTCAGAGCCCACCGGCTCGCCCAGGAGGAGGGCGACCACCAGGTCCAGGGTTTCACTCTGGTCCGCCTCCAGGCGGGCGCGGGCGACCTCGGCGTCACGGTGCACGACGGCAACGGTCTCCGGCGTGGGTGGTGTCCCGGGAACCACGTAGGCCCGGTACTGCTCGGCGGCGACCAGCAGCTCGATGACGCAGGCCCGCAGGTCCTTGAAGGTGTGGTCTCTCAGGCGCACGTCGCGGGAGGTCAGGTCATCCAGGATCCGTGCCAGGCGGTCCACCTCGGAGGCCAGGGAGCCGGCGATGATCTCCCGCTTGGCCTCCTCGGTCACCCGGCCCAGGTCCACCGGCGCGTCCCCCGTCAGCTCCTGCATGAGGGCGCCCAGGCGGGCCGCGCCGGAGGGGTCTACCTGCAGCTGGTCGATCCGCCAGGCCGCGTCATAGCCTGTGGTCCCAGCCACGGACCAGGAGGTGGGAAGGGACTCGTCGGGAGCCAGGATCTTCTCTGCGGCGATCCAGGCTGCGCCGCTGGCAGCAGACAGCCGTGACAGGTAGCCTCCGGGGTCGGCCAGGCCGTCGGGGTGGTCTACCCTCAGGCCGTTGACAACCCCTGAGCCCACCAGCTCCAGCACCAGGGCGTGGGACCCGGAGAAGACCTCAGGGTCCTCCACGCGGATCGCCGCCAGGGTGCCGACGTCGAAGAAGCGACGGTAGTTGATCTCCTCGTCGCCGACCTTCCAATAGGCCAGCCGGTAGTGCTGGCGCTCGACCAGGACGTGCATGGGCAGGGACTCCGTGCCCGCAGCAACCGGGAAGGCGTGGTCGAAGTAGCGCAGCACGTGCTGGGGGCCCAGGTGCTCCTGGCCGGGGACGACCATGGTCTCCAGGACGAGCTCCTCGTCGGCCAGGACCTCCCCGATGCGCCTGCCCAGGACCGGCATGAGGATCGGCTCGTCCACGGAGACGTCGAACCAGGCGGCGTAGGGGGAGTCCGCCCCCTCACGCAGCACGGACCACAGCGGCTGGTTGTGCCAGGCCGGGGTGGGCACGGCCATGTGGTTGGGCACGATGTCGACCACCAGGCCCATGCCTGCGTCGTGGGCGGTGCGGGCCAGGGACTCCAGGCCTGCACGCCCTCCCAGCACCTCGCTGACCCGCTGGTGGTCGATGACGTCGTAGCCGTGCGTGGAGCCGGGGGCGGCGGCGAGCACAGGTGAGAGGTACAGGTCCGTGACACCGAGGCGGGAGAGGTAGGGCACCAGGTTCTCCGCGTCGGCGAAGGTAAGGTCCTCGCTCAGCTGGAGACGGTAGGTAGTCACCGGGGTGCGCCGCCCTGGCCCGGGGACGTGGCCGGACCAGGGGGCGTAGCCGCCGCTGGCCTGGGTGGGTGGGTGGGTGGTCCCGGGGAGGGTCTCACCAGTGCCCGGGCCCGTCGAGTGACCGCTGGGTCCTAAGGCCTGGAGCGGTGCAGCCGGGACGTGCCCCGGCTGGTCGTGCTGCGGTGTCGTGGGTGATGTCGTGGGTGACGTGGCTGTCATGACCGCCTCCTCACCGCCTCGGTCGTTACCGCCTTGCCTGCCGCTGTCTCCGTCGGTGCTGTCTCGCTGGGTGCAGTCGGTTCAGACGTCCCAGACGCTGCTGCGGCTGTCTCGTGCGAGGCCGGTGAGTCGGCGCTGACGAGGAACAGCATGGAGCGGGCCTCCACGGTCACCGACTCGCTCGCTGACAGCACCGGGTCGGAGTCACCGTCCACCGCGGGGGCGGTGTCCAGTGCCACGGTCCAGGCGGGTGAGTAGTCGGGGCCGGGCAGGGTGAAGTCGATGTCCTCGGCCGAGGCGTTGATAAGGACCAGGAAGGAGTCGTCGACGACCCGCTGCCCCAGGGCGTCGGGTTCGGCGATGGCCTCTCCGTTGAGAAAGACCATCATGGAGCGCGCGTACCAGGTGGTCCAGTCCTGCTCGGTCATGGACTGGCCCGACGGCGCCAGCCACTCGATCTCTCCCAGCTCGGACTCGCCGCCGTGGCTGGCGTCGCCGGTGAAGAAGCGTCTGCGGCGCAGAACCGGGTGGTCCCGGCGTAGCCACATCATGGTCCTGGTGAACTCCAGCAGCTCCTGGCCGCGCTCGTCCAGATCCCAGCTGACCCAGGAGGTCTCGTTGTCCTGGCAGTAGACGTTGTTGTTACCCCCCTGGGTGCGGCCCATCTCGTCGCCGTGGCAGATCATGGGGACCCCCTGGCTGAACAGGATCGTGGCCAGGAAGTTGCGAGTCTGGCGGCTGCGCAGCTCATTGACCTCGGGGTCGTCGGTGGGTCCCTCCACGCCGCAGTTCCACGAGCGGTTGTCGGAGTCGCCGTCGGCCCCGCCCTCGCCGTTAGCCTCGTTGTGCTTCTCGTTGTAGGACACCAGGTCGTGCATCGTGAACCCGTCGTGGGCGGTGACGAAGTTGATGCTGGACACGGGTGTGCGCCCGGAGTGCTGGTAGAGGTCGGAGGATCCGGTGATCCGGGAGGCGAACTCTCCCAGGGTCGAGGGCTCACCCCGCCAGAAGTCACGTACCGTGTCACGGTACTTGCCGTTCCACTCGCTCCACAGGGTGGGGAAGCCGCCCACGTTGTAGCCGCCGTCCCCCACGTCCCAGGGCTCGGCGATGAGCTTGACCTGGGAGATCACCGGGTCCTGATGGATGATGTCGAAGAAGGCGCTGAGCTTGTCCACCTCGTGGAACTGGCGGGCCAGCGTGGAGGCCAGGTCGAAGCGGAAGCCGTCCACATGCATCTCGGTGACCCAGTAGCGCAGGGAGTCCATGATGAGCTGCAGCACGGCGGGGGAGCGCATGAGCAAGGAGTTTCCCGTGCCTGTGGTGTCGAAGTAGTGGGCCTGGTCACCGTCGACCAGTCGGTAGTAGGAGGCGTTGTCGATGCCCCGGAAGGAGAGGGTGGGGCCCATGTGGTTCCCCTCGGCGGTGTGGTTGTAGACCACGTCGAGGATGACCTCGATGTCGGCCTCGTGGAGGGCCTTGACCATCGACTTGAACTCCTGGACCTGCTCACCCTGGGTCCCGTAGGCGGCGTAGGTGCTGTGCGGGGCGAAGAAGCCGATGGTGTTGTAGCCCCAGTAGTTGGACAGGCCCTTGTCCTGCAGGTAGGCGTCGTTGACGAACTGGTGGACCGGCATCAGCTCGATGGCGGTCACCCCCAGGTCCTTGAGGTGCCTGATGACGGCTGGCTGTGTCAGGCCCGCGTAGGTGCCTCGCAGCTCCTCGGGAACCTCAGGATGCAGCTGGGTGAGCCCCTTGACGTGGGCCTCGTAGATGATGGTCTCGTGGTACTCGTGGGCCGGGGGACGGTCGTGCCCCCAGTCAAAGTAGGGGTTGACCACGACCGAGCGCATCGTGTGCGCCGCCGAGTCCTGGGTGTTACGCACCTCAGGATCGGTGAAGTCGTAGGAGTACAGCGTGGGGGAGGGCTCGACCTGGCCGGTCATTGCCTTGGCGTAGGGGTCCAGGAGGAGCTTGGAGGGGTCGCAGCGGTGGCCTGCCTCCGGGCTGTAGGGGCCGTGGACCCTGTAGCCGTACTGCTGGCCCGGGCTGACTCCCGGCAGGTAGGCGTGCCAGACGTCTCCGTCCACCTCGGTGAGGGGGACGGCGGTCTCCCGCCCCTCCTCGTCGAACAGGCACAGCTCCACGGCGGTCGCCGCGGAGGAGAACAGGGAGAAGTTGGTGCCTGCTCCGTCGTACGTGGCTCCCAGGGGGTAGGGCTGTCCCGGCCAGATCTGCTGAGTCTGAAGAGTCGGCATGGGTCCAACCCTGCCACGCCCGGTGCCCTGAGTGGAGGACGTTAGGCGATGGGATGCCACCTGTCGCTGCCAGGGTGCCTGCGCGCAGCCCGGGTCGGCGTTGCTGCTGTCGGGGCGACAAGGTCGAAAGGGCGGGGCGAAAGCGTGGTCGGAGGTCTCCGCCCCGGAGGCGCTGTACAGCAAGGTCGACACCACATGGGTGTCACTTGGCGTTGCGGGGCGAGGTTGGTAGAGTTCCGGCTGTCTCCCCGGGGCGGCATCAGACGGCTCTTGGAAGGCGACACTGCGGATGTGGCTCAGTTGGTAGAGCATCACCTTGCCAAGGTGAGGGTCGCGGGTTCGAGTCCCGTCATCCGCTCGGGCGATTGGCGCAGCGGTAGCGCGCTTCCCTGACACGGAAGAGGTCACTGGTTCGAACCCAGTATCGCCCACTGGTCGCCTGTGCTGGCGGCGACATAACCTGCACGCACTGGATTTCACCCCAGTAGTTCCTTGGGCCAGGAGGTCACGTCACCGGTCGGAGGGCTGAGGTGCGTGGCGGTGCCTACGAAACCCTCAGCAGAGGCTGAGGCCTGGCTTCGGGACGAGGTTTGTCATGAGGACTGCACTGGTCACTGGCGGCAACAGAGGAATTGGCAGGGAAGTCTGCCGGGCGCTGTCGGCGTTGGGGGACCACGTCTATCTTGGCAGCAGGGATGTCGTGGTCGGCCGGCGTGTGGCCAGGGCGATCCAGTCGGAAGGCGACATTGAGTGTGTCAGGCTGGACGTCACCTCCGGTGAGGACGTGAGCGCTCTTTCTGAGCACGTGGGCGAGAACCTGGATGTTCTCGTGAACAATGCGGGCATCTACAATGCGCTCCCCTTCCGGAGGCTTTCCGTGGACGACGTCAGGCAGTCGTGCGAGACTAATATGCTGGGGCCGTTCTCTCTCATATCAGAGTTTCTCCCCAAGATGAACCGCCGCGGCCAGGGGCGGATCATCAATGTTTCCTCGGGCTATGGAACGTTCTCTGACAGGATCAGTGGACCCGCCGCGTACGGTATATCGAAGGCGGCGCTGAACGCCCTGACGGTCGTGGCGTCGCAGGAGGCGGAGGGAAACGTCGAGGTAAACGCTGTCTGCCCCGGGTGGGTGCGCACCGACATGGGAGGGGACGGCGCTCCGCGGGACGTCTCTGAGGGGGCGGACACGATCGTCTGGCTCGCGACCCGGCCCGCTGACGGAGGACGGATCAACGGTCAGCTGCTACGGGACAGGAAGGTAGTTCAGTGGTGAGGTTCCACCGGTGAGGCTACGACGTCCTCGCGCGGGTAGTTGCGCGGGTACTTGTCCTTGCAGACGCGAGCCCTCGGGTCGTCAGACCTTCTGGCCTGGCACGCGGGAGCTGTTGGTGACCAGTCTCCCCGCGTCGTCCTGGTGGTAGCACGGTAGCCTGGTGACCGGCGGGGTGTGAGTAGACTGCCCGCCCAGACGGGTGCACCGGTACAGCGCCCCATGACCCATGAGGAGACGACCCCGTGCCATCTCAGCCCACGCCCCACGTCATCGTTGACGGCGTCGAGCGCGCCATCGGTGCCGCAGCCACCGGCGCCACCGTGTTCGAGGAGGAGGTCAGGACCGGGCAGGTGGTCGCCGTACGCGTTGACGGCGAGCCCTGGGACCTGGAGCGGGAGCTACCTGAGGCCGCGGTCGTTGAGCCGATTACCCTTGACTCTGAGGACGGGCTGAACATCCTGCGCCATTCCGCCACCCACGTCATGGCCCAGGCCGTCCAGGAGATCTTCCCCGACGTCAACCTCGGCGTCGGTCCCTTCATCACTGACGGCTTCTACTACGACTTCGGCGGCATCGAGGCAGTGACGCCCGAGCTGCTCCGCGAGGTCGAGAAGCGTATGAAGCGCATCGTCAAGGAGGGGCAGCGCTTCGTGCGCCGCGAGATCACCGAGGCCCAGGGGCGGGCCGAGCTGGCCGACCAGCCCTACAAGCTCGAGCTCATCACCACCAAGGGGGCCGGTGCGGAAGGAGCCTCCGTGGAGGTCGGCTCCGGGGGGCTGACCATGTACGACAACGTCCGTCGTGACGGCACCGTGGCCTGGACGGACCTGTGCCGCGGCCCTCACCTTCCCTCCACCCGGCTCATCGGCCAGGGCTTCGCCCTCACCAAGTTCTCCTCGGCCTACTGGAAGGGGGACCAGTCCGGCGACTCCCTGCAGCGCATCTACGGTACTGCCTGGCCCTCCAAGGACGAGCTCAAGGCTTACCAGCACCGCCTGGCCGAGGCTGCCAGACGTGACCACCGCAGGCTGGGCGCCGAGCTCGACCTGTTCTCCTTTCCCGAGGAGCTGGGAGCGGGCCTGCCGGTCTTCCACCCCAAGGGAGGCGTGCTCAAGCGGGTCATGGAGGACTACGTCCGTGAGGCCCACATCCGCAGCGGCTTCCTCTACGTAGGCACCCCCCACATCTCCAGGGAGGAGCTGTTCCACGTCTCGGGGCACCTTCCCTACTACGCCGACGGCATGTTTCCCCCGATGGACGACGACGGGCAGGCCTACTACCTCAAGGCCATGAACTGCCCGATGCACAACCTCATCTTCGGTTCCCGGGGACGCTCCTACCGCGAGCTGCCCCTACGCCTGTTCGAGTTCGGCACCGTCTACCGCAACGAGAAGTCCGGTGTCCTCCAAGGCCTGACCAGGGTGCGCTCCATCACCCAGGACGACTCCCACTCCTACTGCACCCCCGAGCAGGCCCCCGACGAGGTCCGCCACCTGCTGACCTTCGTCCTGACCCTCCTGAAGGACTTCGGCCTGGACGACTTCTACCTAGAGGTCTCCACCCGGGACGAGGACGGGAGGAAGAAGGACAAGTTCATCGGCACTGACGAGCAGTGGGCCTCCGCCACCGAGATCCTGACCACGATCGCCGCCGAGTGCGCCCGGGACAACGACCTGCTGGTGGTTGACGACCCGGGTGGCGCCGCCTTCTACGGCCCCAAGATCTCGGTGCAGGCCAAGGACGCCATCGGGCGGACCTGGCAGATGTCAACCATCCAGTACGACTTCAACCAGCCCCACCGCTTCGGCCTGGCCTATACCGCACCGGACGGGACCCACCGTGAGCCCGTCATGATCCACTCCGCCAAGTTCGGGGCCATCGAGCGCTTCATCGGGGTCCTCACCGAGCACTACGCCGGGGCCTTCCCGGCGTGGCTCGCCCCGGTGCAGGTGCGTCTGGTCCCCGTCGCGGAGGCCTTTAACGACTATGTTGACTCCGTGGCTGCCAGGCTGCGTGAGCACGGGGTCCGGGTGGAGGTGGACGCCTCCGACGACCGCTTCGGCAAGAAGATCCGTAACGCCTCCAAGGAGAAGGTGCCTTTCACGCTGATCGCCGGAGGGGAGGACGCGCAGGCAGGGGCCGTGTCCTTCCGGTTCCGAGACGGCGGGCAGACCAACGGTGTGCCCGTGGACCAGGCCGTGGCGCACATCGTGTCCGTGATCACTGACCGGGTCAATGACCCGGCAGGGGAGAGGCTGCCCCGTGAGTGACGCAGAGCCGGAGGAGCACACCGGGTCCGGGTGCCACGAGCACGCTGCAGCGCACGGCGGTCGCGCTGCTGAGCCGCCCCTCTACCACGAGGGGGCGCCGTCAGCCTTCCAGCGGCTGTGGACCCCCCACCGGATGGTCTATATCGGGGGCCAGGACAAGCCTGCTGACGACTCGGCCTCCCAGTGCCCGTTCTGTGCCGGCCCGGAGCGGGAGGACGAGGAGGCCCTTATCGTCCACCGCGGGCGGCTCGCCTACGTCCTCATGAACCTCTACCCCTACAACACCGGCCACCTCCTGGTGTGCCCTTACCGGCATGTCTCGGACTGGACTCAGGCCAGCGCCCAGGAGCGTGTCGAGATTGGTGAGCTGACAGCCCGGGCCATGGAGGTCGTGCGCCACGTCTCCCACCCGCACGGCTTCAACCTGGGGATGAACCAGGGGGACGTAGCGGGAGCCGGGATTGCCGCCCACCTCCACCAGCACATCGTCCCGCGCTGGAAGGGTGACGCCAACTTCATGCCGATCATTGGCCGTACCAAGCCGGTGCCCCAGCTCCTGGGCGACCAGCGTGACATGCTTGCTGCTGCCTGGGAGGCGGCGTGAGGCGCACGGGCACAGGGGAGGTGCTGAAGTAGCGATGCTGGGTAACCACGGACGCGGCCTGACCAGGGCACTGTTCACCCGGCCTGCCCTGGCTATGGCCAGAGCAGGCGTGACACCCAACGTGCTGACCGTGGCCGGGACCGTGCTGTCGGTGTCCGCAGCGGTGCTCCTGCTGCCTCAGGGCCACTTCGTAGCCGGGCCGCTGGTGCTGGCTCTGGTGCTCGTGGCCGACTCCTTTGACGGAATCCTGGCCCGTGCCACGGGACGCACCTCCGTCTTCGGCGCCTTCCTGGACTCCACGATGGACCGCCTTGCCGACGGCGCGGTCTTCGCCTCCCTTGCCGCCTGGGCGGCGCTGCGTATGGAGGCTGGGGCACTGCGTACTGTGACGCTCGTGGCTGCCCTGTCCTCAGTGGTCCTCGCCGGGGTCGTGCCCTACGCCCGGGCCAGGGCCGAGGCGGTGGGCGTTCAGGCCTCCGTCGGCGTGGCAGAGCGCACCGACCGCCTGGTGGTGGCTCTGCTGGCTACCCTTGCGGTGGGCCTGGGTGCCCCGTTGTGGGTGCTGACCCTCGGCCTGTCCTACGTGTGCCTCGCCTCCCTGGTGACCGTGCTCCAGCGGGTCCGTGCCGTAGCGGTCCAGACCGCCCCCACCCCCTCCTCAGCCGAGCCAGGCCTGGACGGCAGCCCTGCCCCCGGGACGCCTGGTCCTGTTCCGGGGACCGCAGGGACAGCGGCGGACGGGAGGCCCTCGTGAAGCGGGTCCGGGTGAGACAGGTCGGTGCCGAGGACCTCTACCGGTTCGCCTGGAAGGCTGTGCCCCACCTGCCGGGCAGCATCGGCTACGCCCTCTTCCACGTCGGTGCCGACCTGGCCTGGGCACTGCACCGGGTACGTGGCGGGCGCGGAGGTGTGGGCCAGCTAGAGAGGAACCTGGCCCGGCTACTGGACCAGCCTGTTGGTTCCCGCCAGGTCTCGCGCCTCTCGCGCCAGGCCATGCGCTCCTACATGCGCTACTTCTACGAGGCCTTCGCCCTGCCCTCCGTGGGTGCCAGCCAGCTCGCGGCCCGGGTGCGGTTCGAGGGGGCGTCCCAGGTCCTAGAGGACCTGGGACGCGGCAACGTCGTCGTGGCTCTGCCTCACACCGGGAACTGGGACCTGGCTGCGGCCTGGGCCTGCCGTGAGCTGGCACCGGTGCTGACGGTGGCGGAGAGGCTGGAGCCTGAGGATCTCTTTGAGCAGTTCACGCGCTTCCGCGAGCAGCTGGGGCTGCGCATCATCGGCCAGGGTCGTGGTGAGAAGGTGTTTGACCGACTCCTGGAGGCCGCAGGGCAGGATCGGTACGTGATCGCCCTCCTGGCTGACCGGGACCTGTCGTCCTCGGGGGTCAGGGCTGAGCTGTGCGGTTACCCGGTCTACGTTGCCGCCGGACCGGCGGCCCTGGCTCACCGGCTGAGCCTGCCGTTGTACACGGCGGTCATCTACTACGAGAGGCTGTCAGGACGGCGGCGGCGTCAGGCAGGCTCGCCGTGGGGGCTGGTCCTGAGCGTACGCAAGGTCGAGGTCCCCGTCGTAGAGACGGGGCACGACCAGGTAGCAGAGCACACGCGAGCCTGGGTACGGGCCGTTGAGCCCCTGCTGGTGGACCACCTGGTGGACTGGCACATGCTTCAGCCCGTCTTTGAGGAGGACCTCGATCCCGAGCGCCTGGCCCGGGGCCGCTCCCGCGGTGCGGGACACGGGGAAGGGGCTGGCCGCTCGGCCAGCCAGGGCAGTGGCGAGCAGGACGGCGGCGGCAGCGAAGGTAGCGGGCGTGCTGCTGTCTTGGGTGAGGGGAGATCATGAGGATCGGCATCGTGTGCCCGTACTCCTTTGACGCCCATGGTGGGGTGCAGGTCCACGTGACAGATCTGGCGCAGGAGCTGTCCAGGCGGGGGCACGACGTGTCCGTGCTGGCTCCGGCGAGCGAGGGCACCGATCTCCCTAAGTGGGTGACCAGCGCCGGTGACGCCCTTGCCATCCCCTACAACGGCTCCGTCGCCCGGCTCAACTTCGGCGCGGCTGTCGCCCGACGGGCCAGGCGGTGGCTGGCGGCCGGGGACTTCGATGTCCTTCACGTCCACGAGCCCATTACCCCCTCGGTGGGCATGCTGGCGCTGCAGGCCGCCACTGGCCCGGTGGTGGGAACCTTCCACGCGGCCATGGACCGCTCCCTGGCCCGAGAACTGGTCTCACCTGTCGCCGTACCGCTGCTGGAGAAGCTCTCAGCGCGCATCGCCGTCTCCGAGGAGGCCCGCAGAACCCTCGTCCAGCACCACGGCGGAGACGCCGTCGTCATCCCTAACGGGGTCAGCATCGCCCCCTTCGCCACCGCCCCCCGGGACGACCCGCGCTTCCGCGGGACGCCCCAGTCTCCTACGATTGCCTTCCTGGGACGCCTGGACGAGCCCCGAAAGGGCCTGACCGTGCTCGCCGCCGCGGTACCTGCGGTCCTGGAGGCCTTTCCGGGTGCGCGCTTCCTGGTGGCTGGACGGGGACAGGCCCAGGAGGTGCGTGACAGCCTGGCCCGATACGGGGATGCAGTGCGCTTCCTGGGAGGCGTCACCGAGGAGGACAAGGCTTCCCTGCTAGCCTCGGCGTCGTGCTACGTGGCGCCGCAGACGGGGGGGGAGTCCTTCGGAATCGTCCTGGTGGAGGCGATGGCTGCGGGGACGTCGGTGGTCGCCTCTGACATCACCGCCTTCTCCGACGTCCTGGGTGCGGGGCGCTACGGCACCCTGTTCCCCCGTGGGGACCCGCAGGGCCTGGCCCACGCCGTTATCACCACTCTGCGTGACACCGAGGCGGCTGCTGCCCGTCGCGAGGCGGCGGCGGCCGTTGTCACACGCTATGACTGGCAGACGGTCACCGACGCCGTGCTCGACGTCTACGATATGGCCCTGTCCGCGGCTCACACGCGGGTGAGCCTGGAGCCGGGATCGCGTACCATGCTGGCGCGGCTACGCGGTAAGAGAGGGGACTGAGCATGCCCTCATCCGCCTGCCTCTGTGTCTGCTACGTGCTGTACGACCTGCCGACAAACCTTTCTCCCGCCTGGGTCGGGGTGGACGCGATGACGTCTTCCGGGCAGGTGGGACTGCTGGGCCGGGGCGGGTGGAGCGGACTGCTGCTCGTCGTGGTCCTGGTTCTGCTCCTCCTTCTGGTCCTCGGGTGGGCGCTGTACGCCCGCGCCGTGCGCGTGGACCGCCTGCACCGTCAGGTCCTCGGAGCCCGGGCTACCCTGGAGGCTCAGATCCTGCATCGGGCCGAGGCTGCTGCGGACCTGGCCTCCACCGGTGTCCTCGACCCCGCCTCCTGCATGCTGCTGGCCCAGGCCGCTCGGGACGCCCTGGACGCGGAGGGACCGATCGTCAACGACGGCCTCGACCCCGTTCCCCGGCTGGACTCCGCCTACGGTCATGCAGGGGCAGGTGCTCACGGACCGCAGCCGACCAGGAGCCGCTCTCGCTCCCAGCTCGAGTCAGACCTCAGCCGAGTGATACGTACTGTCGTCGACATGCAGGCTCGTGAGGACCTGGACGGCAGCCAGAGGGGCTCACAGGCGCTGGCACGGCTTGACCGTGCCTGCTATCGCATGGTCCTGTCCCGCCGGTTCCACAACACCCACGTGAGGCAGGCGCGCGCCCTGCGGGAGCGGCCTGTCGTGCGTGTTCTGCACCTGGCTGGGCACGCACCCATGCCGCAGACCTTCGAGGCTGATGACGAGACAGCACCGGTGGGGCACGTCGGCCTGGAGCCTGAGCAACCGCGATCGCAACCAGGAGAGCAACCACGACCGTTGCAGGGGGAGGGGTCATGACGCTGCCTCCCCCGAGCCGGTCCTGGGCTCCCCGCAGCGGCTACCGGCGCCCTGGTGCGGACCTTCCGAGCCTGTCAGGGAGCCCGGCCGCACCGGTGGGGGGCGTGCACGCAGGTGCCGGGCAGGGTGCTGGCGTGAGGCCCCCCGGGTGGGGGCGGGTGCCCGGCCCGGCCAACGGTGCCGCAGCACCCAGCCTTCAGGACGCCGCACGATGGCGCGAGGTGCTCTACTATGTCCTGGCCTTCCTGGGAGCAGCCGGACTGGCAGGGATGCTGTGGCTGGTCTCCGGGTCCGCCTCAAGTGTCCCCGACCTGGCCCTGGTAGTGCTCCTGGCGACGGTCCCCCTACTCGTCGTGCTGGCCGTGGTCTTCTGGATCGACCGGTGGGAGCCCGAGCCCGTCAGGATGCTGCTGGTGGCCTTCCTGTGGGGTGCCGGAGTCTCGACGGCGGTCTCGCTGCTGGTCAACTCCACCTTTGCGGCGGTGGTGGCCGACGCCACTGGGGACCTCCAGGAGGCCGAGGGCCTCGCTGCCGTCGTGTCCGCCCCGATTGTGGAGGAGACGGTCAAGGGGCTCGGAGTGCTCGTCATCTTCCTGGCGTGGCGGCGTACCTTCAGCGGCGCTGTGGACGGGCTGGTCTACGCTGCCGTGGTGGCAGCGGGCTTCGCCTTTGCCGAGAACATCCTCTACTTTGTCACCAACCGGGAGAACCTCCTCCTGGTCTTCATGATACGTGGCCTCTTCTCCCCCTTCGCCCACGTGACCTTCACGGCGTGCACGGGAGTCGCGATCGGCCTCTCCGCCCGGAGACGGTCGAGGCTGGCGTGGGTGTGGTGGACCCCGGTGGGCCTGGTGGCCGCAGTCGTCCTCCACGCGTTCTGGAACGGTGTCGTCACTGTCGCACCCCGGTACTACCTTCTTGTCGAGGTTCCCTTCTTCCTGGCCTGCATCGGTATGGTGGTGTGGCTGCGCTGGGCGGAGCGCATGACGATGAGGCGTCGGCTGGACGACTACGGGCGCGCGGGCTGGTTCTCCCCGCAGGAGGTCATGATGCTGACCACGGGGCCGGGGCGCTCGGCGGGTCGCCGGTGGGCACGCACGCGAGGGCCTGCCGCAGCCACCGCGATGAGCCGCTTTCAGAAGGGGGCGGCCGAGCTGGCCCAGCTGCGTCAGCAGGCGGTGGACGGGCACGCCGGCTACGATTTCGCTGACAAGGAGCGCGAGCTCCTTGCCCGGATCACCTCCAGTCGTCAGGTCTTCCTCGGTGCCGCGTGAGTGGTGTGTGAGTTGTGTGAGTACTGTGTGAGCAGGCCAGGTCGGCTGCGGGCCAGGACCGGGGCCGGGGGCATCCGGGACGGGTCAGGAATTGTTGCGGTAGAGTGAGAGAGGGCGCACCTGGGTGTCTTGCTGCGAGGCCCCAGCCCGTGAGGACACGTCGTCCAGGTGCCCTCACAGACTTTGCGATAGACCTTTGCGACAGACCTAGGTGAACAGGAGTGCCCATGAACGCCTCACATGCGTCTACCGGTAGCCGGGCCGTCAGGAACGACATGATCGAGTCCCTCAAGGGGGGCGTCATTATGGACGTGGTCACGCCGGAGCAGGCGCGCATCGCCCAGGACGCCGGTGCCGTCGCGGTCATGGCTCTGGAGCGGGTCCCGGCCGACATCCGGGCGCAGGGCGGTGTGGCCCGCATGTCGGATCCCGAGCTTGTCAGCGCCATCATTGAGTCAGTCTCCGTCCCGGTCATGGCCAAGGCCCGTATCGGCCACTTCGTCGAGGCCCAGGTACTGCAGTCCCTGGGAGTCGACTGCGTGGACGAGTCCGAGGTCCTGACTCCGGCTGACTACTCCCACCACATTGACAAGAGGGCCTTCACGGTACCGTTCGTGTGCGGGGCGACCAACCTGGGAGAGGCGCTGCGCCGTGTCGCCGAGGGCGCTGCGATGATCCGCTCCAAGGGCGAGGCTGGCACGGGCGACGTCTCCAACGCGGTGACGCACATGCGCTCCATCCGTGAGGGGATCCTCCGTCTTGCGGCCCTGCCTGACGAGGACCTCTACCTGGCGGCCAAGGAGCTGGGTGCACCTTATGATCTGGTGACTGAGGTGGCTTCGACCGGTCGTCTTCCTGTGACCCTGTTTACCGCAGGAGGAGTCGCGACCCCTGCTGACGCCGCCATGATGATGCAGCTGGGTGCCGAGGGCGTCTTTGTGGGCTCGGGTATCTTCAAGTCCGGTGATCCGGTCAGGCGCGCCCGCGCTATCGTGCGGGCCACGGCCCAGTTCAACGATCCTGAGGCTGTTGCCGAGGTGTCGCGGGGCCTGGGTGAGGCCATGGTCGGCATCAGCGCCGCGGACCTTCCTGTGCCGCACCGCCTGGCCGAGCGCGGCTGGTGAGCCCTGCTCCGGTACCGCCCGGGACCCTGGCCGCCGACGGCCGCCGTGCGGACCTGGTGCCGCCCGACTGGACCGACCTGCTGGACCCCCGGGAGTGGCGGCTGGGCCCTGACGGCCTGCCGCACCGCCGGGCTGCCCGGGTGCTGGTCATGGCCGCCGGGAAGCAGGTGCTCCTCCTGAGGGGGCACGACACTGCCGACTCCTCCCACCGGTGGGTCTTCACTCCGGGCGGAGGACTGCACCCCGGTGAGAGCCCCAAGCAGGGCGCGGCACGTGAGCTGGCCGAGGAGACGGGGCTGGCTGTGGGCGAGGAGCACCTGGAGGGTCCTGTCGCCCGGCGTGAGGCCGTCTTCCGGTTCATGCAGGTCACCTGCCGTCAGCACGAGCTCTTCTACCTCCTTAGGCTCCCTGGCCCGGTGGAGGTGCGCAGGGACGGGTGGACCGACCTGGAGCGTGACGCCGTCGACTCCGTGGGCTGGTGGAGCCTGGTTCAGGTGTCCCAGGCGCAGGCCAGGGGTGAGGCGGTCTACCCGGTCTGCCTGGTCGGCGCCCTGCGTGACCTGCGTGCCGGCTGGGATGGCAGGGTGGTGGACCTCACCGACCCTGCTGACGCTGGTTGCGTCCCCAGCTGCCGGGACGGCGGTGGGTGCTCGTGCTACTCGGGCGAGTGCGGTCAGTGAGGGGAAGCCGGTCCGGGAGGAGAGGCTGAGGTACCTTGCGCAGACTCGCGCTGGTCCAGCGGCCTTGGGAGGACGCTGAGCCGGGCGGTAGGATCAGCGCGGTTCGCACGGCTGCGTCCGTGCCTCCGCCCCCGCTGTGAGGTTGCGGGGGCCAACCGGGTAGGCCATATCCTCGTCTCTGCGGCGGGTGCTGCCTGTCAGCACTTCCCGTCGCCCGCCAGGCCGTACCGGCCATCTGACGAACTTTCAAGGAGAACAAGGAGAACACATGTCGGGTCACTCCAAGTGGGCCACAACCAAGCACAAGAAGGCGGTGATCGACGCCAAGCGAGGTAAGCTGTTTGCCCGCCTTATCAAGAACATTGAGGTGGCCGCCCGCACGGGGGGTGGGGACCCTGCGGGCAACCCGACGCTGTACGACGCGATCCAGAAGGCCCGGAAGAACTCGGTGCCCGCTGACAACATCACCCGCGCCGTCAGGCGGGGCAGCGGCGAGGAGGCCGGAGGAGCGGACTGGCAGACCATCATGTACGAGGGCTACGGCCCCGCCGGTGTCGCCTTCCTGGTGGAGTGCCTCACCGACAACCGCAACCGTGCCGCCTCCGACGTCCGTGTCGCATTCTCCCGCAACGGCGGAAGCCTGGCTGACCCGGGGTCCGTGGCCTACAACTTCGCCCGCAAAGGTGTGGTCGAGGTGGCCAAGGCTGACGGGGTGGATGAGGACTCCATCCTGGCGGCCGTCCTGGACGCGGGGGCAGAGGAGGTCGAGGACGCGGGCGACTCCTTCGAGGTCTACTCCGATCCGGGTGACATCGTCGCCGTGCGCACGGCTCTGACGCAGGCCGGGATGGACTACGACTCCGCAGAGGTCCAGTTCGTGGCCGGGACCAAGGTTGAGGTGGACCTGGAGGCCGCCCGCAAGGTGCTCCGGCTCGTCGATGCCCTGGAGGACTCCGATGACGTCCAGAACGTCTTTACCTCCGTCGATATCTCTGCGGAGGTCGCTGCCAAGCTCGACTCCGGTGAGGAGTAGGGACTCGTGCAGGAGGGCGAGGAGCGCACGGCACGCAGCAGGAGCACCCGGTGAGCCCGGCCTCCAGGCGCGCCCTGGTGAGTCAGCAGAGGGTCCTCGGCATCGATCCCGGGCTGACGCGCTGCGGCCTGGGCTGTGTCGATATCGATCCTCGTCGCCGGGCACGGCTGGTGGAGGTAGGGGTTGTCCGTACCTCGCCGGGCAGCAGTCCGGAGCAGCGTCTGCTGGCTGTCGCCGAGGCCATTGAGGACTGGATCGCCCGCCTGGGGCCTTCGGTCGTCTCCATCGAGCGCGTCTTCGCCCAGGAGAACCTGCGGTCCGTCATCGGGGTGGCCCAGGTCATCGGCGTGGCCATGGTCGCAGGTGCTCGGTCCGGTCTTGACGTGGCCCAGCACACTCCTAGCGAGGCGAAGGCGGCTGTCACCGGGTCAGGTAGGGCGGACAAGGTCCAGGTTCAGCGCATGGTGACGCGTATCCTCAGACTGGACTCCCCGCCGCAGCCAGCGGACGCCGCCGACGCCTTGGCCCAGGCGATCTGCCACGGCTGGCGCGGTGGTGGCAGTGGAGCGGACGACGTCGGAGAGATGGTCTCGGCAGGGGGAGCGGTGCGGGCGTCGGCCCGCACCCCGGCGCAGCGTCAGTGGGCTGCGGCGCAGGCGGCCGCCCGGCGTACGGGTGCGGTCGATCCGCGCCGGGTGCGGCGGTGATCCTGCTGCTGCCGGGCGCGGCCTGCTATTCTCCGAACAGGTGTTCGAGATCCTCGTGGACAGGAGTTGGGCTCACACATGATTGCCTCACTGCGCGGTGCCGTCCTTGACGTCTCTCTGACGGGTGCCGTGATCGAGACCGGTGGCGTGGGGATGAGCGTGCAGGCCACGCCCACTACCCTGTCCTCACTCAGAGTGGGCAGGGAGGTCCTGGTTCACACCGAGCTGGTGGTACGGGAGGACTCCCTGACCCTCTACGCCTTTATCGACGCCGACGAGCGCGACTGCTTCCGTGTGCTCATGGGGGTGCGCGGGGTCGGCCCCAGGCTGGCCCTGGCGATGCTGGCTGTCCACACCCCTGACGCACTGCGCAAGGCTGTGGCAGACCAGGACGTGGCTGCTCTTAGGAGGGTCCCCGGCCTGGGACCCAAGGGGGCGCAGCGGGTCATCATCGACGTCGGTGACAGGCTGGGTCCTGCCGCCGGGGAGGCCTCTGGGTCCGGCGGCGGCCCGCACGACCAGGTGGCCGCGGTCTCCGGAGAGCCCAACCCCGACGTCGTGGCCGCCCTAGTCCAGCTGGGCTGGAATGAGGCCACCGCTCGTGAGGCGGTCAGTACCGTGGAGGCGGGGGAGGCGGGGGCCGCTACCACCGTGCCCGGGCAGGCTGCTGACGTGGCTGCCCTTCTCCGGGCGAGCCTGAGGTGGCTGGGAGGTGCACGACGTGGGTGACGGCGGTGCGGTCAGTGGCGACCAGCGCCTGGTGACGGGGGCGGCTGACGAGGTCGAGCGTGCCGCCGAGGCGGCACTGAGGCCGCGAAGGCTGGAGGACTTCACGGGCCAGGAGGTGGTGCGCGGCCAGCTCTCCGTGGTGCTGCGCTCGGCGCTGGCCCGCGGCGTCGCGGCTGACCACGTGCTGCTGTCGGGTCCCCCTGGTCTGGGGAAGACGACCCTGGCCATGATCATCGCCAACGAGGTCGACGGTGCCCTGCGGCTGACGTCGGGACCAGCGATCCAGCACGCTGGCGACCTGGCGGCGGTCCTGTCCTCCCTGGAGGAGGGCGACGTCCTCTTCATTGACGAGATCCACCGTCTGGCGCGGACCGCCGAGGAGATGCTCTACCTGGCTATGGAGGACTTCCGGGTCGATATCGTGGTGGGCAAGGGCCCTGGTGCCACCTCTATCCCCCTGTCGCTGCCTCCTTTTACTGTGGTCGGGGCGACCACGCGGGCAGGGCTGCTTCCTGCTCCCCTGCGTGACCGCTTCGGCTTCACCGGCCACCTGGACTTCTACGGGCCGGGCGACCTGACCCGCATCCTGCGGCGCAGTGCCGGCCTGCTGGGTGTCCACCTGGAGGAGGAGGCTGCAGACGAGCTGGCCCGTCGCTCCCGGGGCACGCCACGGGTGGCCAACCGACTTCTGCGGCGGGTTCAGGACTGGGCGGAGGTCCACGGCGCTCCCGGTCGGCTGGACCTGCCTGCGGCTCGCAGCGCCCTGGAGGTCTTCGAGGTTGACGCCTTGGGCCTGGACCGCCTGGACCGTCAGGTGCTGCACGCCTTGTGCACCCGTTTTGGCGGCGGTCCCGTCGGGCTGGCCACCCTGGCGGTCACCGTGGGGGAGGAGCCGGAGACGGTCGAGACCGTCGCGGAGCCCTACCTGGTGCGGGAGGGTCTGATGGTGCGCACCCCTCGTGGCCGTGCGGCGACCTCTGCCGCCTACGAGCACCTGGGGCTAGTGCCCCCTGCCGAGGGGACGTTGTTCGGCTAGAGTGCTGCGCGGCTCAGAAGCATGGGGGAGAGCAGCCTGTGTGGGCGTCGGTCTCTGCGGGCCTGGGTGCGGCCTGGCTCTGAATCGGGGCGGGAGCAGCCGTGATGTGCCCAAGTCCTCGCCCGAAGGCACTGGCGTCCGGGACGAGGTGTCCTAGACTCGCCCCCGTTGGCCTGTGCCAGGGACAGGTCCTGATCGCGATACGGGGAGGCTTCCGTGGAACTGATCTTCATGCTCGTTGTGATGATGGGGGTCTTCTGGCTGTTCTCTGTGCTTGGCCGCAGGCAGCAGCAGAGAATGGCCGAGGAGCAGGCGCGGCGCACTGAGGAGGCCCTCGTCCCCGGGACCTGGGTGCGCACGACGGCCGGCTTCTACGGCAAGGTTGTCGAGGCCGACGGAGACGTCGTCACCCTCGCCACACCCCTGGGCGACGAGACGCTGTGGGCCAAGCGCTCCATCGTCGGTGCTGAGGAGCCTCCCTTCGCTGTCACGGGCGAGGCCGACGAGGATGACGAGCCTGAGGATGATGACCCCGAGGGCGAGCCGGACCAGGACGCAGGCGGGGTCGGTGACATCGACTCCGACAGCGACGCGGAGGCCCATGAGGAGGCTGACGACGGTGGCGACACTGGTGAGGAGGCCGACACGGCCGAGGACCTGCGCCAGCCACGGTCCTGAGACCGCACCTGAGACGTGACTACCCGGCTGACAGGTGTCGGCGGGACTGAGTACTTCACCAGGAAGGGACCAGGTGTCCAGAAAGCAGCGCAGGCGTCCAGGACGTCGTCTTCTTATGGTTGTCCTCGTCATTGCCGTCGGCTTCGCAGTGCTGGCGGTGGGGACGATGAGGGGATGGACTTCCATGACCCCGGGCCTGGCCCTCGACCTTGAGGGAGGTACTCAGATCATCCTGACCCCCACGACGACCGACGGCTCACAGGTCACGGACTCCGACGTGGACCAGGCGATTGACGTCATCCGCCAGAGGGTGGACGCCTCCGGGGTCTCGGAGGCCCAGATCTCCCGTCAAGGCGGGCAAAACATCGTGGTCTCCCTACCTGGTGAGCCTGACGAGCAGGCCCTCGAGCTCGTCCGCACATCTGCGGTTATGTACTTTCGCCCGGTAATCAGGGCCATCCAGTACAACGCCCACCTGATGGCCCAGGCACAGAACCAGCAGGCTACTGCTAGCGACGGCGCCACCGCTGGTGCCGAGACGGACGCCACTGCCGGGGACGAGGAGGCGGCTACCACCGTGACACCCGAGGAGATCGCCACGAGCTATGCCGACGTGGACGGCGACGGCATGATCTCCTCGGACCCTCTTCCCGAGACCTCGCAGGACGCCTCCTCGGACTCCTGGATCAGCGAGCAGCTGCTCTATGAGGCGTACATGACAGACTGCACCCAGGCGGACAACCTCACCGGAGATACGCAGGACCCCTCCGTCGCCGTGGTCTCCTGCTCCAGGGACGGATCCCCCGGGGCCTATGTCCTGGGGCCGGCTGAGATTGCGGGTACCGAGCTGTCCAATGCCGTCTCTGGCCTGGAGACCACTAGCCAGGGCTCGACCACGAGCAACTGGGTGGTGTCCCTGGAGTTCAACTCCGAGGGGACCCAGGCCTTCGCCGACCTGTCAGGACGGCTCGTCGGCTACCGTGACACCGCATCGGCGTCCGCAGGCGCCTCACCAAGTACCGACGCGGAGAAAGCCCAGTTCGCGATCGTCCTTGACGGCCTGACCATCATGGCCTCAGGATTCAACGAGGAGGTCACCTCCGCGATCACTGACGGCAGGGTCCAGATCACCGGCGACTTCACCCAGGACGAGGCAGCCACGCTGGCCAACCAGCTGTCCTTCGGCTCCCTGCCACTGAGCTTCACCGTCCAGTCCGAGCAGCAGGTCTCGGCGACACTGGGGACGGAACAGCTGCGCAACGGCCTTATCGCCGGGCTTATCGGCTTCGTCCTCATCATCATCTACCTGGCCTGGCAGTACCGAGGTCTCATGGTCGTTGCCGTCTCCTCCCTGCTGGTAGCGGCAGCCGTCACCTACCTGGTTATCGCGCTGCTGAGCTGGGGGATGGGGTACCGGCTCTCCTTGGCGGGCGTGGCCGGGCTGATCATTGCCATCGGCGTCACGGTGGACTCTTTTATCATCTATTTTGAGCGAGTCCGTGATGAGGCGCGCCAGGGCCGTACCCTGTCCACGGCCGTCGACGAGGGGTGGAAGCACGCCCGGCGCACGATCGTCATCTCCGACACTGTCAACATCCTGGCCGCGGTGGTGCTGTACTTCCTGGCCGTGGGCGGGGTCCAGGGATTCGCCTTCACCCTGGGGGTGACCACGGTGGTGGACCTGGCGGTCATCATCCTGTTCACTCACCCCCTCATGGAGTGGCTCCTGCGGTTCCGCTTCTTCAACGAGGGCCACCGGCTGTCCGGGCTCGACCCCGAGCGACTGGGGGGAAGCGCGGTCTCGACCTACGGCCGGGGGCGTGAGGCCCTGGCCCAGGGCGTCACGATGTCCCTGGCACGGCGCAAGGCCGAGGCCCGCAGCACCGCACACCGGGCCGTGGCTGATAACGCGGGTGCCGACACCGATGACGAGGCCGATGGCGAGGCCCATGACGCTCTCGCAGGGACAAAGGACGGTGAGGCCAAATGATGTCTCTAGCCAGTCTCGGTAACGACCTCTACTCCGGCAGGACCTCCATCCCCTTCGTCGGCAGGCGGCGGACCTGGTACAGCGTTGCCGCGCTCATCGTCCTAGGTTCAGCGGTCCTGCTGGCTACCGTGGGCCTGACCCCCGGGATCGACTTCAGGGGCGGCTCGGAGCTGACCGTCACCGGCCTGTCCAACCCGCAGGTGGGCCCTGCTGACACAGTCATGAGCGACAACGGCCTGACCACTGGGACGTCGGTGACGACAATGGGATCCTCCTCGGTGCGCGTCCAGACCGCTGAGCTGAGCAAGAACCAGCTGGACGAGGTCTCCGCCGACCTGGCCAGCGCCTACGGGGTGGAGCCCGCCGATGTAGCCGCCACGACGATCGGACCCACCTGGTCCTCCGACGTCACCACCAGGGCTGTCAGGGGCCTCCTCCTGTTCTTCGGTCTGGTGGCCCTGCTGATATGGGCCTATTTCCGGACCTGGAAGATGGCCCTGGCGGCACTGGTGGCCCTGGCGCACGACGTCGTTGTCACCGTCGGCGTGTACGCACTGTCCCGCTTTGAGGTCACTCCTGCCACCATTATCGGTGTCCTCACCATCCTGGGCTACTCCCTGTACGACACCGTCGTGGTCTTCGACAAGGTTCGGGAGAACACGGAAGGGTTCGAGTCCCAGAGCCGCTCGACCTATGCTGAGCTCGCGAACCTGGCCGTCAACCAGAGCTTCGTCCGCTCGCTCAACACCTCAGTCGTCGGTGTGCTGCCCGTGGCGTCCCTGCTCGTGGTCGGCACGCTCCTTCTGGGAGCGGGGACTCTCAGCGACATCGCTCTGACCTTGTTTATCGGCATGATCGCGGGGACGCTGTCCTCGCTCTTCCTGGCCACACCGCTCCTGGTGGACCTGCGCTCACGCGAGAAGGCCGTCAGGTCCCAGGCCGAACGGGTCGCTGCTGCCCGTCAGCGGCGTGCTGAGGAGGCTGGCGACGACCCCGAGGCTCTTGCCGCCCTGGCGGCTCTGCCCGCCGCCTCGCCCCTGAGGCCAGGCCACCACCGCGGTGTCTCCGCCCAGCCCAAGAAGAGGAGAAGGAAGTCGTGACTATCGCCGAGACCCGCGCCGACAGCGTCCCCGCCTCGCTGTCGCAGCTGGTCAGTGACCACCTGCGAGTCGTCCCCGACTTTCCTGAGCCCGGGGTCCTCTTCCGCGACATCACCCCGCTGCTTGCTGACGGCGTGGCCTTCGCCGAGCTTGTCGAGGGGCTAGCGGACCACTACCGGGGCCGTGTGGACGCCGTGGCCGGCCTGGAGTCCCGCGGGTTCATCCTGGCCGCACCGCTGGCTGTACGGCTGGGCACCGGCATGGTGACGGTGCGCAAGAGCGGCAAGCTTCCCGGGCCTGTGATCGGGGTGGACTATGAGCTGGAGTACGGGACGGCCCGTATGGAGCTGCGACCGGACAGCGTCGTCAATGGCTCACGGGTCCTTGTCATCGACGACGTCCTGGCCACCGGAGGTACCGCCGCGGCCTCTATCGCCCTTATCGAGCAGGCGGGTGCCCGGGTGGAGGCGGTGTGCATGCTCCTGGAGCTCCAGGACCTGGGGGGACGCTCCGTGCTTGAGGGACGGCACATCGACTCGGTCCTGACTGTGTGAGGCAGAGGCGGTGTGAGGCAGCGGCGAGAGGCCCGGGTGCAGCCCCGGCGGTACCGGTCCTGACGTGGTCCGTGGTGCGGTCGTATACGTCTCATCATGGGGCGCCGTACGGTGATGAAGGCGGTTTCACATATACCATGCCCTAATGACCGAGACCAAAACGACCCCGGACACGGGAGGCGACAGCGTCGTCCCGGGCTCGCGCGTGCGCAGCCGTCTGGCCTGGTTCGGGGGCCGGGGGCACTCCACGCCTGCTGCCATTGAGCCGCTGCTGCGGGCTGTGCGGGCCAACCACCCTAAGGCGGACACCGATCTCATCGTGCGGGCCTACGAGGTGGCGGAGAGGGCGCACTCGGGGCAGCGTCGCAAGTCTGGAGAGCCCTACATCACGCACCCGGTCGCGGTCGCGACCATCCTGGCCGAGTTGGGGATGACCCCTCAGACCCTGGCGGCGGCCGTGCTCCACGACACCGTCGAGGACACCGACTACACCCTGGAGCGCCTGCGTGGGGACTTTGGTGACGAGATCGCGCTGCTTGTGGATGGCGTCACCAAGCTCGACAAGCTCCAGTACGGGGAGGCAGCCCAGGCTGAGACCGTGCGCAAGATGATTGTCGCCATGTCGCGTGATATCCGCGTCCTGGTCATCAAGCTGGGCGACCGGCTCCACAACGCCCGGACATGGAAGTACGTCTCCGCCGACAACGCCGCCCGCAAGGCCAGGGAGACCCTGGAGATCTACGCACCGCTGGCCCACCGTCTGGGTATGAACACGATCAAGTGGGAGCTGGAGGACCGATCCTTCCGGGCTCTCTACCCGGGGGTGTATGAGGAGATCGAGCACATGGTGGCCGAGCGGGCTCCGGCGCGGGAGGAGTACCTGCGCAAGGTTCGTCTCCAGATCGAGGAGGACCTGAGGGTCAACAAGATCAAGGGCGTGGTCACGGGAAGGCCTAAGCACTACTACTCGATCTACCAGAAGATGATTGTGCGCGGTAAAGACTTTGACGACATCTACGACCTGGTAGCCGTGCGCGTCATCGTCGACTCCGTCCAGGACTGCTACGCGGTCCTGGGAGCGCTGCACTCCCGCTGGACCCCGATGAGCGGACGCTTCAAGGACTACATCGCGGTCCCCAAGTTCAATCTCTACCAGTCTCTCCACACCACGGTGCTCGGGCCCGGGGGCAACCCCGTGGAGATCCAGATCCGGACCCATGAGATGCACCGGATGGCGGAGTACGGGGTCGCGGCGCACTGGAAGTACAAGCAGGACCCTCATGCCTCAGGCGCGGGGTCAGCCAGGAGCCGGGGCGTCGGCTCTGACCAGGCGGAGATGGGGTGGCTGCGCCAGCTGGTGGACTGGCAGAAGGAGACCCAGGACCCTGCTGAGTTCCTTGATGCCCTGCGCTACGAGATGGCGGGAGGGCAGGTCTACGTCTTCACCCCTAAGGGTGACGTGCTCTCACTGCCGTCGGGGGCCACCCCGGTGGACTTCGCTTACGCCATCCACACCGAAGTCGGTCACCGTACCGTCGGTGCACGTGTCAACGGGCGCCTGGTTCCGCTGGACACGCGCCTGGACAACGGGGACTCCGTCGAGGTCTTTACCTCCAAGGCCGTCAACGCGGGCCCGTCGCGGGACTGGCTGTCCTTCGTCGGCTCGAACAAGGCGCGCAACAAGATCCGCTCCTGGTTCTCCAAGGAACGTCGCGAGGAGGCTATTGAGGAGGGCAAGGCTGCGATTGCGCGGGCCATGCGCAAGCAGAACCTGCCTATCCAGCGACTGATGAACCACGACTCGCTCATGGGCGTGGCCAAGACCCTCGACAAGGGGGACATCGACGGCCTCTACGCTGCGGTCGGGGAAGGCCATGTCTCCGCCCACCACGTCGTGGACACCCTGGTCACCACCATGGGGGGTGAGGCCGGTGCGGAGGAGACCCTGGCTGAGGGGGTGCTGCCCACACGGGCTGCCAGCGCACGTCACCGCTCCCGAGGCGGTGACGCCGGTGTGGTGGTCGCCGGGATGGAGGCAGGCGACGTCTATGTCAAGCTGGCACGGTGCTGCACCCCTATGCCCGGAGACCCGATCGTCGGCTTTATCACTCGCGGGTCGGGGGTCTCGGTGCACCGTGCGGACTGTCAGAACGTGGACCAGCTCCAGCACGAGCCGGAGAGGATGATCGGCGTCTCCTGGGCGGACCATGCCCACTCCGCCTACCTTGTCCAGGTGGAGATCGAGGCCCTCGACCGTGGCGGCCTCCTGGCTGACATCACCCGTGTCCTGGCTGACGGCCACGTGAACCTTATCAGTGCCCATATCGGCACCAGCCGGGACCGGGTTGTCACCGGCCGGTTCGTGGTGGAGCTGGCTGAGGCTGGGCACCTTGACCACACTCTGTCCGCGCTGCGGCGTATTGACGGGGTGTTTGAGGCACGCCGGGCAGCACCGTCAGCGTCTGCGGCGCGGAAGGTAGCACAGGCGTGACACCGCCTGGCTGGTGTGGTGTGCTGTCTGCCTGCCTCCAGTGTGCTCATGGCGCTCCTACTGTCGGCCCCGTGAGGGTGTGGCCTGGGCTTGTCCCGGTGGCATGACGGCGTCGATGATGCGCTGGGCCCGGGGGCGGCCAACAGCGCCTGCGCCCTGGCAGTGCGTCAGCGCCAGGAGCAGCCGAGCCCGGCTGGCTCCTGCGTCACGTGCCCGCATCACCGCGCGTACTGCCTCTACCGGGGGTGCCAGGCGGGCGACGTCGACACAGGCCCGTTCCAGCGTGGCACACCGCAGTCCGGCGACCGTCTGCGTGTCTGCTGGAGGTAGACGGGTGCGGCTGATGTCGAGGGTACGCCACCTGCCCCTGGCGTGACCCGTGGCGGCAACCGTGAGCCGTCGAGGACACTCGCCACCGGTGTGTACCCACAGAGCGGTGGCTCCGATCACAGTCGCGCCCTTGGGGACCTGCGAGCTGACGGCACGCATCCTCCCCTCGGGCGAAGCCAGGGTGTCCACCGGGTAGTAGTGGCCCAGGGTCCGGACCAGGACCTGGCTGTCCAGGTGGTGGCAGCGCAGTACGCCCAGTTCCTCCTCCTCTAGCGCGTCCAGGGCCGGCCGCTGGGGGGAGGCGGCAAGGTAGGCCAGGGCGGCGTGGCCGCGGACGGGGATGGGACGTGCCATGGTCCCATGATGGGTCCGTCCCGGAGCCTGGGCCAGCTCGCAGAAAGGCACCTGTGGACAGCCGTGTCGCCTGTGCCTGGCTTGACCCTGACGCAGGGTGAGGCAGGAGCATAGGACTATGGCACAGCGTTATGAGGCCGACCATGTCGGGAGAGCGGACGGGGACGGGTCTGGGTCGGCACCCGGGCCTGTCATGATGACGGTGGGGGAGGTCGCTGCACTGCTGGGAGTCAGTGTCCGTACGTTGCACCACTGGGACGACGTCGGCGTGGTTCGGCCCTCTCGGCGCAGTCGGGTGGGGTACCGGCTGTACTCCTCAGGAGACTGTCAGCGCCTGGAGCAGGTCCTTGCCTACCGCGAGGCAGGAGTACCGCTGGCGCTCATCGGTCGACTCCTGGATGCCCCGCACATGGAGGTGCTGACCCACCTGGTGCGCCAGCGTGAGCTGCTGGAGGAACGTGTCTGCCAACTGACGCGGGCCCTAGGTGTTATCGACTCCATGGTGGAAAGGACAGAAGCGATGAAGGAAGCGATGAAGAAGGAGAGGAAGACAGAGGAGGGACCGCAACAGCTACCGGAAGACACCAGAACCGCCTTGGCCGGGCTCTGGGGACACTTCTGGGGAGCCACCTGGGACCCTGCCTACGCGCAGGAGGCTGAGCAGCGGTGGGGACGTACCGAGCAGTGGGCGCAGGCTGGCCATCGACAGGCTTCCATGACCTGGGGAGACTGGGAGCAGGCCTGCCAGGAGTCTGAGGCGCTGGAGAGCGAGCTGGTCGAGGCGATGCGTCGTGGCGTGGTCCCGGGGAGCCCGCAGGCCTGCATCTTGGCCGAGCGCCACCGCAGCGACCTCAGCCGCTGGTTCGACGTCTCGGTGTCCCAGCAGGTGCTCATCACGCGCCTCTACGAGAAGGACGAGCGTCTTCGCCGTCACTACGACCACCGTGCCCCAGGGCTGGCGGCCTGGCTCCGGGAGGTTGTTGAGGCCTGCGCCAGGATCCAGGGCCTCGACCCGCAGACGGCACGGTGGTCGTAGGGGTGTGGCCGCTAGGCTCGGGCTGAGCGGCGCACCTGCTCCAGCCAGGCGCGCCGCGCGGTCAGGGCTGCCTCCGCCTCGGCCACCTTCTTGGAGTCGCCCGCAGTCCGGGCAGCAGCGAGGTCCGTCTCCAGGGCGGCAATGGCGTCCTGGAGCTGGCCAGCCAGGCCTTCGGCGCGCGCCTTGGTCTCAGGGTCGCTACGACGCCACTCGGCGTTCTCCGCCTCACGCACGGCGTCCTCGACAGCACGCATCCGTCCCTCGACCCGGCGAACGGCACCGCGTGGGACCTTGCCGGCTTCATCCCAGGCATCCTGGATGGGGCGCAGCGCCCTTCTGGCTGCCTTGACGTCGGTAACCGGCACCAGCGCCTCCGCCTTGGCCAGGAGCGCCTCCTTGACCTTGAGGTTTTCGGCGAGCTCGGCGTCGGCAGCCGCGTCCTTGGCTCGACGGGCGTCGAAGAAGACCTGCTGGGCGGCGCGGAAACGTGCCCACAGGGCGTCGTCCTCCTTGCGGGAGGCGCGTCCAGCCTTCTTCCACTCCTCCAGGAGGTCTCGGTACTTGGCTGAGGTCCCGGCCCAGTCCGTGGAGTTCTGGAGCTCCTCCGCCTTCTTGATGAGGGCCTCCTTGGCCGCACGGACCTTGGCCTGCCTGGCGTCCAGCTCGCTGAAGAACTGGCGGCGGTGGCGGTCAAAGGTCGTGCGGGCGTGGGAGAAGCGCTTCCACAAGCCGTCCTCAGTGGGACGGTCCAGCCGGGGGCCGCGGCGCTGTGCCTGCTTCCAGGACTCCAGAAGCTCGCGCAGCTCGGTGCCGGAGCTCTTCCACTGGGTACGAGCAGGGTCCTGGGCCGCGATGGCCTCGGCCCGCTCCACGATGGCCGTACGCTCCTTGAGCGCCTGCTCCTTGGCGGCAGCCCGTTCCGCGGCTACCGCCTCACGGCGCTCAGTGGCGACAGTCTTGAGCGCGGCGAAGCGGGAGCGCAGCCCGTCGAGGTCGCCGACAGCCGCAGGCTCCTTGAGGGAGTCCTCCACAGACTTCAAGGTGGAGTCGATCTCCCGGACGCTGAGCTGGGGCAGGCGGGTGGCGAACAGGTCTACCGTCGACTTCAGGTCCAGGAACCGGCGCACGTAGAAGGCCATCGCCTCGGCGACGGGGACATCGGGGAACTGGCCGACCTCGCGCTCGGTACCGCCGTCCTGGACATAGACCCGTCCCTCTCCGTCCACCCGGCCCCACTTGGCGGCGTCCATCGCCTCCTGCGGGTCCACTGTCGGCTCTGAGGGGGCCGCTGGGGCCGACTGAGCCTGGGTGGCCTGGGCAGCAGGCGGGGTCAGACTCTCCTCACCCTTGCTCTCCTCGCCCTTGGCGCCGTCCGGCCCCTCGGGCTGTGCCGGAGGTGCTGGGGACGCCTCGGCAGGCTCAGGGGACCTGGGCGACAGGGAGCTGGAGGGCTCCGGAGTCTCAGAAGCGCCGGGGGCGCTCGCCTCCTGCGTCTGGGACGCCTCGTCGCTGTCCTGATCACTGCCGTCCTGCGCCGCCTGTGCTGTTGTGTCGGGGGCAGCGAGGCTGTCCGTTCCTGTGCGGGTGCCGACTGTCTCAGTGCTCTCAGTGTGTTCGGTGCTCTCGGTGGAGTCGGCGACCTGGGCGGCCTCGGAGGTCGGCTCCTGTGGTGCCTCGCTCGGTGCGGTATCGGGCTGGAGCCCGGTGATGGGCTGTGTCTGCTCGGACACGGGGGTGCTCCTTCATCAGTTGACGGGGTGGAGGCCCGGGCGGGCCTCGCTTCCGTACGCGACCGGAGGCAGGGTCGGCTGGTGACCCAGCCACCGGAAGGCGGCAGTGCCAGGAAGTCTACGTCGTTGTCCTGTGGGGGGCCAGGGCTTGGAGCAAGCATCGGGAGCCTGGACTGGCCGGACCTAGGCGGAGGTGTCCCTGGTAACCTGACGGAGCCAGGTCCGGGAGGCAGCCCCGGCCGGAGCCCGGCAGACGCGGGTGTCCCGGCCTGTGTGTTTTGTTACCGGAACGGGAGTACGGAGGGATACCCATGAGCGCGTCTGTACCTGCCGAGCTCGCGGCTGCGGGTGCCCTGGATGCGAGCCGTGAACCGAGCCCACCTGTGGGTATCGCGCTGGGGACGATGCAGTTGGGGACGCGGGTCCCGGCTGATCGGGCCTACGACATTCTTGACGCCTACCTGGACCTGGGCGGGCAGTGGCTGGACACGGCCAACTGCTACGCCTTCTGGTTGTCAGACACCGGCCTGGGAGGTCAGAGCGAGACCGTGATCGGCGACTGGCTCGCCCGTCGTGGCGCGCGCGACAAGGTCCTGCTCAGCACGAAGGTCGGGGCGGAGCCGACCCGCCCGGGAGGGTTCCCCGCCCACGCCGAGGGGCTGGCGCCCGAGGTCGTGCGCGACCGTCTCCGGAGCAGCCTCCAACGGCTACGCACCGACCGCGTGGACCTGTACTGGGCACACATGGAGGACCGCAGCCGCCCCGTCCCCGAGGTGGCCGACACCTTCGCCGACCTCGTCGCGCAGGGCCTGACCTCCCGCATCGGGCTGTCCAACCACCCCACGTGGTTCGCGGCGGCGGCCAAGGTCCACGCCGAGTCCAAGGGTGCTGCCGCGTTCACCGCCCTCCAGCTGCGGGAGTCCTACCTCCACCACAGGCCCGACGTCGAGGTCGAGGGTGAGAACCACCCGCACGGCATGATGACTATCGGGAGCAAGGACTTCGCCGCCAGGAACGGGGTCGACCTGTGGGCCTACACACCGCTGCTCACCGGTCTCTACGAGCACCCTGACCGCCCCCTGCCCACCGCCTACGACCACCCCGGGACCTACGCCAGGCTGGAGGCGCTGCGCACCTGGTCCCGTGAGCTGGGCGTCAGGCCCAGCCAGCTCGTCATCGCGCTGCTGATAGCGCAGGAGCCCTCCATCAGGCCCATCGTGGGGGTCAGCAGCGTCGCCCAGGTGCGTGACGCCGTGGAGGCCGCGCGCCTGAGCCTGCCCGAGGAAGCGCTGACGGCCCTCAACACCGCCGGCTGACCCGCTACGGCCCCGTCTCCCGCGTGTTCCGTCCTGCCCCGGCCCTGGCCGGGGCAGGACGGAACACGCGTAGTCTGATCGTATGATCATCGAGCGCACCGTCGCCCCCGTCTTCGCCGCCAACTGCTACGTCCTGGCCCCCGCCCCAGGTGCGCCCGCCCTGGTCGTGGACCCCGGTGCGGGGGCGGCTGCCGGGGCACTCGCCCTCCTACGCGCCCACCGGCTCACCTTGGGTGCGGTGCTGCTCACCCACGGCCACGCCGACCACGTGTGGGACACCAGCGCCCTGGTCGCCACCGCCCACGCCCAGGGCCTGCTCGCCCGCGACGACGCCGTGGACGTCCCCGCCTACCTCCCCCAACCGGACCTGTACCGTATGGAGGACCCTGACGCCACCACCGGTATCCGCTCCCGGGCCGCGGGCTTCGCCGACATGGCTGGCACTCCCTGGGTGCGGCCCACGGACCTGCGTGCCTTTCCCGAGGAGGGCTACTCCCGGGCTGTCGAGCCCGTCCCTGGCATCGCCGTCCAGGCCGTGCCCGCGCCGGGCCACACCGAGGGCTCGGCGATGTTCTTCCTCAACGCCGCCCTGGGTGACCACCCGCTGCTGCACGAGGCGGAAGTTCCTGAGGTCGTCAACGCAGACCCCGCGCAGGCCGACCAGCTCCGCGGCTACCTGGTCGCCCTGGGCGGTGACGTCATCTTCAAGGGCTCCGTGGGGCGCACGGACCTCCCGGGCGGGGACCAGTACCAGATGCTGGCCACCCTGCGCCTGCTGGCCACTGCGGTGTCCCCGGGCACGCTCATCCTGCCCGGGCACGGTGCGGCCACCACCATGGCCCACGAGCTGCGTGCCAACCCCTACCTGGCCGAGGCCAGGGTCCGCGGCGGCGAGACCGGACGATGACCGGTATGAACCGGTATGACCCCTGTCCTCCTAAGAGGCGCCCCTGACGGACTCCTGACGGACCGCCATGACACAATGTGCCCTATGGCTCAGGTGCAACAGGCAGTATCCTCCCTCTCCGGCTTTCCCGAGTGGCTCCCTACGGGCCGCCTTGTGGAGCAGTCCTTCCTGGACACGTTGCGCACCGTCTTCGAGCTCCACGGCTTCACCGGTATCGAGACCCGGGCCGTTGAGCCCCTGTCGGCACTGACGATGAAGGGGGAGACCTCCAAGGAGGTCTACCTGCTCTCCCGTCTCCAGGCCGGGTACCCCCAGCCCGGTGGGGACCTCGACCCCCGCCACCAGCTTGGGCTCCACTTCGACCTCACTGTCCCCTTTGCCCGCTACGTGGTGGACAACGCGGGGGCGCTGTCCTTCCCTTTCAAGCGCTACCAGGTGCAGAAGGTCTGGCGTGGCGAGCGGCCCCAGGAGGGACGCTTCAGGGAGTTTGTCCAGGCCGACATCGACGTCGTGGCCGACGGCACCCTGCCGCTGCACTACGACGCCGAGCTGCCGCTGGTCATGCACGAGGCCCTCACCGCCCTACCGGTACCCAGGGTGACCATCCACGTGTCTAACCGGAAGGTGGCCCAGGGCTTCTACCAGGCTGTGGGCATCAGCCAGGACCAGGTGATCGAGGTCCTGCGCGTGGTCGACAAGCTGGACAAGATCGGGGAGCAGGCGGTGGCTGCCGAGCTCGTGGACGCCGTCGGCACCACGCCACAGCAGGCCCAGCGCGCGCTGGCGCTGGCCCGCGTCAGCGGTACCGATCCCCGCGACGTCTCCGACCAGGTCCACCGTGCCCTGGACGGTGCTCAGCCCACCGAGCTCCTCCAGGAGGGGCTGGGCGAGCTTGCGGCCGTCCTGGACTCGGCCGGGCGCCGACGTCCGGGAGCGCTCCTGGCTGACCTGCGGATCGCCCGTGGCCTGGACTACTACACCGGCACCGTCTACGAGTCCTTCATGGAGGGGCACGAGGACCTCGGGTCGGTGTGCTCCGGCGGGCGCTACGACTCCCTGGCCGCAGGCTCAGGACGGACCTACCCCGGGGTCGGCATATCGATCGGCCTGTCCCGCCTGCTGTCCCGGGTCGTCTCGGCAGGCCTGCTGGAAGTCAGCCGCCCCGTACCCACCTGCGTCCTGGTGGCTGTTACTGACGAGGAGCACCGCTCCCGCTCCGAGGAGATCGCCGACACCCTGCGCGCGCGCGGTATCAGTGCCGACGTGTCGCCCTCGGCGGCGCGGTTCGGCAAGCAGATCCGTTTTGCCGACAGGCGCGGCATCCCCTTCGTCTGGTTCCCGGCCACCGGAGCCGACAGTGCCGACGACGCCCCCCGGGCGGACGGTGCTGACGACCCGGGCGGCTCCGACTCGGTCAAGGACATCCGCAGCGGGGAGCAGGTCCAGGCTGACGCGCGCACCTGGACTCCCCCTGAGGATGACCTGCGCCCCCAGGTGCGTGCCACGGTACTCCAGGCCGGGTACCGGGACAGGTACCAGGACGGGTGCACGGGCTCTGGACGGTGAGGCCCGGTGTCCGCCGCTGCCGCCCCGGGGCCGTCCTCGGAGGGCGTGGTCCAGCAGGCCAGGGAGGCAGTCCGCGTCCTGCGGGAGGAGCTGGGTGGTCTGTACCTTCCCTACGACCTGGCTGGCACGGCCGGGGCACTCAGGTGTCGCGACCGGGTCCGCGACCAGCTCGGTGACTACGTCCTGCCCCGCCTGGCCAGTGCCGACGCCCCGCTCCTGGCCGTCGTCGGCGGGTCGACAGGTGCGGGCAAGTCCACGCTAGTGTCCTCCCTGGTGCGTCAGCCCGTCGCCGCCTCCTCGCCGATCCGTCCCACGACGCGCCGCCCCATGCTCCTGCACGCCCCCGACGACGCCGCGTGGTTCGAGGGCGGACGCGTCCTGGGGTCCCTGGCCCGACTGCGGGTCGATCCACACGCTCCTGCCACTCCGCCCGGCGGGCACACGCCCCGCGAGCTGGAGCTGCGCTCCTGCGAGGCCCTGCCCGAGGGCCTGGCGCTGGTGGACGCGCCGGACGTGGACTCCCTGGTCGAGGACAACCGGGACCTTGCCGCCACGCTCCTGTCCGCCGCCGACCTATGGGTCTTTGTCACCACGGCCTCCCGCTATGCTGACGCCGTCCCCTGGGAGCACCTGCGCGAGGCGGCCCTACGGCAGATCACGGCTGCCGTCGTGCTCGACCGGGTCCCGCCCGGGGCCGGTGAGCAGGTGGAGACGGACCTGCGGCACCGGCTGGAGGCGGCAGGGCTAGGAGGCGCTCCCGTCTTTACCCTCCCCGAGACTGCCAGGGATGCCGAGGGCCTCCTGCCCGGTGAGGTAGTGCTGCCGGTGCGCCGCTGGCTGGAGGCACTCGCAGCCGACGAGCAGATCAGGAGGAACCTGGCCCGCAGGACCGTCGTGGGCGCGCTGGGCCACGCCCTGGGGGAGTGCGACCGGCTGTGCGCGCACCTGGAGGTCCAGGAGCGCCAGCACGACGCCCTCGTCCACGTGGCTGTCTCGCGCCACCGTGAGGCCCTGGAGCGGGTGGAGCGGGTTACCGCGGACGGGTCGATGCTGCGCGGGGAGGTCCTGGCCCGCTGGCAGGACCTTGTCGGCACCGGTGACCTCCTGCGGTCCCTGGAGGGGAGGGTGGGGCGCCTGCGGGACCGAGTCTCCGCCCTGCTACGCGGGCGGCCTGTGTCGGCAGACCGGGTCGAGGAGGCCGTTGAGTCCTCCCTGACGGCCCTTCTCATCGCTGAGAGCCGACGTGCTGCCTTGGAGGTCGAGCAGGACTGGCTCAGGCAGGACTGCGCCTGTCGCCAGCGTGTCCGTGCCCTGGAGCAGCTGGAGGCCGAGGAGGATCTGGCGCTGCGTGCCGCAGAGGTGGTCCGCCAGTGGCAGGGTGACGTCTTGGCGCTTGTTCGCTCGGAGGGCTCCGACCGCCGTGTCACGGCTCGGCTGGTCTCCCTGGGGGTCAACGGCGTCGGCGTGGCGCTCATGATCGTGGTCCTGGCCCACACTGGCGGGCTCACCGGGGCGGAGGTGGGTATTGCCGGAGGAACGGCCCTGGTGGCACAGCGGCTCCTGGAGGCCGTCTTCGGCGACCAGGCTCTGCGGACTATGACGGTGCGGGCTCGTGCTGACCTGGCTCGGCGCTGCGAGGAGCTGCTCGGTGCCCAGGAGCAGGTCTTTACCGGGACGCTGGCGCCTCCCAGCCCGGGAAGCGCCCTGCTGCACGGTAGTGTCGAGACCTGCCGCGCTAGCGCCGCCCTTCTGGAGCAGGCATGAGCACCTCCGTGACGGCAGGCAGCCTGGGCGCCAGTCTGGATACTGCGCTGGCAGGACTGGAACGCGTGGCTGTCCTGAGCCAGGAACTGGGGCTGGAGGCAGAGACGGCTGAGGTCCGCGCACTGCTGGAGCGCGTAGACCAGCGCCGCCGTCTGGCAGCCGAGACCACTGTCGTCGCCCTCATGGGTCCCACCGGCTCAGGCAAGTCCTGCGTCCTCAACGCCCTGGCAGGAGCCGCGGTCGCCTCTACGGCGGTGACCAGGCCCACAACCACTGAGCCTCTTGCCCTCCTGCCCGCCCAGGAGACCGGAGGGGTACGGGTGGAGGAGATCACAGAGCTCATGGACTGGCTGAGCGTGGGTCAGCGTGTCCAGGCGTCCAGGGAGGCAGTTGACAGGCTGGGTCCGCACACCGTGCTGCTGGACCTGCCCGATATCGATTCTGACGAGCCGGCCCACCGCCGTGTCGCCGAGCACCTGGCGGGCATGGTAGACGTGCTGGTGTGGGTCCTGGACCCGCAGAAGTACGCCGACGGGGTCATCCACCACGAGTTCCTGGCTCCGATGGCGGCCCACGCCGAGGTCACGCTGGTCGCTCTCAACCAGGTGGATCGGCTGGACGCCCAGTCTGTCGAGCCGGTCCTGGCCGACCTGCGCCGTCTGCTTGACCAGGAGGGCCTGGACAGTGCTGAGGTGCTGCCACTCAGCGCGCTCACCGGTGCGGGTGTCGAGGCGCTGGGCAGCTGGGTGCGGCAGGCGGCGGCTGGGCACACTGCGGCGACCCTGCGCCTGGCTGCTGACACACGGGCCCTGGCAGCCGGGCTCCGTGAGCGGCTGTTCGGCAGCGGAGGTACCGGGGCGGACAGTACTGGTGGTGCAGCCGGTTCCGGGGATAACGTGAGGGAGCGGCAGATAAGAGCCGAGGCCGACCTGCGCCAGGCTGCAGCCGTGGCTGCTGGCGTGGACGCCGTGGCTGAGGCGGTCCGGGGCTCCTATGTGCACCAGGCTCGCGCCAGGGTGGGGTGGCCGCCCCTGGGCTGGTTGGAGCGGCTACGTCATGACCCACTGACAGCGCTGCACCTAGGGAGGGTCGCTGGGAGGGTCGCTGTCCGTTCTGGTACCTCCTCCGGGTCTGTCACTACTGCCAGCACCACCGGTAGTCCTCGGGTAGGACAGACCGCCCTACCTGTGCCACGTACGTCCCTGCCTCAGGCAGGACCAGCCGCACTGGCCGCCCTGCAGACCGCCGCGCACTCCTGGTGCCTGGCGTCCTGCGCCGCTCTTCCCGGGGAGGTGAAGGCTGACATCGTCGAGCGCAGCGACCAGAGGGCGGCAGCGCTTGCCCCCGCCCTGGACCAGGCGGTAGCTTCCACCGACCTGGAGCAGCGCCACCTGCCCTTCTGGTGGTCCCTGGCTAGGATGCTTCAGTGGTTGCTGGGGTCTGCTGCTCTGGTCGGGGGTCTGTGGCTGGTGGTTGGCCACCTTGTTGAGACCAACCTGCCCGTGGTTCTTGACCCGCCCCGCTGGGGGCAGGTGCCCTGGCCCGTCGTCCTGCTGCTGGGTGGTCTAGGACTGGGGGTGCTGCTGGCCCTGCTGGCTGGGTTCGCAGCCTCGTGGCAGGCCCGACGGCGTGGTCGCAGAGTCCTCGCACGGCTGCACCGGGCTACTAGCTCCGTGGTACGGCAGCGACTGGTTCTGCCCCTGCGCCAGGAGCGTGCCCGCTGGGAAGAGCTGAGGGCACTGCTTGAGGACCTGTCCTGACGTGGCCTCGGGGCCATGACCGGCTAGGCGACGTCGAAGGACAGCGTGAGTGCCCAGGGACGTGCCCTGAAGTTACTCCTGGCGCCCAAGGGAGATAGCGACGGTCATGCAGGCTGTTCCTCCGGGGCGACCGTCTCTGTGGACTCGACTGCCTCGGCCAGGGCCGTGCCCAGGCCGTCGTAGATGTTGACGACGGTGTTCACGCCACGTTGGCGCATGGCCTCGGCCTCGTCGTCGTACCCGGCGACCGCCAGTACCTGGCCCTCGAAGCTGGACCGCTCCAGCCAGTCCAGGACGTGGAGGTTGGCGCCCGGCTCCGGCATGGCCAGGACCGCCGTGGAGGCATGGACCGCGTCGAGCTTGTCCCAGAAGTCCTGGTCCGTCGCGTCGGCCTCCAGGACGTTGAGGCCCTGGGCGGCCAGCCCGGCGACCTTGGCGGCGTCGTTGTCGATGCCGAGCACGCCGACCTGGCCGTCCTGGGTCAGACGCGCGTAGGTGGCTCGTCCCACACGGCCCATTCCGAAGATAACCGTACGCACGCCGGTAAGGTCCAGCGGGCGCTCTGAGGGGTGGAGGAAGGAGGGCGGCCGGTGGGGCAGGGCCTGGGTCATCCAGCGCACCAGCCTGGCCGGGTTGTGGTTGACGACTCCCGAGACGACAAAGGACAGGGCCAGTGTCAGGCTGACTGCAGCCGTCCACTCCTCGCCCAGGAGCGAGTGGTCAACGGCGACAGCCACGACGATGAGAGCGAACTCGGAGTAGGCGGTCATGGCCAGGCCGGTGACCACGGCGGTGCGTCGGCGCATCCGTTCCAGCCGCACGACCACGGTGTAGACCATGGCTCTGACCGGCATGAGCAGCAGGAGGGCAACGGCCAGGACGACGGCGCCCGGGCCGGGCAGGCCCTCCATGCCGATGGATAGGAAGAATCCCACCAGGAGGAGCTCCTTGATGGTGAACAGGGCGCTGGAGAGCTCCTTGGCCGCAGGGTGGGAGGCAAGAAGCACTCCCATGATGAGTGCCCCCAGGTCGCCGTCGACACCCAGGATGGAGAAGAGCAGGTACCCGGGAAGAAGGGCCGTGGAGATGCCGAAGAGCGTGCGCATCTCCCGGTGGTCGATGTGGTCGAGCACGCTGCCCAGGATCCTGGCTCCCGGCCACAGCAGCACCAGGCACAGTGCCCAGGGCGAGGGCCGCTGGCCCGAGGCCACCGTCATGTACAGGACTGCGGCGATGTCCTGGACGACAAGCACACCGATGGCGATGCGGCCGTACAGTGCGCCCAGGTCGTCGCGGTCCTCAAGAAGCTTGACGACGACGACCGTGGAAGAGAAGGACAGGGCGAAGCCCAGGGCCACGACACCACCGGGCGTGACTACCCCGATCTGCAGCCCCAGGAGGACCAGGCTGTAGACGAGCGCGGTTCCCAGGAGAGACAGGATCAGGATCGTGGCTACGGCAGTGCCCACCACCTCCCGCCTAGCCAGAGCGCGCAGGTCTACCTTCAGGCCGATCATGAACAGCAGCACCGCCACCCCGACGTCTCCGAGCACCTCGATGGCCTCCAGGTGGGGCGTACCCGAGGCACCCAGCACGAATCCGGCGGCCAGGAAGCCGACCAGGGGCGGCAGGCGCAGGAGCGTCGCCGTGAATCCCAGGAGGACGACGGCGAGCAGGTAGATGGCAGGAACAATGGACAGCGCAGTGTCTGGGGTCACGATCACCTTTCCCGGTTCCGTACCGGTGTCTCCTCCGGTGCATCCCGGTTGGGGAAGCAGTGAAGACAAGGAAGACAAGCTGGAGCCAGTCTACCCCGGGTACGGAAGTGACTAGTACCGGGCTCGGAGGTGCTCGCAGGCCGTCTGCCCTGAGCGGCCCCGGGGCGGCAGCGCAGCAGGGCTCAGCGCGCGTCGCGGTTTCCCCGGTAGCCTCCACCCCGGTTGCCGCCGAAGCGACTGGAGCCGCGGTCGTCGCGTCCGGAGCGGTACCCCCTGTCGCGGTCCTCCCAGCGGCGGCGGGGTCGCTCGTCGCGGTCCCAGCCTCGTGAGCCTCTACCTGACTGGCCGTCGCGGCCAAAGCCCCGGCGTCCCTCACGGTCGCGGTCCTCCCAGCGGCGGCGGGGTCGCTCGTCGCGGTCCCAGCCTCGTGAGCCTCTACCTGACTGGCCGTCGCGGCCAAAGCCCCGGCGCCCCTCACGGCTGCCGGGTCCTGACCACCCGTGCCCCGGACCCTCGTCAGGGCGGATCCTCAGCTCGCGTCCGCTCACGGTCGCCCGGCCGATGACGTCAAGCTGGTCAGGTGTCAGCTCGGTGTGGACCGTAACCAGGGAGAAGGACTGGAGGATGTCGATCTTGCCGATGGCGGATCCGTCAATGCCGCCCTCGTTGGCTAGTGCCCCCACAATGGCGCCTGGCATGACGCGGTCACGGTGACCGACCTCGAGACGGTAGACCGTGCCCGGTCCCTCAGGCTCGCGACGCCCGCCTCTGGTCGCGCCACGCCTGGTATCGGACCGGTCCCTGCGGTGGCGGTCGTCGCGTCCGCCCTCGAAGGAGGCTGACACGAAGGCGCCGTCGGAGTCGAGGCTCTCCTCCCGGGAGCCCCGTGTCGCACGGTGGCTGGGGGAGCCGCGGTCCCCGTCGTCACGGCGAGCGGGTCCCTCGTCACCGACGGCCAGCGCGACCAGGGTGGCTGCCAGCTCCTGGGTGGTGGTGCCCAGGTCCTCGGCCGTGGAGGCTACCAGGGGCAGGTAGGCGTCCAGACGTCCTCGCTGGTGACGGGAGCGTGCCCGCTCCAGCAGGGTGCGGGCACGGTGCTCGGAGACGTCGGCCGGGGAGGGCAGGGTGATCTCCTCTAGACGCGTCCCGGTCAGCCGCTCGATCTGACGCAGCTTGCGCTTCTCCTTCGGCGTCAGGAAGGTGACCGCCTCTCCGTGGCGTCCCGCCCTGCCGGTACGACCGATGCGGTGCACGTAGGCCTCGGCCTCTCGGGGGACGTCAAAGTTGACTACGAGCCCGATGCGGTCCACGTCAAGGCCTCGAGCGGCGACGTCAGTGGCGACAAGCACGTCCAGGGTGCCTGAGCGCAGCCGCTCGACTAGGCGCTCCCGCTCCCGCTGGGGTACGTCCCCGGAGATGGCGGCAGCCTGGATACCTCGGCCCGCCAGCTCGATGGCGACGTCCTCTGCAGTGGACTTGGTACGTACGAAGACGATCGCCGCCTGGGCCTCCGTGACCGCCAGGACACGGGAGACGGCACCGATCTTGTGACGGAAGGGGACGACGGCGTAGGTCTGGCGGACGGTGGCGACGGTGGAGGCGGGGCGTGAGACCTCCACCTGGACGGGCTCGTGAAGGTGCTGACGAGCCACCTCCTGAATGGCGGGCGGCATCGTCGCGGAGAACAGGGCGGTACGGCGCTGCGAGGGCAGGGAGGAGGCGATGGTCTCCACGTCCTCAGCAAAGCCCATGCGCAGCATCTCGTCGGCCTCGTCCAGGACGAAGTAGCGTACGTCCTCCAGGAGCAGCGCTCCCTTTTCAATGAGGTCGATCACCCGTCCCGGGGTGCCGACCACGACCTGGGCACCGTCCTTGAGCGCGCCGATCTGGGGGCCGTAGGGCGCGCCCCCGTAGACCGCGACAACGTCCAGGCCCCGGGAGCGGGCGGCCATGTCGGTGAGGGCTTCGGCACTTTGCAGGGCCAGTTCCCGGGTGGGAGCCAGCACCAGGGCCTGGACCCTGGCGTCACGGGCCTCGACGGTGTCCAGCAGGGGCAGCCCGAAGGCTGCCGTCTTCCCGGTACCGGTCTGAGCCACGCCGACGACGTCGCGGCCGCCCAGCAGCACCGGGATCGCCTCCCTCTGGATGGCGGTAGGAGTGGTATAGCCCATGTCGGTGACAGCCTTGAGCAGGTCGCCCGGAAGTCCTAGGTCAGCGAAGGTGAGCTCCCCTGGGTCTGCGGCCTCGGTGCTCTCGGAGCCCTCCCCGCGGTCCCCACGGTGCTCCTGAGGAGCAGGAGCAGTGCTTCTCCCGGTTCCCGGCTCCTCGGAGTCCCTGGGACCTCTGTGCTGACCATCCTCCTGGTCATCGGGCCGGTCGTCGTGAAGGTCGTCGTCATGGGAATCCCTGTCCTCGGGGTTCTCGGGGTCGCGCTCGGGGACGTCTCGCTCGATGTCGTCCTCCTCGTCCTCGTGCTCTACGTCGACAGGGTCCTCAGGCGAGTCGGAGGAGGCGGGGGTGGCGAAGTCGTCCGGCGAGGTGGCATGGGGGTCATGGCCCTGAGGAGTGGCGATGCCGTGGCCGGAGGCCTCGGCGGCGAACATAGCGTCGAGGCTCAGTGGCCCGTTGCTGGTTGTCATGAAGTTATCCCGTTCTGTCCCCGTGAGTGAGACGGGGACTGCTCTGTGGAGAGTGGGGGAGGACCGTGTGTCCTCCGCTCTTGCCGCACCTGACCCACTGCTCCCGCCGCCGCTGCCTGCCCGCAAGCGGGTCCAGGACGGCTGACGGTTCTACGCACAGGCTCTCGGGGTCACCGACGCCACCAGGCGGCGCCGTGGTCCTCCGGACGGGGCACCAGCGCGGATCGCTCCAGTGATGAGGTTACGGCAGCCCAGGGAGGGGGTTCCACCACCTGGAGCCATGTCACAGGTGAGGTGGGTCTCGGGCCAGGGCGGTTCGTCCGGGTTCGTGTGAGAGGTAATGCAAGAGAGATGTTGGTGACGCAAAAGTAATATCCTATTTTGCAGTGCTTTCGTCTCCTTGATTCTACTTGCGTGTCCAGATCCTGGTAGGTGACTTCTCTTATTTCTGCTGGGCTCCGGGCATTTCTGGTCGTCGTCTCGTGACCTCACTGTGGCCTAGGCTGGTGACGCCACAAGATTCGTGGGATATATCATCACTTTGATGCCGGTGGGGCGCGCAGGTGTTCTCAACCCCTTTCCTTGCGGGGCACGTGCCTGCGGCCTGCCGTCCCAACGTCCCTACAGGTCCCCCACAGTGAACGAGGCCATCTCATGCGACACCCGTTGCAGCCGCCTGCGGCGAGCCACGCGTCAGGGCTGTCGTGGCACGCGGGAGTCGTGCTGCCGGTGACGCTCGTCATGCTTTTGGCGTCTCCGGCGGGAGGGCAGGAGCAGGGCCCATCTGATGCCCCAGAGGTGTCCTGGTCATGTGCTGACGCTGCCCTAGGAGCCTGTGTGCGGCTGCAGGAAGAAGCCGATGGTGACGGGAACACCGACGCCAGGTCCTTTTCCATTGAGGGCACCATGGAGCGGGCCGCGGAGCCGACACCCACCGGAGAGCCTGCCGAGCCTGTGCCGCCTACTGAGGACGAGGAGGCTGCCGAACCTGCTCAGCCCGACCAGGAGGTGCAGTCCCCGCAGTCCCCCCTGCCTGCTGACTCTCCGGCTGGCTCGCTCGGCCCCGATGACCCCGCGGACTCCGCCACGCCGAGGGAGCCCGCCGCTCTCGCTGAGGCCGCCGACACGGCGCAGGCGGGGCCGACCGATCCGCCCGGTCCCGAAGAGCCTGAGGCCGCAGGCCCCGGGCAGCCTTCGGCCTCCGAGGAGGTGGGGGCTGGCGCGCAGCCTGAGTCCTCTGACCCTTCTGTACCAGCCCCGGCTGCTGAGGAACGCACCAGGAGCGACGAGAGTCAAGGTGATGGCGCGGACGATGGCGTGGACGAGGTCAGCAGAGGTGTAGCAGAGGATGCGGGTACGGGTGCGGAGTCAGGCACACCTGTCCTGACAGCCCCTCCGACGGCGACAGGGCTGCCAGACAGCGGGAGCGAAAGCGACCTTGACCAGTCAGGCCGCGGCGGTGGTGAGGACAGCTCGCAGGTGCGGGACGGCTCCGGTCCCTCCTCGGACTCGCCTGAGGCCTCCGTCGATGCCCGTGAGCGTCCGTCCTTTGACCCTGTCCCACCCGTCTCGGACACCTCCCAGCTCAGTGCGGACAACGCAGGAGCACTGTCAGGAACCCGTCGGGGAGATGCCGTGGTGCTGATGATTCCCAGAGACCGGGCCTCGGCCGGAGAATGGGTGTCCGTCTTTGTCCTCTCCGACAGCACGCGGTCCCTAAGCGTTTCCGACAACACGTCGTCAGGCTGGATCCAGATCGACTCGTCCAACAGCGTCACTGTCGATATATCCGGCCTGAGGACTGGTACCTACAGGCTGGTTGTCGCTGACAGCGGCAACAATCTGCTTGGATGGGCGCAGCTGGAGATACAGGCGGGCTCCTCCGGCAGTGACGGCAGCGAAGTCGCCTACGTCATCCCGGGGGAGGCCGCCGTTGGCCAGACGTTACGTGTTGGGCCCGAGGACTGGATGCTCCTGGGAGCCGGGATGCTGCTCGTCCTGGGGACGGCAGGATTCCTCGTGGTCGCACGCCCGGGTGTCCTTAGGTCAGTGGCGCGTGCCGCCTCGGAACTCGGCCGCAGGCGCTAGGGAGGCTATGTGGTCGTCGCAGGCGGAGCCAGGCAGAGTCAGGAAAGGCAAGGCAGAGGAGGAGACGTGTCGCCAGTACACACGGTACCTGGGGTCCTGCCAGCCGCCTCGGCTGCCGCCTGTACCGTGGCCGGTGGCAACGCCGCTGGTGACGTGGCTGCGAGTACTGTGCGGCGGCTCCGGGCGGCTGTGCTCATGCCTTGCACCACCGCCGTGGCTGTGCTCCTGCTCCTGCTTCTGGCCTCACTTGTGATGCCCGTCCAGGCCAGCGCAGACACGACGACGGGGTCCTCTACCACCGGAACAGCCTCTACCGTCAGTCCCTCTACTGTCGCGGTAGGAGGTACGGTGGTCTACACGGTCTCAGGGTTTCCCCGCGGGGCGACAGTTCAGGTGCTCGTAGACGACGGGGCGCTGGCAGCGTCGACCGGCCCGGACGCAGGAGTGGTCACCACGCTCCACATCGACGAGGACGGCACCGCCTCCGGGGCATTCGAGCTGCCTGCCTACGTCGGCCTGGGGGAGCACTGGCTGCGTTTCCGTGCTGTCGCGGGACCGGATGTGGCCACCTCGGACCTGCGGACGACGGAGTACACCAACAAGAGCCCCTACTTCACCGTTGCGGGAGTTACTGTGATCGGGGGCGCCGATCAGGCCTCTCCGGTGCCCACGGAGGATGACGGTGCGCTCGCGTCATCCTCGGACACGGCCACGGAGTCTGTCAGTGCCAGCCACAGACCCACCCCTGCAGTGGCCCTTGCGGAAGCTGAGCGGGGGCCGTCCAAGGACTTCCTCCTTGTCGGGACAGCGGTCCTGGCCGTCTCGCTGGTGGTCTTCATCCTTGCTGGCATCGTCATCGTCAACCGGCGGCGACTTGCTGGCCTGGAGGGTCGCCGGTCCTGATCAGCACCGGGCCGTGCCACATCGTCGGGCGCCTGGACCGCACCAGCCAGCCGGTGGTGCGTGCACCACCGGTCCCGGCCAGGCCGTAGACTTCACCCGGTGCCCGCTGCCGGCGTCGCGGCAGGTACCTGAATCGTCTCCCTGATGGAAGGACTCGGCACCGTGCTGAGAACGCGAGCAGCAGGCTCCCTGCGCACCGGCGACATCGGACAGACCGTTACGCTGGCCGGGTGGGTGGACCGTCGGCGTGACCACGGCGGGGTGGCTTTTGTCGACCTGCGTGATGCCTCGGGGGTCGCCCAGGTCGTCATTCGCGAGGAGGTTGCCCACGACCTGCGCTCGGAGTACGTGCTGAGGGTAGTCGGCGAGGTCAGCGCTCGTCCCGAGGGCAACGAGAACCCGAGCCTGCCGACCGGGGACGTCGAGGTGGTGGTCCGTGACCTCGAGATCCTTAACCCCTCTGCCGCTCTGCCCTTCCAGGTCTCCGACCACGCCGAGGACTCTGGTCAGGCAGGTGAGGAGGCCCGCCTGAGGTACCGCTACCTGGACCTTCGCCGCTCACCGATGCAGCGTGCCATCCGGCTGCGCTCGCAAGCCTCCCGCGCCGCCCGTCGGGTGCTGGACTCCCACGACTTCGTTGAGGTCGAGACCCCCACCCTGACCCGGTCGACACCCGAGGGCGCCCGCGACTTCCTTGTGCCCGCCCGCCTGGCTCCCGGGTCGTGGTATGCCTTGCCGCAGAGCCCCCAGCTGTTCAAGCAGCTGCTCATGGTGGCTGGCATGGAGCGCTACTACCAGATCGCTCGCTGCTACCGCGACGAGGACTTCCGGGCGGACCGGCAGCCGGAGTTCACCCAGCTTGACGTAGAAATGAGCTTTGTGGACCAGGAGGACGTCATCAAGGTGGCGGAGGAGGTGATCCGTGAGGTCTGGGCGCTGGTCGGCCACGAGGTGACCACACCGATCCCGCGGGTGACCTATGCCGAGGCGATGAGGCGCTACGGAACGGACAAGCCGGACCTGCGTTTCGGGTGCGAGCTGGTGGACCTCACCGAGTACTTTGCGGCCACAACGTTCCGGGTATTTCGTCAGCCCTATGTCGGTGCGGTCGTAATGCCTGGGGGCGCCTCGCAGTCGAGGAGGACCTTCGACGCCTGGCAGGAGTGGGCCAGGCAACGTGGCGCCAAGGGCCTGGCCTACGTCACTGTGGCCCAGGACGGGACGCTCGGCGGGCCTGTGGCCAAGAACATCACTGAGGCGGAGCGTGCGGGCCTGGCGCAGGCCTGTGGTGCTGCCGCAGGTGACTGCATATTCTTTGCTGCCGGGCAGGTCGAGCAGGCGCGCGCCCTGCTCGGGGCCGCTCGTGTGGAGGTGGCGCGCCGTTGCGGACTGGTGGACGAGGAGGACTGGAGCTTCGTGTGGGTGGTGGACGCCCCCCTGTTCAAGGCCGCCGCTGAGGCTCGGGCAGACGGGGACGTCACCCTGGGTGCCTCCGCGTGGACTGCGGTCCACCACGCCTTCACCGCCCCCAGGCCGGAGTGCCTGGGGACCTTTGACACCGACCCAGGCTCTGCCTTGGCCTACGCCTATGACATCGTGTGCAACGGCAACGAGATCGGTGGCGGATCGATCCGCATCCACCGCCGTGACGTGCAGGAGCGCGTCTTCAAGGTCATGGGAATCGAGCCGCAGGAGGCCCAGGAGAAGTTTGGCTTCCTCCTGGAGGCCTTCTCCTACGGGGCGCCGCCACACGGGGGTATCGCCTTCGGGTGGGACCGGATCATCGCGCTGCTGACGCGCGCGGACTCGATCCGTGACGTTATTGCCTTCCCGAAGTCGGGAGGTGGCTACGACCCGCTGACGGAGGCGCCGGCGCCCATCACGGCCCAGCAGCGCAAGGAGGCGGGGGTGGACGCCGTACCCGCCCGCCGGGACTCACCCCGGCCCCCTGCCAGCCAGTAGGTACGTGCGAGCCTGAGGCACAATAGGCCCATGGCGCGCTACACCGAGATCCACCCCGTCAACCCACAGACCCGTCTGGTCAGAAAAGTCGTGGACACCGTGCGGGAAGGGGGGCTGGTCGCCTACCCTACCGACTCCGGGTACGCCCTGGCCTGCGCCCCGGGTAACAAGGAGGGACTGGACCGTATCCGCTCTATCCGGCAGCTGGACAGCAGGCACAACTTCACCTTCGTGTGTGCCAGCTTTGCGCAGGTCGGTCCGATGGCGATCCTGGGCAACAACGCCTTCCGCCTGGTCAAGCGGCTGACTCCGGGGCCGTGGACCTTCATCCTCAAGGGAACTAAGGAGGTCCCGAGGATGACGCTCAACCCCAGGAAGCACACCCTGGGGGTCCGTATCCCGCAGCACGCCCTGACGCAGGCCCTGGTGGCCGAGTTCGGGGAGCCCCTGCTGTCCTCCACGTTTATCCGCCCCGGCCAGGACGAGCCGGAGACCAGCGGGTGGGAGGTTGAGGAGTCCCTGGGCCACCTTATTGACATCGTCATAGAGGGACCGGTTGGCCGTGGAGAGCCGACGACGGTGGTGGACCTGACTGATGACTACCCCGAGGTCGTGCGGGAAGGGGCCGGGGACGTCAGCCTGCTGTAGGCGACGCCGACTCCACCGCTGACTGTGCTGACTCCGCTGACTCCACGGAGGATGCCGTCCTGTCGGGAAGGGCCTCCTCCTCACCAGCCGGTTGTCTACCAGTCGGCATGCCACCGGCCGCCATGACCTCCTCATCGGGCGCAGCGGACCTGGCAGTCTCCAGTGTCTCGGGGACCTCGGAGGTCTCGGCAGGCTCTCTAGCCTCTCCGTTCGGGTCCTGCTCCGTCTCCTGGTCCACCTCCTGGCGGTCAGCACGGCCCTGTGCCGCGGACGCTCCGGAGGGTCGGAGCCAGCGTGGTGCCCACCAGCTCCAGCGTCCCAGGATCCTCATGACGGAGGGCAGCAGCAGCAGCCGGACCAGCAGGAGGTCCACTGCGACGACGAGGGCGAGCGCCAGCCCGGTCTCCTGGACGAGCGGAAGCCTGCTGACCAGAAGGCTCGTACAGGCAGCCACCGTGACGACGGCTGCTGCGAGAACGGGGCCTCGTGACTGGCGCAGTCCCAGGTGCAGCGCGGTCCGGTGGTCCGTGCCAGCGCTGCGGTGCCGGGCGACACGGCTCATCAGGACGACCTCGTGGCTCATCGCCAGGCCCAGCCCGAGGAGCACTGCCGTGACGACAGCGGTGGTGTCCACACCGACACCTCCGGCCGGGGCCAGTCCCAGCAGGCTGCGGCCGTGGCCCTCCTGGACCACCCAGGTCAGCACTCCCAGGGAGGCGGACAGTGACAGGCCGGTGACGGGAACCGCTACGAGCGGCAGGAGCAGGGAGTCCGTCAGGAGAAGCAGGAGGACGACAGTTGCCAGGACTACTGCCGCCGCCACCACCGGGGCGCTTCCGAGCAGCGAGCCGCGCATGTCGACCTGGCTTGCCGCCTGCCCCGTCACCCACGTCTCTACCGGGGGATCGAGGGCGCGAAGGGCGGTGACGGCCTCCTCGGCGGTGCCTGACCAGCGCTCTCCGGTCAGGTCCAGGTAGACCACCGTGTAGTCGCCAGCGGTCGAGGGGCTCACAACTGCCTCAACCCCGGGGACTGAGGCGACGTGGTCGTTGATGAACTCGGTGACGCTCTCCCCGGTCCCGGCGAGGATGAGCGTGGCGTCCTGGTCCACCGTTGAGGGGTACTCCTGCTCCAGCACCGCTGCGTAGGCCCTCTGGTCGGAGCCGACCGGGAGCTGGTCCGAGGCAGTCGAGGTGAGCGTGTGCAGGCTGCCCAGCGGGACAGCCAGACCGGTCAGCACCAGCAGGCATCCTGCCAGGACAGCCCAGGGGTAGACGCTGCTACGACGAATGCGGGCACCTGCTGGTGTCGTCCCCCGGCCGTCCCTCCTTATGCCTGACAGGCGTCTCAGCGCGGACGAGAGCGTGGGGCGGATGGGGAGGAGGACCGGGGAGACAGGCCGGGACGAGGGGCGCAGCACCTCCTGTCCCGTCAGCGCCAGGAGTGCTGGGACCAGCGTCAAGGAGACGCTGACGGACACGAGGAGGACAACAGCCCCTGTCAGTGCTGAGGCTCTCAGCGTACCCTCGGCTGCCAGGTAGAGACCGCAGAGGCTGACCGCTACCGCCAGGGCTGAGAAGACGACTGTGCGGCCTGCTGTCCGCATCGTCGCTGACAGCAGGCGGGCAGCGGGAGGGGCCTCGGCGTCGCGTCGGTACCGGTGCGTACCCCGCACGGGAGCAGGCCTGTCCGGGGTGGTACCCGAGCCAGGGTCCTGCGTGTGCGTGTCACCTGGCGCGCTGCCTGCTGGGCCGTCCTCCGGCGGTCCTTCTGGCTCTGTCGCGCTCGCGCTCGGTGTGCCCGAGCCGAGCGTCTCCTGGTAGCGGGAGGTGAGCAGCAGCGCGTAGCCCAGAGTCAGGGATGCTCCCAGGACCCAGAAGACAACAGCTGCCACGTAGGGGACCTCGACGACGAGGGACAGCCCGTAGACGGCGCCCAGGGTGCTGGCTGCTGAGACCACGGTAGCCAGGAGGCAGGCGCCGACCTGCAGGAGCCTGCTGACGGCCAGCGCCGTCACCAGCAGGGCCACAGGAAGGAGCAGGAGTCCGGATCGCAGCAGGTCCCGGCCTGCCTCACTGCTGATCGCCTCCTCGACGGAGCCGTCGTGGGAGACGGTGCCTCGGGCGCCCGGAGCGGTTGCGGCGAGCTCTGCAGGCACCTCTTCCAGGCGGTTACTCACCTGGTCCACCAGGGCGGCTACCTCCTGGGCGTAGCGGGTGTCCTCAGGGTCGGCGACCGCGGAGCCGTTGGGGTTGACCGTGACGACGACGACGAAGCCGTCCATGCTGTCGGCCGCCATCGACCGGGCCGCGTCCGAGGTCAGCATCCCCGGGACCACAAAGGGGTCCAGGACGTTGTGTGTGCCCACGAGCTGCCCCAGGTCGGCGTGGGTGGTGGACAGGGCCTGGGCCACCTCCTCCTGCTGCTGGGTCGTGGTCAGGTCCACGTCCGAGACCAGGAGGGTCACGGTGACGGCGTCACCGGACAAGGAGTCCAGGACATAGCCGCCCTCAGCGCTCTGGGTCCCTGGCGTGTCAGCTGTCACGCTGTGGAGGCGGGAGAACAGGTTCTGTCCTCCCAGGCCGGTCAGCGCCGCGACTACCAGGACCGCCGACAGGACGAGCCAGGTCGCGACGACGAGCCAGGCGTCCTTGAAGACACGGTAGGAGAGCCAGCCGAGCATGACGGCATTGTCGCACCATGTGCCGACGCTCATGGGCAGGACGAGGGATGCGCCGCGTCCCCTGCGAGCCAACCGGCGGCACCGAGGCTGAGAAGGCTATGGTCAGGACCCATGGACCTGTTCGAATCTGTGGGTACCGACGACGCCGGGTTGCCGACCCACCGCCACGCGCCGCTGGCGGTGCGCATGCGTCCGCGCACCCTGGAGGAGGTCCAGGGGCAGGACCACCTTCTGGGGCCGGGGGCGCCGCTGCGACGCCTTGTGGAGCCGTCAGGGGCAGGTGACGACCGGGGTGCGGGGGTGTCCTCGGTCATCCTGTGGGGGCCGCCGGGGACCGGCAAGACGACGCTGGCCTACCTGGTAGCCCGGGCTAGCGGGCGCCGTTTTGTCGAGCTGTCCGCAGTGACCGCCGGGGTCAGGGATGTACGCTCCGTCGTCAGCGACGCCCGCCGTCAGCTGGCGGCGTCGGGGCAGGAGACGGTGCTCTTCGTGGACGAGGTCCACCGCTTCTCACGCTCGCAGCAGGACGCCCTGCTGCCCAGCGTGGAGAACCGGTGGGTGACCCTGGTAGCGGCGACCACGGAGAACCCCTCCTTCTCCGTGGTCTCACCTCTGCTGTCACGTTCCCTCCTGCTGACCCTGCGCTCCCTGGGCCCTCAGGACCTGAGGCTCCTGCTGGAGCGTGCCCTCACCGACGAGCGCGGGCTGGCCGGGGCGGTCGCTCTTGAGGAGGAGGCTCGTGACCAGGTGGTGCGTATGGCAGGCTCCGACGCGCGCAGGGCGCTGACCGTCCTGGAGGCGGCCGCGGGAGCCGTCCTGGCGGAGGGTGCGCGCGGTAGCGGGCACGACGGTGTCCCTGCCACTCCCAGAATCGTCCCCAGCATCACGGTCAAGGACGTGGAGCGCGCTGCCGACACCTCGGCGGTGCGCTACGACCGCCAGGGAGACCAGCACTACGACGTCGTCAGCGCCTTCATCAAGTCGATGCGGGGCTCCGACCCTGATGCCACGATCCACTACCTGGCACGGATGATCGCCGCAGGCGAGGACCCCCGCTACATCGCCAGGAGGATCGTCGTCCACGCCTCCGAGGACGTGGGGCTGGCGGACCCCTGGGTGCTGTCAACCGCGGTTGCTGCCCAGCAGGCGGTGGCGGCGATCGGGATGCCTGAGTCCGGTCTCGTGCTGGCCCAGGCCGCGCTGGCCGTGGCGACGGCACCGAAGTCCAACGCGGTAGCCACGGCCCTGAGCCGGGCTCTGGAGGACGTGAGGGCAGGACGCGGCGGCACAGTGCCCTCCCACCTGCGGGACGCCCACTACGCCGGTGCCCAGGCGCTGGGGCACGGGCGGGGCTACCTCTACCCCCACGACTTCGCGCACTCGGTAGTAGCCCAGACCTACCTGCCTGAGGACCTGGACGGCACCCAGTACTACCAGCCGACCACCAACGGGCACGAGGACCGCGTCTCCCAGAGACTGGCCCGGGTACGGTCCATCCTGAGCTCCGGTGAGAGCCCCGGTGACGGTCCTGGTGGCGCGCCAGGGGCTACCTGGCCCCAGGCTCCCGCGCCCGCGCGCTCCCGGAAGGACTCCCCGGGCACTGGACAGTCGTAGGCTGTCTCGGTGAGCAGCATGCGGGGCGGGACGGGGACGACGGAGACAGGGCGCAACGAAGGCAGGGGAGGCGTAGCCGTGCCAGGAAGGCTGCCAATGGTACTTGTCGGCCTGGCGGCGGGCCTGCTCTCCGGGCTCTTCGGCGTGGGCGGGGGAGTGCTGCTGGTGCCCGCCCTGGTGGCAGTCCTGGGCCTGGACCACAGGCGGGCTGCGGCGACCTCCCTGGTGGCGATCCTGCCTACCTCTGTCGTCGGTGCGCTGACCTACGGCCTGCGGGGTCAGGTCTCCCTGGTAGCGGCCGTCATCCTCCTGGCCGGGACCCTGGTGGGTGCCCAGGTAGGCGCCTGGCTGCTCCACCGGCTGCCCGCAAGGGTGCTCCCGTGGACCTTTGCCTCCTTTGTCGTGCTCGTTCTGGTGTCCCAGCAGGTCGTGCCCCCGGTGCGGCACGCGGACCTGACCCTGGACCCGGTGAGGGTGGTGGCGCTGGTCGTGGTGGGACTGGCGGCGGGTGTCCTGTCCGGCCTGGTGGGGGTTGGAGGGGGCGTCGTGGTGGTGCCGGGCCTGGAGGCGGTCGTCGGGCTGGGGGACCTGCTGGCCCGTGGTACCTCTCTGGCCGTCATGGTCCCCACTGCCGTGTCCGGGGCAGTAGCCCACCTGCGGCGCGGGCACGCGGACCTGGCCACCGCAGTGGTGACCGGCCTGGCCTCCTCCGCGGCCTCTCCCGTGGGGGCGCTCCTGGCGGCCCATGTCCCTCCCGGGCCGACCTCCTGGATGTTCAGCGCCTTTCTCGTGGTGGTGGCGGTCCTGGTGCTGCGGCGCTCGCCGGGTCGCAGTACCGCTTCCCGCTGACGCCCGCTGGACTGGCGCAGTGTCCCTCGGCTGCCCCGGCTCCCGTCCGACGGCCCGCAGACGGCTCACCTGCAGGGACTGGGTACGCGCAGGTGTGAGGATCGGCTCACAGCCGGACCGGGAAGGTGCGTGCGCCAACTGGTTCGCGCTAGAGTTCAGCAGCCGCACGACTGGGGCGAGCCCCGCTCCCGAAATGCAGGCCTCCTGGGGTCCTGGCCCGTACCGCGGCTGGCCCCGCGTCGCAGGGCGCTGCCTGTGACGTGCGAACACTACTCCGACAGGAAGAAGCAAGCATGAGCTCATCACGTTCCCGCCGCCAGGTCCGTCTGTCCCGTGCGCTGGGCATCCCGCTGACGCCCAAGGCGGTGCGCTACTTCGAGAAGCGCCCCTACGGTCCTGGCGAGCACGGTCGCGCGCGTCGGCGCACCGAGTCCGACTACGCCGTGCGCCTGAAGGAGAAGCAGCGGCTGCGCGCCCAGTACGGCATCCGTGAGGCCCAGCTCCAGCGCGTCTTCGAGGAGGCCCGTCGTGAGAGGGGACTCACGGGTGAGTCGCTTGTCGAGCTGCTGGAGATGCGGCTGGACGCCCTGGTCCTGCGCTCCGGCATCGCCCGCACCATCGCCCAGGCCCGCCAGAACGTCGTGCACCGCCACATCCTCGTGGACGGAAGGGTGGTCGACCGCCCCTCCTTCCGGGTCAGGCCCGGCCAGACGATCCAGGTACGCCCCCGCTCCCAGGTCATGGTCCCCTTCCAGGTCGCTGCTGCTGGCACGCACCGTGACGTGCTGCCTGCTGTCCCCGACTACCTGACGGTGGACCTGGAGAAGCTGTCTGCGACGCTGGTGCGTCGCCCCAAGCGTGACGAGGTCCCGGTCACCTGCGACGTGCAGATGGTGGTTGAGTACTACTCACGATGACCTGAGGGTGGCCGGTGGACCAGTCTGCCGGGCGGCAGCGCCCGCGCTGGTTACCGGTCGGCTCCCAGCGTCTGCGTGGGCACCGGGCCCGTGCCGAGCGTGACACCGACAACCAGATGAGGAGCTCATGAGAACCTCCGAGATCCGCCGACGCTGGCTGGACTACTTTGCTGCCAACGGCCACGAGATCCGACCCTCGGTGCCGCTGGTGTCCCCCGAGCCCTCGATCCTGTTCACCATCGCCGGCGTGGTTCCCTTCATCCCCTATATCCTGGGTACCGAGGAGCCGCCGTGGCCCAGGGCTGCCTCGGTGCAGAAGTGCATCCGTACCAACGACATCGACAACGTCGGCAGGACCACTCGTCACGGGACGTTCTTCCAGATGGGCGGCAACTTCTCTTTTGGGGACTACTTCAAGGAGGGGGCCATCGACCTTGCCTGGGGGCTGCTGACCGGGTCCCGGCAGGAGGGCGGCTACGGCCTGGACGGGGACCGCCTGTGGATGACCATCTGGGAGGAGGACAAGGTCTCCTACGACCACTGGACCAGAGCTGTCGGCGTGTCCGCCGACCGGATCCAGACCCTTCCCTTCGAGGAGATCTCCTGGTCCACGGGCCAGCCGGGACCTGCTGGGTCGTGCTGCGAGATCCACTACGACCGCGGTCCTGCCTTCGGCCCTGATGGAGGGCCGGCCGGGGACGCCCGTGGGGACCGGTTCCTGGAGGTGTGGAACCTGGTGTTCGACGAGTTCGTGCGCGGTGAGGGCGAGGGCCACGACTTCGAGCTGGTGGGCGAGCTTGACCGCACTGCGATCGACACCGGGCTCGGGATGGAGCGGCTGGCCTTCCTGCTGCAGGACAAGCCCAACATGTACGAGATCGACGAGGTCCTTCCCGTCATCACTGCGGTGGAGGAGATGAGCGGGAAGACTTACGGCTCCTCAGCCTCCGCGACCTCCTCGACGCGAGCCACCTACTCCGACGACGTCAACATGCGGGTCGTCGCCGACCACGTGCGCAGCGCGCTCATGCTGATCGGGGACGGGGTGAGGCCCGGCAACGACGGCCGGGGCTACGTCCTGCGCCGTCTGATCCGCCGGGCCGTGCGCTCGATGCGCCTGCTGGGGGTGGAGGAGGCGACGATGCCGACGCTGCTGACCACCTCGAAGGACGTCATGAGGGCCTCCTACCCTGAGCTGGAGGAGAACTGGGACACCATCCGCGACGTCGCCTGCGGCGAGGAGGAGGCCTTCCGCCGCACCCTGGCTGCTGGGACCACGATCCTGGATACCGCCGTCGTGGCCGCGAGAAAGCGTGCCGGGACCTCAGGGCGCCCCACCGTCACCGGGGACAGTGCGTTTGAGCTCCACGACACCTACGGCTTCCCCATCGACCTGACCCTGGAGATGGCGGCCGAGCAGGGAGTGGCCGTCGACGAGGCCTCCTTCCGCAGCCTCATGGAGCAGCAGAAGCAGCGGGCTCGCGCCGACGCCCGGGCCAAGAAGACCGGCCACGCCGACCTGCGCGTCCTCCAGGCGCTGGAGAAGGAGATGGGGGGCGGCTCCACCTTCCTGGGGTACACGGACAGCGCGGCCGAGGGCACCGTCACCGGGCTCCTGGTTCACGGGACCCCTCAGACGGCTGTGGCTGCTCCCGCCGAGGTCGAGCTGATCTTGGACCGGACCCCCTTCTGGGCGGAGATGGGCGGCCAGCTGGCGGACCAGGGCGTGATCCGTCTTGCTGACGGCGGTGTGGTTGAGGTCAACGACGTCCAAGCCCCGGTCACGGGCCTGTCCGTGCACCACGGCACCCTCACCGAGGGGACGGTCCGGGTCGGGGAGAAGGCCTTCGCCCAGATCGACACGGACCGTCGCCTGGCCATCGCGCGGGCGCACACCTCGACGCACATGGTCCACCGCGCCCTTCACGAGGTCGTCTCCGCCAGTGCCACCCAGGCGGGAAGCGAGAACTCTCCCTCGCGGCTGCGCTTTGACTTCCGCCACGGCTCCGCCCTGGCCGAGGAGCAGGTTGCGGGTATCGAGGAGCTGGTCAACACCAAGCTCGCTGAGGACCTGGCCGTGACCGACGAGGTCATGGATATCGAGGCCGCCCGGGCCAGTGGCGCCATCGCGCTGTTCGGGGAGAAGTACGGCCGCAACGTCCGCGTGGTCTCCATCGGGGGGGACTGGTCCCGCGAGCTGTGCGCTGGCACACACGTTCCCACCACCGGCACGATCGGCCGGGTGGCTGTGCTGGGAGAGGCCTCCATCGGGTCGGGAGTGCGTCGTATCGACGCGCTTGTCGGCGAGGGGGCCTACGACTTCCAGGCCAGGGAGCACGCGCTGGTCTCCCAGCTGTCAGGAATGGTCGGCGGTCGTCCTGAGGACCTGCCTGAGCGCGTGGACTCCCTCATGAGGCGGCTCAAGGAGGCGGAGAAGAAGCTGGCAGCAGCCGAGCAGCTGGCTACGGCAGCGCGGGCCGCAGATATTGTCGCGGGGACGCGCAGAGTCGGCCAGGTGCGGCTGGCAGCCCTGAGCCTGGGGGAGGTGTCCTCAGCCGATGTCCTGCGGCCCCTGGTCCTGGACGTACGGCAGCGGCTGGGTGACAGCGAGCCGACAGTGGTCGTCGTGGGCGGTGTCGTCTCCGGACGGCCTGTCGTCGTCGTGGCGACCAATGCCCCGGCCCGCCAGCACAGGGTCAGGGCTGGCGCCCTTGTCCGGGTCGCCGCCCAGGTGCTGGGCGGCGGGGGCGGGGGCAAGGACGACCTGGCCCAGGGCGGTGGACGTAGCGCCGAGGCGCTTCCCGAGGCCCTGCGGGCCATCGTGGCGGCTCTTCGGTCCTGAGGCAGGCTCCGTGTCTGCTGTGCGCCCCGGGGTACGTCTGGCCTTTGACGTAGGCACCTCGCGTATTGGTGTCGCCCGCTGCGACCAGGAGGGAATTCTTGCCGTCCCGGCACTCACTCTCAGACGTGACCGCTACGGTAGCGATCTTGACGAGGCAGCCGACCTTGTCGGGGAGTACGCTGCTGTCGAGGTTCTTGTCGGTCTTCCTCGGAGCATGGCGGGCGGCAGCTCCTCCTCAGCGCAGGACTCTCGCCGCTGGGCCCGCAGTCTCGCCGGTACCGTCGCGCCGGTGCCCGTACGGCTGGTCGACGAGCGCCTCACGACGGTGACGGCCCACCGCCGCCTGCACGAGGCAGGCCTGCGGGAGAGGACCTTTCGCGGCGTCGTCGACGAGGCGGCGGCGGTCGTCATACTGGAGCAGGCTCTTGAGACCGAGCGGCTCACCGGGCAGCCGCCCGGCGAGCGAGTCCCCCCGAGCAAGAGAGGCAGCGCGTGAGTCAGGACGACTTCTTTGCTGAGCTTGGTATCCAGCGTCAGGACGGGGCGGATGCCGACCACGGGCCCAGGGGCCGCCGGGCACGGCGTGCGGAGAAGAAGGAGCGTCGTCGGCGCAGGCGCCGTCGTCGCTGGCTGACCTCCGTGGTCCTTGTTGTGGTCCTGATCGCCGTAGGCGTGGTGGCCTACCGGGCGTTAGGCGTCATGCGCGACACCCCCTCCGCGACCTCGGCGGCCCAGGACTACGAGGGAGCCGGTGAGGAGGAGGTGGTCATCACGGTTCCTGAGGGAGCCTCCGGACGTGATATCGGCGCGCTCCTGGAGGAGGCCGACGTGGTCGCCTCCGCCGCCGCCTTCGTCGAGGCCTACAAGGCCAACGAGAAGTCGGGCACCATCCAGCCGGGGACCTATACGCTCAAGACGCACATGTCCGCGGCCAACGCCGTAGCCACGCTCCTGGATCCGGCGTCCAAGGCCGAGCACAGCCTGACCGTCGCCGAGGGCTTCACCAAGAACCAGGTCAAGGAACGGCTTATGAGCGTGGGAGACTTCACCGCGAAGGAGGTTGACGAGGCCTACGCGGATACTGAAGCCATCGGCCTACCTGAGCAGGCAGGTGGTGACGTCGAGGGCTGGCTGGCACCGTCTACCTACGACATCGGCGAGGACGACACCGCCACGGACGTGGTGGCGCAGATGGTCTCCACCACAGTCGCCAACCTACGCTCCGCCGGCGTAGAGGAGGAGGACTACCAGGAGGTCCTGACCAAGGCCTCTATCGTGGAGCGCGAGGTCTCCCAGGCCCAGTACTACGGTCAGGTGGCCCGGGTCATCGACAACCGCATCGCGGATACCGAGGGTGAGACCCAGGGCATGCTCCAGATGGACTCCACCGTCCTGTACGGCCTGGGCCGAGTGGGGGGCATCCCCTCCCCGGAGGACACGGCCGACGCATCCAACGCCTACAACACCTACCAGCACCCCGGCCTGCCGCCAACCCCGATCGGGAGCCCCGGTCAGGAGGTTATCGCGGCCGTGCTGGACCCGCCCGAGGGCGACTGGCTGTACTTCGTGACAGTTGACCTGACCACGGGTGAGACGCTCTTTGCCGCGACGCTGGAGGAGCAGGAGGCCAACACGGAGAAGCTCAACGCCTACTGCCGTGAGAACCAGGAGGTCTGCCAGGGCGCCACTGCGACCGCCACGGCTGCGCCTGATCCGGCCACGGCTACCCCTGATGGCGGGTCGTAGGCCTGCCAGCCCGGTGAGGCCTGTGGCAGGTTCCGGGACTGGTGCTGCCGGGGAGGGTAGCGCCAGTCAGCAGGGGGAGGTACTGGGCCACCGGGCCGCGGTCGTCGGGCACCCGGTCTCCCACTCCCTGTCACCGGTCCTGCACCGTGCCGCCTACGCCCAGCTCGGCCTGGGCACATGGCACTACACCAGGATCGACCTGCCTGTCACGCGGCTGCCGGGCCTGGTGTCCCAGCTGGCCGCGCCGGTCAGCGATGGCTGGGCCTGGTCGGGGCTGAGCGTGACGATGCCGCACAAGCAGGCCCTGGTGCCCATGCTGGACGTGGTCGACCCTCTGGCCCAGGCGGTGGGCTCGGTCAACACCGTGGTGGCCCAGCGCTCGGGCACGGGACCGGCCCTGCTGGCGGGGTTCAACACCGACGTGACTGGGATCGTCGAGGCGGTACGGGAGACTGCTGCGGCGTGGTCCGCCCAGGCGCTGCCAGCCTTGCCGACCTGTGCACCGGGCAGGGCCGACGGGTGGGGAGTCTCTGGGGCAACAGCCGTCGTCCTGGGCTCTGGGGCCACGGCGTGCTCAGCCCTGGCCGCGCTCACCGAGCTGGGCGCGACACGGATCGTCGTAGCCGCCCGCCGCCATGCCGGCCCTGGCCGCGCCCTGAGTGCAGCACATCGTATGGGTCTGGAGGTGGAGGCCCTCACCTGGACCCCGGGCGAGGTACGTTCTGACTCTGCCGTGGCCGAGGTTCTGGCCCAGGCGGACCTAGCGGTCTCCACCCTGCCCGCAGGTGGTGCGGACACGCTGGCTGAGGCCCTGCCCGGAGTCCTGGGCCAGGGGAGACTTACGGCAGGAGCGGTCCTGCTTGACGTCGTCTACGCGCCCTGGCCGACACCTCTGGCCAGCGCCTGGGAGCGCGGTGGCGGGGCGGTGGCACCCGGCTGGCTCATGCTGCTGCACCAGGCGGTGCCCCAGGTCAGGCTGATGACGGGCCGCGGCCCTGATGTCGCACCCATGCGAGACGCACTGCTGCGTGCCCTGTAGGCGTGCCCTGTAGGGCGCACGCCCGGGCCGGAGAGGTCGGGTGCCCGGCTATGGGCCACGGTGTGGGATGATCGGTGCCATGCTTCATTGGATGACGGCCGGGGAGTCCCACGGCGAGGCCCTGACCGCCGTGGTCGACGGCGTCCCGGCGGGCGTGGAGATCACCAGCGAGGACATCCGGGAGGCCCTGGCACGTCGTCGCCTGGGTCACGGCCGTGGCGCCCGGCAGTCCTTCGAGCGCGACGAGCTGAGGATCCTAGGAGGGATCAGGCACGGCCGTACGATCGGTAGCCCCGTGTCCCTGCAGATCGGCAACTCCGAGTGGCCCCGGTGGTCCACGGTCATGAGCGCCGACCCGGTGGAGGCCGAGGCGCTCCTGGTGGACGCAGGAACCGGGGACGAGCGGGAGCTGGCTCGCAACAGGCCCCTGACCAGGCCCCGTCCTGGTCATGCGGACCTGCCGGGAATGCTCAAGTACGATCTGCCGGAGGCGCGGCCGGTCCTGGAACGCGCCTCGGCACGTGAGACCGCGGCCCGGGTCGCCCTGGGTGCGGTGGCGGAGGCGCTCCTGGCGCAGGTTGCCGGGATCAGGCTGGTCAGCCATGTCGTACGTGTCGGGACAGTGGCTCTGCCTGAGGACGTCGCTGTGCCGCAGCCGCAGGACACCGCACGCCTGGACGCCGACCCGGTGCGCTGCACCGACCCCGCGACCAGCGCCGCGATGGTCTCGCTCATCGACGAGGCCAGGAAGGCGGGCGACACCCTGGGGGGAGTAGTTGAGGTGGTCGCCACCGGGGTCCCGGTGGGGCTGGGTTCCCACGTTCAGGCCGACCGGCGCCTAGATGCCCGGCTGGCTGGTGCGCTCATGAGCATCCAGGCGGTCAAGGGAGTGGAGGTGGGTGACGGCTTCGCCCAGGCTCAGCTCAGGGGCTCCGCAGCCCACGACGAGATCCTCTCGGTCCGCTCGGGTGGTGTCAGCCGTGCCTCCAACCGCGCCGGCGGGGTGGAGGGCGGTATCTCCAACGGTTCCCCGGTGCGGGTCCGTGCCGCCTTCAAGCCGATCTCCACGGTGCCGCGAGCGCTTCGCACCGTGGACATGGCCACGGGAGAGGAGGCGACCGGACTGCACCAGCGCTCCGACACCTGCGCCGTCGTCCCGGGTGCCGTGATCGCCCAGGCCATGACGGCGCTGGTTCTGGCAGACGCCCTGACTGACAAGACCGGAGGGGACTCCGTGGTGCAGGCCCGTAGCAGCCTCGTCTCCTACCTGGACCGCGTGGCTGAGCGGACACGATGGTGACCGGGAGGGCGGGCAGCGCCAGACAGAGCCAGACGCGCGGGAGCGTGAGCCAGGAGAACACCCGGAAAGGACACAAAGGACACGTAGAGAGGAGCCGCCCGTGAGCACGACAGGCCGCTACAACGACAGGCTGCCTCCTGCTGTTGACGCCGAGGTCCTGCCGCTGGTCCTTGTCGGGCTTCCTGGTGCGGGCAAGACCACGGTGGCACGGCTGCTTGCCCACGCCCTGGGCGTTCAGGTCACCGACACTGATGCCGAGGTACGTCGTAGGTCCCGGATGACCATCCCGGAGATCTTCGCCTCCGAGGGGGAGGAGCGCTTCCGCGACCGTGAGCACCGGGCGGTGCGGGCCGTCCTTGACTCCCCGGCGGCGGCGCACGGCGTCGTGGCGCTGGGCGGTGGCGCGGTGGTGCGCAAGGAGAACCGCGAGCTCCTCAAGGGTCGCGTTGTGGTCTACCTCGAAGCCACCCCCCTCACCGCTGCCGTCCACGTCGGGGACGGGTCCGGCCGACCACTCATGACGACCGGGGACGAGGCACCCGGTGGTGCTGGCACCCTCCCTGCGCGGATCGGTGCCGTGCCGGAGCAGGGCACGTCCTCACCCGGTGCGGCTGACACGGCTGTGGGCCAGGACCCGCAGGACGCGAAGCAGGACGGGGGAGGCGGCAGCCATGACCCGGTCCTGGAACGGATGGAGGCCCTGTACGCGCAGAGGGCAGCACTGTACGAGGAGGTCGCCTCGATCACCGTCCCTACCGACGGGCTGAGCGCCGAGCAGGTCGCGGCCCTGGTCCTGGTGGCCCTGGGAGCCAGGCCCCACCGGGTCGCCGGGGCGCTGGCCCCCGTCGCGCCCGGCTCCGGCGACGTGACCGGCTCTGCCCGTGCCGGGGCGCAGTACGAGGAGCCGCCCGTCCCAGAGGCAGTCGGGCTGCGTCGCATCGGCGTGAGAGGGCCGCATGCCTACGAGGTCCTTGTGGGCCGAGGGCTTCAGGACCAGCTGCAGGCAGCGGTGCGCCAGGTGGCGGGCGGCGGCAGGGGCGGGGTGGCGGTGGTCCATGACGAGCACCTTGGTGCCGTCGCCGCCACCTACGAGGCCGAGCTGGGTCGTGCCGGCCTGCGTACCACCCGAATCAGGGTTCCTGCCGGAGAGGAGGCCAAGACCGCGAAGGTCCTGGAGAAGGTGTGGCACGACCTGGGAGTCTTCCGCATGGGGCGTGACGGGGTGGTGATCGGCCTGGGCGGCGGGGCTGTCACTGACCTCGCGGGCTTCGCTGCCGCCAGCTGGCTGCGAGGAGTGCCCGTGGTCCAGGTCCCCACCTCCCTGCTTGCCATGGTTGACGCCGCAGTGGGTGGCAAGACCGGGATCAACACGGCAGCGGGAAAGAACCTTGTGGGGGCGTTCCATCCTCCCTCTGTGGTCCTGGCGGACACGCAGACGCTGGCGAGCCTGCCGGGTGCCGAGCTGCGGGCCGGCCTGGGTGAGGTCGTCAAGTGCGGGCTCATCGCAGACCCTGTCATCCTGGAGAGGCTCCTGGAGGACCCGCAGGCCTGCACCCGCTGGGACTCCCCGGTCCTGGCCGAGCTGGTAGCCCGTTCGGTATCGGTCAAGGCCGCCGTCGTTAGCGAGGACCTGACCGAGTCCGGGCAGCGGGAGGTGCTCAACTACGGGCACACCTACGCCCACGCGGTAGAGAGGGCCACCGGGTACACCTGGCGGCACGGAGAGGCGGTAGCGGTAGGCTGCCTGTTCGCTGCCCACACGGCTCATCTGGCAGGCAGGCTCGACGCCGAGACCCTGGCCGTGCACTACCGTGTCCTGTCTGCTGTCGGCCTGCCGACCTCTTTCCCGCAGGGACACGGACGCTGGGAGGAGCTTCACGAGATCATGCTGAGTGACAAGAAGGTGCGCGGCGGGGTGCTGAGGATGGTGCTCCTGGAGCGGGTCGCAGCCCCGGTGCGCACGACCGCTCCCGGGGAGCCTGTCCTGCGCCTGGCCCACGAGGCTGTCACCGCTGGTGGGCACGGGGCGGCACGGTGAGGGCCAGTGGTCCCGTCGTGCTCCTGGGACCGCCGGGAGCCGGGTGCTCCAGCGTCGGTCACGCCCTGGCCCAGACCACGGGCCGGGTGCTCACGGACCTGCGGACCACAGTGGCCCGCGAGCTGGGCGTCCACCCGTCAACCGCGCTGGTCGAGGTGCCGGAGGAGCGGTACCGGGAGGCTGAGGCCCGCTGCGCGTGCGCCGCGCTGCGCGAGGCCGAGGACCAGTTCCCGGCAGCCGTGCTGGCCCTGGGCTCGGGCTGCCTGGACCGAGATGAGGTCCGTGCCGCGGTCGGCAGAATACGGGGCGCGGGTGGCTGCGTGGTGGCACTGCTGGCTCGCGCGCGGGCCCTGGCAGCTCGCAACGGCCTGGACGCACCACGCTCCATCGCGCTGGGAGACGTCCACCGGCAGTTCACGCGCATGCTGCGGCAGCGCGAACAGGCCTGCCGCGAGCTGGCCGACGTCGTCGTCGACACGACGGGTACCACTCCTTGCCAGGCTGCTGAGCAGGTGGTGCAGCGCTGCGCAGCCGCAGCGGGCTCGTGACCGGCTTGACAGGAGCCCGTCTGGGGCAGGAGGACCGGGGGCACGATACACTTTCGCCGTTCCCGGACCTTCCGCAGTCCCCGCACCCAAGACGCCATAGATCCTGAGACAGACCCTGAACAGACAGACCTTGAACAGACAGTGAGGATGTGCTCGTGGCCACGACAAACGACTTGAAGAACGGCATGGTGCTCAACCTGGAGGGGCAGCTGTGGCAGGTGGTGGAGTTCCAGCACGTCAAGCCGGGCAAGGGGCCCGCCTTCGTACGTACCAAGATCAAGAACGTGCTGTCGGGTAAGACTGTGGACAGGACCTTCAACGCCGGTCTTAAGGTGGAGACGGCGACCGTCGACCGCCGTGACATGCAGTACTCCTACAAGGACGGTGACGACTTCGTTTTCATGGACGTCAAGACCTTCGACCAGGTCTACGTCTCTGCGGCGACCGTGGGAGAGGCCGCAACCTTTATGCTTGAGGGCCAGGACGTCACGGTCGCCTTCCACGAGGACGCCGTCCTGTTCGTCGAGCTTCCCCCCTCCGTGGTCCTCACGATCTCGCACACGGAGCCGGGCCTGCAGGGCGACCGCTCCTCCGCCGGTACCAAGCCTGCCACTGTTGAGACCGGTGCAGAGATCCAGGTGCCCCTGTTCCTCAACACCGGTGACAGGGTCAAGGTTGACACCCGTACCGGCTCCTACATCTCCCGCGTCACTGACTGATGACAGATCCTGCTGTCCAGGGCTCCTCACCGCCAGCGGAAGCCGTGGCAGGTAGTGACCGGCCTGGTGCTGGCGTCCAGGGGGAGGATCCGGGCGGCGGGGCTCGGGCCGCGGCGTCGTCCTCCCGCCGCGGCAGGCGGGCTAGGCACACGGTCACTGCGCGGACCAAGGCCCGGCGTCGCGCCGTGGAGATTCTCTTCGAGGCCGACCAGCGTGGGCTGCTGGTACCCACCAGCAGAGGGGCGCAGGAGACCGAGGGTGACACTCCCGATCTGGGCGTCCATAACGCCTCTTACCACGACGCCTCCTACCGCGAGGCCTCGCGCAGGTTGAGGAGCTTTGCCGCGCAGCGGGCGGTCCACTCCGCGAACCACACTGAGGCCCCTGCCTACGCCCGACAGGTGGTCGAGGGGGTCTGCGACCACCTGGCAGACATTGACGAGGCCATTCAGACCTATGCCCAAGGGTGGGTGCTCATGCGCATGCCTGCCGTGGACCGGGCAATTGCCCGTGCAGCTACCTGGGAGATTGTCTACAACGACGACGTCGACGTCCCCGTAGCGGTGGACGAGGCGGTGACTCTGGCGCGCCTGCTGTCGACCGAGGAGTCCCCAAGGTTCCTGAGCGGCCTGCTAGGCCGTATCGGTGACCTGGCGGACACGCTGCGCTGACCGGGTGCACCGAGAGATGCGCCGCAAGGGGCGTATCGGGACAGGGTAGGGCTCGTCAGGGGTGCTCAGGGAGCTCCTGAGGGGCTGCAGGACGTTGGGACCTCTCCTGCGCGCTGCGGGTGCGGCTGCGCAGGCTGCTGATGGTGGCAAAGCGCTCCTTAGCGTAGGGCAGGCTGACCTCCCGCAGAAAGTTCACCAGCCTCGTCTGCCCCTGCTCCTCCAGGGCGGCGATCAGGCTGCGGATGTCGTCAGGGTGCCGGTTCTGGCTCATCTTGGCCTTGCCCGTCACCTGCTCGACCTGGACCTCCACGGCAACGATCGCGCGGGCCATCCTCTCCAGACTGTCCTCACCGACCCGGTCCAGGACCTCCTGAGGCTCCGTGCGCAGGGTCAGCTCGCGGGCCGCCCTCAGGGCAGCCGCAGGGCTGGGGTCGACCCGGACCCTCCCGGTGACGTGGACGGTGATGTAGTCCCAGGTAGGTACGTTCGCCTTGACCTCGTTGGTGGCGTACCACCTAGGAGCGACGTAGGCGTCAGCCTCATCCAGGATGACCAGCGCGGGTCCCAGGGCCGGTAAGCGGGCCTGGGGGTTGTTACGTACCAGGTGTGTCACTAGCGTGTCGCGGTCCTGATCAAGGTAGAAGGGCACCAGCGTGGCAGCAGGTCCGTCCGCGTGGACGGTCACGAGGTTGCCAACACGCACCTGGGTGAGCAGGCTGGCGGCGTACCCCTCAGGAAGCTCGAAGTGGCGGGGGACGTACATGCCGAGATGCTAGCGGGGCTGCCGTGGGAGCACCACTGCCGCCCGGGTGGCAACGGCGCGGGCGGGCACGGTTGGCCCCGCTGTCGGCAGGCAGTGGTGAGGTGATACTTCAGAGGTGATGCTGGTCTCTTCACTGGTGCACAGGAGTCCAGGCGCGTGCAGCGACAGGAGTCGTGCCCTAGGGTAGGGCCGACCGACATCCTTTAAGTCCGTCCAGCGAGGCGGGGAAGGAGGCCAGCAGTGGCCGAACGTTTGTCAGGCGCCACAGGCGCACCGTCACAGGGCAAGGAGATCCTTGGCCCTGCGGAGGTGGCCCGGTCCTTGTTCCGGATCGCCCACGAGGTGCTGGAGCGCAACAGCGGAACGGGTGACATTGTCGTCCTCGGGATCCCCAGCGGCGGGGTGCCGCTGGCGCAGAGACTGGCGGCCGCGCTGGAGGCGGCCAGCCGGGGAGAGGACCAGGTAGGCGTGTCCACGGAGGTCCCTGTGGGAACCCTGGACATCACCATGTACCGTGACGACCTGGGCCGCCACCCTATCCGGGTGCCTCAGCCCACCTCTGTCCCCCAGGGTGGTATCGACGGCAGGACTGTCGTCCTGGTTGACGACGTCCTCTACTCGGGCCGCACTATCCGTGCCGCCCTGGACGCGATCGGCGCCCTGGGCCGCCCACGGGCCGTCCAGCTGGCTGTCCTGGTGGACCGGGGCCACCGTGAGCTGCCCATCAGGGCGGACTACGTGGGAAAGAACCTGCCTACCTCTCGCAGCGAGACGGTGGTGGTCAGCCTCACCGAGCTGGGCGCCCCCTCCGACTCCGTCGCTATCGTGCGCGCGCCCTCCTCCGGCTCCCTGGACCCGGACACTGTGCAGGCCCGGGAGGGGGACGGCCGATGAAGCACCTGCTTAGCGCCAAGGACCTCAGCCACGACGAGGCCGTGTCCTTCCTCGACACGGCCGAGACCATGGCAGCCACTCAGCGTCACGCCGTCAAGAAGCTGCCGACCCTGCGGGGCAAGACAGTGGTCAACCTCTTCTTCGAGGACTCCACCCGCACCCGGCTGTCCTTCGAGGCCGCTGCCAAGCGGCTCAGCGCCGACGTCATCAACTTCTCCGCCAAGGGCTCCAGCCTCTCCAAGGGGGAGTCCCTCAAGGACACCGCCCAGACCATCATGGCCATGGGCGCCGACGCGGTCGTCGTGCGCCACTCGGCCAGTGGTGCCGCGCACCTGCTGGCGCACGCGGGGTGGATCAACGTCCCGGTGCTCAACGCCGGGGACGGCACCCACCAGCACCCGACCCAGGCGCTCCTGGACGCCATGACGCTGCGGCGCTGGTACGCCCCCGGTCCTCAGGGGCGGGGTACGGGCGCGGACGGCTCCCCGTCGCCCCAGGGCCGCGACCTGGACGGGGCGCGGGTCATCATCGTCGGGGACGTCCTCCACTCCCGGGTAGCCCGCTCCAACGTGGACCTGCTGAGCACGCTGGGGGCACAGGTGACGCTTGTGGCTCCCTCCACGCTGCTGCCGGTTGGTATGGAGGACTGGCCCTGCCAGGTCTCCTACGACCTGGACGAGGCTATTGCCCGTATCAGGCCCGACGCCGTCATGATGCTGCGGGTGCAGCGTGAGCGCATGAGCGCCGCGGGTGGCGGGTTCTTCCCCAGCCCCGCCGAGTACTCCAGCGCCTTCGGCCTGGACCAGGCCCGACGCGCGGCCATGCCCGACCACGCCATCGTCATGCACCCCGGACCTATGAACCGCGGTCTGGAGATCACCGCTGAGGCCGCCGACGACCCGCGCTCACGCATTATCGAGCAGGTCGGCAACGGCGTGTCCGTGCGCATGGCCGCTCTCTACCTCCTCCTGGCTGACGAAGGGAACCAGCTGTGACCTCCCACCTTCTGACCGGAGTCCGACCCTACGGCGAGGACCCGACCGACATCCTCCTGGTCGACGGCGCGATCGCGGCGGTCGGCCCTGAGGCCTCGGCCCAGGCGTCTCAGGACACCGTGCGCCACGACCTAGAGGGGCTGGTGGCCCTGCCTGGCCTCGTTGACATCCACACCCACCTGCGCGAGCCCGGGGGCGAGTCGGCGGAGACGGTCTTTACCGGCACTCGTGCGGCTGCCGTCGGCGGCTACACCGCTGTGTTCGCCATGGCCAATACCACTCCCGTCCAGGACAGCGCCGGGGTGGTCGAGCAGGTCCTGCGCCTGGGCAGGGAGGCAGGGTGGGTGGACGTCCACCCGGTGGGGGCGGTGTCTGCCGGCCTCAAGGGTGACCGCCTGTCCGACATGGGGGCGATGGCCCGTTCGGCCGCCCGTGTCCGTGTCTTCTCCGACGACGGCAGGTGCGTGTCCGACCCTGTCCTCATGCGTCGTGCCCTGGAGTACGTCAAGTCCTTCGACGGCGTCATCGCCCAGCACGCCCAGGACCCTCGCCTGACCGAGGGCGCCCAGATGCACGAGGGCGCCGTGTCCGCCGAGCTGGGCCTGCAGGGCTGGCCCGCGGTGGCGGAGGAGTCTGTCATCGCCCGTGACGTCCTCCTGGCCGAGCACGTGGGTAGCCGCCTGCACGTGTGCCACCTGTCCACGGCGGGCAGCGTCGACATCATCCGTTGGGCCAAGGCCCGTGGTATCCGCGTCACCGCAGAGGTGACTCCGCACCACCTCCTCCTGACTGACGAGATGGCACGTACCTACTCTCCGCTGTACAAGGTCAACCCGCCCCTGCGCACCTCGGCTGACGTCGAGGCACTGCGCCAGGCCCTGGCCGACGGCACCATCGACGTGGTCGGTACTGACCACGCGCCCCACCCCCTGGAGGACAAGGACTGCGAGTGGGCGGCAGGGGCCTTTGGCATGACAGGTCTGGAGACGGCACTCAGCGTCCTCATCGAGACCATGGTCTCCACCGGTCGCATGGGCTGGCGCGACCTTGCCCGCGTCATGTCCGCCACCCCGGCGCGTATCGGTCGTCTGAGTGACCAGGGCCAGGACCTGGAGCCTGGTGCCGCGGCCAACGTCACGGTGGTGGACCCCGACGTACGGCGTACCGTGGACGGTGCGGCGCAGTGGACCAGCTCGGACAACACCCCCTACGCGGGCACGGAGCTGCCTGGCCAGGTGCGGGCGACCTTCCTGCACGGGCGGCCTACCGTCCTGGACGGCGTACCGGTGGTGGCCGCGGGCAGCAGGGCGTGACCACGGTGGCTACCGTGGTCACGGGAGGCCGCGGGCGGCAGACCGCCCTGCTCGTGCTGGAGGACGGCTACGTTCTGCGCGGCCGCAGCTACGGGGCGGTGGGACGTACGGTGGGGGAGATCGTCTTCAGCACAGCGATGACCGGCTACCAGGAGACGCTGACGGACCCGTCCTACCATCGTCAGATCGTGGTCCAGACGGCTCCCCACATCGGCAACACGGGGGTCAACGACGAGGACCCAGAGTCCGCACGCATCTGGGTGGCCGGGTACGTCGTGCGTGATCCCGCCCGGCGGGCGTCAAGCTGGCGCTCGCGCCGCGAGCTGGAGGACGAGCTGTGCTCGGCCGGGGTCGTGGGCCTGTGCGAGGTGGACACCCGGGCACTGACCCGCCACCTGCGTGAGGCCGGGGCCATGCGTGCGGGGGTGTTCTCCGGGCAGGCTCTTCCTGCAGGTGCTGAGGACGCCGGGGGTCCGAGCCCGGCTGCGGTGGAGATATGCCTGGAGGCGGTGCGCTCCGAGCCCGGCATGACCGGGCAGGCACTGGCCGCCGAGGTCACGACCAGCCGTGGCTACGTGGTGGAGCCCTCGGGCGAGTTCGAGGGCCGCCAGCCACGGGCTGTCGTGGCCGCCGTGGACCTGGGTATTAAGGCCCGGACTCCCTGGCAGCTGGCTGAGCGAGGCGCTCGCGTCCACGTCCTGCCCCAGTCGACGACCCTGGCGGAGGTGCTCGCACTCCGTCCCGACGGGGTCTTCTTCTCCAACGGGCCCGGCGACCCCGGTGCCTCGGACACCGAGGTGGAGCTGCTGCGCGGAGTCCTGGACGCCCGGATCCCCTTCTTCGGGATCTGCCTGGGCAACCAGCTGCTGGGGCGGGCGCTGGGCTACGGCACCTACAAGCTCGGCTACGGGCACCGGGGTACCAACCAGCCAGTCGTGGACCGTTCCACCGGGAAGGTGGAGATCACCGCCCACAACCACGGGTTCGCGGTCGACGCGCCCGTGGACGAGGCCTCGCTGGCTCCCTTCGACAACGGTAGGTACGGACGGGTAGAGGTGTCACACCTGGGACTCAACGACGGTGTGGTTGAGGGGCTGCGCGCCCTGGACCTGCCTGCCTTCTCTGTGCAGTACCACCCGGAGGCCGCCGCCGGGCCCCATGACGGCGAGCACCTCTTTGACCGTTTCATGCGTCTCATGCGGGACAACCAGGGAAGGTAAGGGTCCCAGTGCCGCTGCGTCCTGACATCTCCTCCGTGCTGGTCATCGGCTCGGGACCCATCGTCATCGGCCAGGCCTGCGAGTTCGACTACTCCGGTACCCAGGCCTGCAGGGTGCTGCGCTCCGAAGGCCTACGTGTCATCCTGGTCAACTCCAACCCGGCCACCATCATGACCGACCCGGACCTGGCCGACGCCACCTATGTCGAGCCGATCACGCCTGAGGTGCTCACCACAGTCATCGAGCGTGAGCGACCTGACGCGCTCCTGCCAACCCTGGGAGGGCAGACGGCGCTCAACGCCGCTGTGAGCCTGGCTGAGTCCGGGGTGCTGGAGCGTTACGGCGTCGAGCTCGTCGGCGCCTCGGCGGCCGCGATCAGGGCGGGGGAGGACCGCGACGAGTTCAAGGCCGTCGTCGAGCGGTGCGGGGCACAGGTAGCCCGGAGCCTCGTCGCCCACTCTATGGAGGAGTGCCGTGCCGGCGTGGAGGAGCTGGGCGGCTACCCGGTGGTGGTACGGCCCTCCTTCACCATGGGCGGCCTGGGCTCCGGGGTGGCCTACGGGCCTGAGGACCTGGAGCGTATCTGCGGCCAGGGACTGTCGGCGTCGCGGACCACGGAGGTACTCCTGGAGGAGTCCGTCCTGGGGTGGAAGGAGTATGAGCTCGAGCTCATGCGCGACTCGGCGGACAACGTCGTCGTCGTGTGCTCCATCGAGAATATCGACCCGGTCGGGGTCCACACGGGAGACTCCGTGACCGTGGCCCCGGCTCTGACGCTGACCGACCGCGAGCTCCAGCGGCTGCGTGACATCGGCATCGCGGTCATCCGGGAGGTGGGAGTCGATACCGGGGGCTGCAACATCCAGTTTGCGGTCGACCCCGCCACGGGACGTGTCATCGTCATCGAGATGAACCCCCGTGTGTCACGCTCCTCTGCCCTGGCCTCCAAGGCCACGGGCTTTCCCATCGCCAAGATCGCCGCCCGCCTGGCGGTGGGCTACACCCTGGAGGAGATCCCCAACGACATCACCGGCTCCACCCCGGCGTCCTTCGAGCCGACCCTGGACTACGTCGTGGTCAAGGTCCCGCGCTTCGCCTTTGAGAAGTTCCGGGGTGCGGACCCGACCCTGACGACCACCATGAAGTCAGTGGGGGAGGCCATGGCCATCGGCCGCTGCTTCACCGAGGCCCTCCAGAAGGCCATGCGGTCCCTGGACAAGCCGGGGACGGTCTTTCACTGGGAGGGTCAGGCACCCGGCGACCAGGAGGTGGCCGGGCTGATGGAGTCCGTGCGCACCCCCAGCGAGCACCGTCTGGTCGACCTCCAGCAGGCGCTCCGGGGAGGCGCCAGCCCCGAGCGGCTGAGCGAGGCCACGGCGATCGACCCCTGGTTCGTGGACCAGGTGCTCCTTGTGGAGGAGGTGGCCCAGGAGGTCAAGGACGCTGCGGCACTGACACCTGAGGTCCTGGCGCGGGCCAAGCGGCACGGCTTCTCCGACGCCCAGGTGGCGAGCCTGCGTGGGATCAGCCGGGAAGCAGTCCGGGAGGTGCGCCACGCCTTTGGACTACGACCGGTCTACAAGACGGTGGACACCTGCGCTGCCGAGTTCGCGGCCCGTACCCCCTACCTCTACTCCACCTACGAGGTCGAGACCGAGGTGGCACCCCGCCAGCGTGAGGCCGTCATCATCCTGGGAAGCGGCCCCAACCGGATCGGTCAGGGGATCGAGTTCGACTACTCCTGCGTCCACGCCTCGATGGCGCTGGCGCAGCGCTATGAGACAGTCATGGTCAACTGCAACCCGGAGACTGTCTCCACCGACTACGACATCTCCGACCGGCTCTACTTCGAGCCGCTGACCTTCGAGGACGTCATGGAGGTCTACGAGGCCGAGCGCCGTGCCGGCCCCGTGGCTGGGGTGGTCGTCCAGCTGGGAGGACAGACGCCTCTGTCCCTGGCGCAGCGCCTCCACGACGCCGGGGTCCCGGTCCTGGGGACCACTCCCGAGGCCATTGACGCCGCAGAGGACCGTGAGGTATTCGGGCTGGTGCTGGAGGCGGCCGGGCTGGAGGTGCCCGCTCACGGGACTGCGCTGAGCGACGAGCAGGCGCGGGCCGTGGCGGCCGACGTGGGCTACCCGGTGCTGGTACGTCCCAGCTACGTGCTGGGGGGGCGCGGCATGGAGATTGTCTACGACGCCGACGGTCTGGTCGACTACCTTGAGCGTGCGGGCCAGGAGCCCGGCGGTGCCTACGGCGGTGGCCCGCTCCTCGTCGACCGCTTCCTGGACGACGCCGTCGAGATCGACGTGGACGCGATCTATGACGGCACCGAGCTGTTTCTGGGCGGCGTCATGGAGCACATCGAGGAGGCCGGTATCCACTCCGGTGACTCCGCCTGCGTGCTCCCCCCTATGACGCTGTCCGATGCCGAGATCTCTCGCATCCGCCGCTCGACGCAGGCCATCGCGTCAGGACTGGGCGTACGAGGCCTGCTCAACATTCAGTTCGCCCTGGCCTCTGACGTCCTCTACGTCATCGAGGCGAATCCCCGTGCCTCTCGGACGGTGCCCTTTGCCTCGAAGGCCTCAGGTGTGCCTCTGGCCAAGGCTGCCGCCCTGGTGATGGCCGGGGCCAGCATCGCCTCGCTCAGGCGCCGTGGGGACCTGCCTGCGCAGGACGCGGCCTTCTGGGACCCGGAGGACTCCGTGGCGGTCAAGGAGGCGGTGCTTCCCTTCCGGCGCTTCCGTACGGCTGAGGGGCACGTGGTGGACTCGCTGCTGGGCCCCGAGATGCGTTCCACCGGAGAGGTCATGGGCTATGACCTGGACTTTCCTCGTGCCTTTGCCAAGTCGCAGGCGGGTGCCTACGGCGGCCTGCCTCGCGAGGGGACTCTCTTTGTCTCCGTGGCCGACCGGGACAAGAGGGCCGTCATCCTCCCGGTAGCACGCCTGGCTGAGCTCGGCTTCACCGTGCTGGCCACGACAGGTACTGCCCAGGTGCTGCGGCGTAACGGTGTGAGCGCCACGGTTGTGCGCAAGGTCAGCGAGGGCGTGGGGGCGCACGGGGAGCAGACAGTGGTGGGGCTTATCGAGTCCGGCGCGGTCGACATGGTGGTCAACACCCCCAGGGGGCAGGGCGCCCGTGCTGACGGCTACTCTATCCGTGCCGCGACAACCGCTGCCGACCGTCCTATCATCACCACTGTCCAGCAGCTTCAGGCCGTGGTCCAGGCGCTGGAGGCCCAGCTGCGGGGACCGTTCACAGTTCGCAGCCTGCAGGAGCATATGAGTGCCCGTCTCCGCCGACGTGGTGCAGGCTTCTGCCAGAGCGGGACAGACAGCGTGACAACCATGGAGAACCCGGTGCTATGAGCGCAGCAGCTCGTGATCCGCGTCGCCGTACCGCACGTCCGCCCTTCGGAGCCAGGCTGGCCCAGGCCATGGCAGAGCGCGGTCCCGTGTGCGTGGGTATCGACCCGCACCCAGGCCTCCTGGAGGCCTGGGGACTGGCGGACTCCCCTGTCGGCCTGCGCGACTTCTCCCTGCGGGTGGTGGAGGCCGTCTCCGGCCGAGTGGCTGCCGTCAAGCCGCAGGCTGCCTTCTTTGAGCGGCACGGCTCCGCGGGGGTGGCGGTGCTGGAGGAGGTCCTGCAAGCGCTGAGGGACGCCGGGACCTTGTCTATCCTTGACGTCAAGCGGGGCGACATCGGCTCCACGATGGGGGCCTACGCCCAGGCCTACCTGGGTGAGGACGCTCCTGCTGCGGCTGACGCGATCACAGTCTCGCCCTATCTGGGCTACGGGTCGCTCGCTCCGGCGCTGGAGCTCGCCTGCGCCACGGGCAGGGGAGTGTTTGTGCTGGCACTGACCTCTAACCCGGAGGGAGCTGAGGTCCAGCACGCGCGCAGCAGTGACGCGCGCTCAGTGGCGGCAGGTGTCGTCGAGGCTGTGGCCCGGTCGAACGCTGCCGCTGACAAGGCGGGCTACCTGGGCAGTGTCGGCCTGGTGGTGGGGGCCACGACCGGTGGCGCCGTGAGGGACCTGGGAATTGACCTGGCTTCGGCCAATGCTGCGCTGCTGGCCCCCGGGGTGGGGGCTCAAGGAGCGGGGGCCGCAGAGCTGAGGAGCGTCTTCAGCGGGGTGCGGCACCGGGTCCTGGCCTCGACCTCCCGTGCAGTTTTGGAAGCGGGGCCTCAGGTGTCCGGGCTGCGGCGAGCGGCGGGGCAGACCCGCGAGGCGGTGGCCGCCGCGCTGGCCTGGTAAGCCACTGGGCGCCTGCGCCCGTGGCTGCCTGTAACCCCGGCTGAGGCACGATGTCGTGCCCATGAGGTCGTTCCGTGTGCGCCGACGTCACGTCCATCGTATCCTTGTGTTTCAGGTCACTGAAAGGGGAGGGAGGGGACTATGGTGCTTCCGGAGCTGACACCGCAGCAGCGGGCTGCTGCCCTGGAGAAGGCGGCAGCGGCGCGGGCACGACGGGCTGAGGTCAAGTCAGTGCTCAAGAGCGGCAGGCTGAGCCTGTCACGCTTCCTGGAGGAGGCCCAGGACGACAAGGTCCTGGGACGGATGAAGGTCAGGGCGCTGCTGCTGTCCCTGCCACGCGTGGGAGACACGACGGCCGACACCGTTCTGGAGGAGGTCGGTATCGCATCGTCGAGGCGGGTGCGTGGTCTGGGCTCTCAGCAGCGTGCCGAGCTGATCAGACGCTTCGGCTGAGGCGACAGGGACGAGCGCCCGGGGCTGTCTCACGGTCTGCCGCCCCACTCCGGCTCCCGCCGGGTGGTGCGGCAGCCCCCTGCTGTGTGCAGGCTGGTACGAGCCGCTCCGGTGAGCCATGATGTGCCCATGAGTGATGCTGCCGCCCCGGCACCCGCTGCCACCGTACCGAGGCCGGCTCGTCTGACAGTCCTGGCGGGGCCGACAGCAGTCGGCAAGGGCACCGTCGTGGCTGAGCTGCGTCGCCGTCATCCCGACCTGTTCGTGTCGGTCTCGGCAACGACGCGTCGTCCTCGTCCCGGTGAGGTGGACGGCGTGCACTACTACTTTGTGTCGGAGGCGGACTTCGACGACCTGGTGTCCACGGGGCAGATGCTGGAGTGGGCACAGGTCCACGGGCGCTTCCGTTACGGAACTCCTCGGGGACCGGTCGAGGACCAGCTGGGGGCCGGACGTCCTGCCCTGCTGGAGATCGACCTGGCGGGTGCCCGCCAGGTCAGGGTCGCGATGCCTCAGGCCCAGCTTGTGTTCTTGCTGCCGCCCAGCTGGGAGGAGCTCGTGAGCAGGCTGACCCGGCGCAGCACCGAGGACCGTCGCGAGCAGGAGCGCCGCCTGGTGACGGCCCGTGTGGAGATGGAGGCCGCAGGAGAGTTCGACTACACCGTCGTCAACGACACCGTGTCGCGTGCCACGAGTGAGTTGGAGGCTCTCATGGGACTGGAGGAGTAAACTGACGGGCCGCAGTACCGTCGTGACAGAACTGGAGCCACGCCATGCTCGGAACCTCCCCGCAGCCCGAGGGCATCACCAACCCGCCGATTGACGACCTCCTGGACAAGGTCGACTCCAAGTACGGGCTCGTCGTGGAGGCAGCGAAGCGCGCACGTCAGATCAATGCCTACACCCAGCAGCTGGAGGACAACCAGATGGAGTTCTTCGGTCCGCTCGTTGAGGCGGAGCTGGAGGAGAAGTCGCTGGGTATCGCCCTGCGGGAGATCGCTGAGGACAAGCTGGAGGTTATCCCCGGCGACGTAGCGCGCGCCCGTCGCGCCGAGGCGGAGGAGGCCCGGCGGGCGGCAGAGGCGGACATGTTTGCTGACATCGATCTTGGCACCCCGGTCTCAATGACGGAGGTCTCAATGACGGAGACGGAGGACCTGGACGCGGGTGACGTCACCGGTCTTGAGGACATCCAGTTCTGATCCTGGACCGCTCCTGGGCGGTATTGCCGGTGCAAGCGAGCGGTGCCAGGCGGCCAGGGCCGTCCGGGATCCGGTAGGGCAGGGGCCGGACAAGGAGACTGGTGGGAAGGCCCTCGGAGGTGACGGCGCCGTGACAGGAGTTAAGGCCCGGCGGGTGGTGGTCGGTGTCGCCGGGTCTGTGGCCGCCTACAAGGCACCGTCTGTGATTCGCGGCCTCAGGCAGGCCGGGTACGAGGTCCGCACGGTGGCCACGCAGGCGGCCCTGAGATTTATCGGGAAGTCAGCGCTGGCGGCGGTCTCAGGTGCTCCGGTCTCCAGCGGCCTCTTTGACGACCCCGCGGCTGTCGAGCACGTGGGTGTGGCTGAGTGGGCTGAGCTCGTCCTGGTCGCCCCGGCCTCAGCCGACCTCATCGCCCGGGTCCGTGCGGGCAGGGCGGACGACCTGCTCACCGCTACCATCCTGGCCACGACCGCACCGGTGGTCCTGGCCCCGGCCATGCATACGCAGATGTGGCGCAACCCGGCCACGGTGGACAACGTCGCGGTGCTGCGTCGCCGTGGGGTGCGGGTGATCGAGCCCGACTCGGGGCCTCTTACCAGTGGGGACTGGGGGCCCGGCCGTCTGCCAGAGGCTGAGCGTGTGATCCGCGAGGCCGTGGCGGCCCTGGACCGTAGTGCACCGGGCGGCACGGTCTCGAACTCCCAGGATCCTGTCGCTGCCTCTTCCCAGACGACGCCAGCCGACCCGGCTGCGCGCGCCCAGTCAGTGGCAGTGTCGGCGGCACCGTCGGCGGCACCGTCGGCGGCACCCTCAGCAGCACCGTCACCAGCGCTGCAGGGTCGTCACGTACTAGTGACGGCCGGGGGCACACGGGAGCCACTTGATCCCGTGCGGTTCCTGGGCAACCGCTCCTCGGGCCGCCAGGGCACAGCCCTGGCGGCGGCCGTGGCCGCACGGGGCGCGCAGGTCACTCTGGTCCACGCCCATGTGGAGCAGGCCGTCCTGGACACCTTGCCGGGAACGGTACGTGTCCTGGAGGCGGGCACTGCCGTCGACATGGAGCGTGTCGTGCGCCAGGAGGCGCGAGACGCGGACGTCGTGGTCATGGCGGCGGCCGTGGCCGACATGCGTCCTGCCAGCGTCTCGGCGACCAAGCTCAAGAAGAGCCTCCCGCAGCCAGAAGACGGGAAGCCTGCGGGGCTGACGACGGTGGAGCTTGTCGAGAACCCCGATATCCTGGCTGGCCTGGTCTCCGACCCGCCCCGACCGGGCCAGCTCCTGGTCGGGTTCGCCGCTGAGACCGGGGACAGCCACCAGGACGCTCTTGCCCACGGCACGGCCAAGGCCCGTCGGAAGGGGGCGCACCTGCTGGCGGTCAACGTGGTGGGGGAGAGCCTGGGGTTCGGGGACGTCCCTAACGCCGTCGTCGTGCTGGACCACCAGGGGCACGAGGTCACCCGTGCCCGGGGTACCAAGGCGCAGGTTGCCGAGGCCCTGGTCGACCTGGTCGTACAGTGCCTGCCTGCGGGTGGGCGGTAGCGGCAGGACTACCGGCGCGACTGCCGGTTCGCGCCCGTGGCCAGTGGTTAGGATGGGCTGGTGAAGTCAACGGTGCGGCTCTTTACGTCGGAGTCGGTTACGGAAGGTCACCCGGACAAGGTCTGTGACCGCGTCTCAGACGCCATCCTGGACGCCATCCTGGAGCAGGACCCTGGCGCCCGGGTGGCGGTGGAGACTATGGTGACGACCGGGCTGGTCCACGTCGCTGGGGAGGTGACCACTGAGCACGCCTACGTGGAGATTCCCGAGATCGTCCGCTCGGAGATCTCGAGGATCGGCTACACCTCCTCCCAGGTGTGCTTTGACGCTGGGTCGTGCGGTGTCTCGGTGTCGATCGGCCAGCAGTCCCCGGATATCGCCGCCGGGGTGGACATCTCCTTGCAGGCGCGTGAGGGCGGTGACGATCCGGCCGACCCCCTGGACCTCCAGGGTGCGGGGGACCAGGGGCTCATGTTCGGCTACGCCTGTGACGAGACATCGGTCCTCATGCCCGCCCCCATCCTTCTTGCCCACCGCATGGCGCAACGACTGGCTGAGGTGCGCAAGGAGGGGATCGTGGAGGGTCTGCGCCCGGACGGCAAGACCCAGGTGACAGTTGGCTACGAGGCAGACCGCCCGGTCAGCCTGGAGACGGTCGTGGTCTCTGCCCAGCACGACCAGGACCGCACCCGAGCCTGGCTCACCGACGCCCTGACTACTCAGGTCGTCGCCCCGGTCCTTCAGGAGCAGGCAGAGCAGGGGCTTGACCTGGCCGCAGACGACACGGAGATTCTGGTCAACCCGTCCGGCCAGTTCGTGGTAGGCGGGCCCGCGGGCGACGCGGGGCTTACCGGCCGCAAGATCATCGTGGACACCTACGGGGGCATGGCCCGTCACGGCGGCGGGGCGTTCTCCGGGAAGGACCCCTCCAAGGTCGACCGCTCGGCTGCCTACGCCGTGCGGTGGGTCGCCAAGAACGTGGTGGCAGCGGGCCTGGCCCGGCGCTGCGAGGTCCAGGTCGCCTACGCCATCGGCTCGGCTCGTCCTGTCGGCCTCTACCTGGAGACGTTCGGCACGCAGACCGTGCCGACGCAGCGTATCGCCTCGGCTGTCGAGGAGGTCTTCGACCTCCGTCCGGCTGCTATCGTGCGTGACCTCGACCTGCGGCGTCCGATCTACGCCTCCACCAGTGCGTACGGACACTTCGGACGCCCCGGGTTCGCCTGGGAGAGGCTTGACCGCACACAGGAGCTTCTCCGTGCCGTCTAGCCTGTCCGGCTAGTATGTCCAGGCCGTGGCGGGCGCCGGTGCGCTGGCACGAGAGCCGCGGTAAAGCGCGGTAAAGGAGGCCCCTCATGGACGTGGTCGGCGGCGTGGCCAGGATCGCGCCCAGCCAGGAGAGGCAGCGCACCGGCTCCCAGGGGGAGCTCCTCAGCGTGCCGCGTGGTAACGGCCGTCCGCTACAGGTGCCAGGTTCCGGGCTCCCTGTGGCCCGGGTGCTTCTGGACTCCCCGGTACCACACCTGGACCGCACCTTCGACTACAGCGTCCCTGACACCATGACGGAGGAGGCGGCACCCGGGACACGGGTCGTGGTCCGCTTCGGCGGCAAGGAGATGCGCGGCTGGGTCTGGGAACGCGCTGATACCACCACCCACCTGGGACGCTTGGCGCCCCTGCGCCGCGTGATCTCGGACCTGTCTGTGCTGCCAGCCGCCTCCCGGCGGCTGGTGGAGGCCGTGGCAGCACGTAGTGCCGGCGTGCGCTCCGACGTGGTCCGGCTGGCACTGCCCTCACGGCACGCGGCGACGGAGCGCCTGGAGCGGACGTCGTCGCCGCCCGAGGAGTCCCCGGCGTGGGCGGTGCCGTCGGCTGAGGGTACCTGGGGGGTCTACGACGGTGGCGCACAGCTCCTTGCCGACCTGGCCGCGGGAGGCTTTCCGCGAGCAGGGTGGTGCGCGCTGCCCCGTCGGGAAGGTGTCAGCGCGGCGTGGCAGCGCTGTGTGGCGGTGGCTGCGCAGGCAAGCCTGGCCAGCGGCCGAGGTGTGCTGGTGGTGCTACCCACCACGGGGCAGGCGGAGGCTGTTGCCGACGTGCTGCGGCGTGAGCTCCCGGGGGAGCGGGTTGCGCTCCTGTCGGCCGAGCACGGGGCTTCTCGGCGGTATCGTGCCTTCCTCCAGGTCCTGCTAGGGCGCGCCCGTGTCGTGGTGGGGACCCGGTCGGCGGCGTTTGCACCCGTGGCTGACCTGGGACTGGCGGTCGTGTGGGACGACGGTGACAGCCGCCTTGAGGAGCGCCACGCCCCCTACGTGCACGCGCGAACCGTGCTGGCACTACGCTCCTCCCTGGAGGGAGCCGGTCTTCTTCTTGCAGGATACTCACGTTCTGCGCAGACGCAGGCCCTGGTTGAGCGGGGCTGGTGCACCGAGCTGTCGGCGCCACGCGAGGTGGCTCGTCGTGCGACGGCTCGGATCGAGGTCCCCGGTGCCCCCGAGCTCGAGGCCGAGGGGGCCTCCGGCACCGCCCGGGTGCCGTCCCTGGCGCACCGTGCCCTGGTCTCGGCACTGACAGAAGGGCCTGTCCTCGTCCAGGTGCCGCGAGGTGGGTACGCCCCGGTAGTTGCCTGCCTGCAGTGCCGCGAGGTCGCCCGCTGCCCTCACTGCTCAGGACCTCTGGCCATGTCGCGCGGGGGGCGTACCACCTGCCGCTGGTGCGCGCGTCCGGTTGGGCAGTGGCAGTGCCCCCAGTGTGGTGGGACGAGGCTTCGGATGGTCACCGTCGGCTCCTCCCGTACCGGTGAGGAGCTGGGCCGGGCCTTCCCCCACGTCCCTGTCCTGGTCTCAGGCGCCAGGGAGGACCACGGCGTGGTCAGCACCGTGGGGCCACGGCCACGGATCATCGTGGCGACGCCTGGCGCTGAGCCCGTGGCTGACGGCGGATACCGGGCGGTGCTGATCCTCGACGGAGCGGTCATCTCCAGCCGCCCTGAGCTGGGGTCCGCTCAGGAGGCGCTCCGCCTGTGGACGGGGGCGGCAGTTCTTGCTGCCCCCGGGGCACGGGTCATTCTCCTTGGACGTCCGGCCCCGGCTGTGGCTCAGGCGTTCCTGCGGTGGGACCACGTCGGCTTCGCCCGTCGTGAACTCCGTGAGCGTGACGAGCTCCATCTCCCTCCCGCGTGGAGGGCCGCACGGCTGGACGGGCACGAGTGGTCCGTGGAGGGCTTCCTTGCCCAGGCGCAGGAGCAGGGCTTCGAGACCTTGGGACCGGTGCTGCCGGGACCGGTAGGGGAGACCGCGGGTGACGGCGGAGTGGGGGAGGCCAGGGGGCTTATCCGTTGTCCTGCCTCCAGGGGGTCTGAGCTTGCCGCGATGCTGCGCCACCACCTTCGGGAGAGGTCAGTTCGTCGTGAGGATCCTGTTCGTGTTGAGCTGGACCCGACCTCCCTGTGGTAGATGCTGGTGTGGTCGACTGCACCGCGGGACCCGGGTGCGCCCATGCTGTCAGCTGGGAGAGCAGCGTGGTGGCAGTCGCCTTGACGTCGCGGCCCTCGCTGAGCGCAGTGACGGCGGCGCCGTCCACGACGGCGATAACCATCTCGGGCTCCAAGGGGCTGCCGAGGCGCTGCAGCACCCTGCCGACAGCAGTGTTGAGACGCTGACGACCCTGCCGGTAGGCCTGCTCCACGGGCTCGACCTTGCCCGCTCCGATGAGCTGGAGGTAGTGGCCCAGGTAGCGTCCGTGGCTGGGGAGGGTCGCCTGGAGCAGGAGCTCGATCCGTCGTGCGGGGCTGGGAGTCTCGCCCAGCTCTTCCACGCAGTCAGCGACGCGCTCAGCACGCGAGGCCCACAGCCCGATATTGAGCAGACCTGCTTGGTGGAGGAGGTCGTCGAGCCCATCAAAGTAGTAGGTGGTCGCAGACAGCGAGCACCCGGCCCGCCTGGCTACGCTGCGGTGGCTTACGGCAGAAGGACCTGCCTCACGGATGAGAGCGGCAGCGGCCTCGGTAATGGCCTGCTTGCGGTCCTCCCCGCGCGAGGTGCTGCCTGCCTCTGGTCGTGTGCTCCACGAGGAGGGCGCGCCAGCCTGCGTTCCTGGTCCGGTACCGGTCATGACGGGCTCCTTGGCTGTCGGCGGTGGTGGCACTCCAAGACGGTGTCGGTAAGACGGTGTCGGTGCTACGGCCCCATTTATATCGAATTATATCGACAATGACACTGTGCCTGATGCGTCTGCCTCGGCCAGGGCGGGACAGAGGTGCCGCGTAGGCGCTGAGACAGGCCACGCCTGTGCGGCTGCTTGTGTCCCTGCCCGCGTAGCCCCTCCGGGGTCGGCTCTACGACTGGTGTCCACCAACCTGCGTGAGCTCAGAGCCGTGGAGGGTGCGTGACATGGTGATCGCTACCAGGGCGACCAGGGAGACAACGGTGAGGTAGACGGCCGGCGCCAGTCCTGACCCGGTGGCTGTGATGAGCCAGGTCACGATGAAGGGGGTCGTGCCTCCGAGGATCGCGTTGGCGCCGTTGAAGGACAGGGCAAACCCGGAGTAGCGGACGCTGGTGGGGAAGGACTCGGCCAGGAATGTCGCCAGGGTCCCGTCGTTGGCCGTAAGGACGACCGCGAAGACGATTTGGCACGCGATGACGACCAGCAGGTTCCCTGAGGCGTTCATCATGACGACGAACAGCGGGACCGTGAGCACGATGAAGGTGAGGCACGCGGCGATGAGCATCTTGCGGCGCCCGAAGGAGTCCGACAGGTGTCCCATGAGGAAGATCGAGCCGATGTAGACCGTAAGCATGGCGGAGGTGGCCATCGTGGCGGTGTCCTGGGAGAAGCCCAGCTCCTCGTGGACGTAGGTGGGCATGTAGGTCAGCAGCATGTAGAAGGCGACGGCGTTGAGGCAGGAGACACCAAAGGTGATGAGAGTCTCGCGCTTGTGGTGGGCCAGCAGCTCACGCAGCGGCTCCACCCACCGTGTCCCAGGCCGGTCCGGGGTCTCCTGCGTGTCCTCGGCGCCCATGTCCTCGACCATGGACTGGTACACGGGTGAGTCCTCCAGGTGCACACGGATATAGCGCCCGATGAGCCCCAGGGGTCCGGCCAGGAGGAAGGGGACACGCCATCCCCAGGAGGACATCGCCGCGTCGTCGAGGAGCACGAACATACCGGAGACCATGAGGGAGCCGGCCAGCAGTCCACACGCGGTCGAGGCCGGAACCAGGCTGGTGTACATCCCGCGTCGGCTGGTGGGGGCGTACTCCGCGAGGAAGGTGCCCGCGCCGGCGTACTCCCCGGAGGCGGAGAAGCCCTGGACCATGCGCAGCAGGAGCAGGCCCACGGCTGAGCCGAGGCCGATCGTGGCGTAGCCGGGCAGCAGCCCAATGAGGAAGGTGGAGCCGGACATCAGGAGGATGGACCACGACAGTGCCCACCTGCGCCCCTTGCGGTCGCCCCATGCCCCCCATACTACCGCCCCGACTGGCCGCAGCACGAAGGACATGGCAAATACCGCGAAGGAGGACATGATTTGGACCGACTCGTCGCTCTCGGGAAAGAATACCCTACCGATCACAACAGCCAGGTAGCCGTAGGAGGCATAGTCGAACCACTCGATAAAGTTGCCTATAAAGCTTGCCGTTGCCGCCTTTCTTAAGGCTTGGGCGCGGTTGTCGTGCATGTCGGCACGTGTCGTGGATTCAGTCATGCTGACTCTGGTCTCCAGTGTCTGGGGGCGTCCGACCGCGACGTGGGTCCGGACGGGCAGAAAAGGTTATCCGTCCGTCAATTTCGCGGCGGAGCCTAATGGGTGAAGTTCGTCATACTATAGCGTATGATGCCGTGCTGCGCCCAGGACGTGCCGTAAGTGCCTAGGGTATTTTGGAACCCTATTGACGTCGGTGGGCAGCGTCGGCGGCAACAGCAACGCGTGCCCCTTTTATATCTCCACCCCCAGTTCCTGCCCGGCACGCGTCTCCCGCGAGACGTGACGAAAGGTGTTGGCCATCATGAGTAAAGTAACCACAGTATAGGGGAGCGCCCCGATAATAGTTCCTGTCTGGACGGTTCCCACAACGGTCTCGCCTCCGATAGTGAGCAGCAGGAAAGCGATCCCGGCTATTCCTGCTACTAGCGCCACTCGGAACAACCTCGACGGCTGCGCTGCGGAGGAGACGAATCCACTCAGCGCGTGGATACCGGAGTCCAGCGACGTGAGGTAGTACGTTCCCACCAGTATGGTGGCAATGAGGAGGAGCGCCAGGGCTACCGGACGGTAGGGAATCTCGCCGAGCATGACAAAGAGCCCCAGGGAGGTGTCCTGCTGCGTGGCCCGGCTGACGGCTCCCTGCCCGGCGTCGTCGTAGTAGAGCGCTGCCCCGCCCAGCAGCCCGATCCACACGACACAGACCAGGGAGGGGATGCCCAGGACCCCGACAACGAACTCGCGCAGTGAGCGCCCCCGGGAGATGCGTGCGATGAAGGAGCCGACGAAGGTGGAGAAGGCCCAGGACCAGCACCAGATGAACACCGTCCAAGTCCCGTTCCAGCTGGAGTCCCATGATTCCAGGGCGGTGGCGGCCGAGGCGGCGTCTGTCCACGTTCCCATCCACCACATGGACCACAGGTACTGCCCGGTCGTCTGGGGGAGGACGGACAACAGGTAGACCGTCGGGCCTGCGACAAGGACCCCGGCCATGAGGACGATGCTCAGCACAGAGTTGACCTCGCTGACCCTCCTCATGCCTTTCTCGACGCCCAGGTAGACGCTGAGCGCCGCCAGGAGGCCGATGACGCCGATCACGACGGTGCGCACGGCCGGGCCGGGGACGCCACCAAAGGTCTGGCCGATGCCCGAGGACAGCTGCATGGCGGCAAAGGCGAAGGAGGTGGACAGGCCGAAGACGGTGGCCAGGATGACGGTGGTCTCCACGACCACGCCGACCACGCCCCGGACGCGCTCGGGGAACATGTCGGTCACAGCGTCCCTGAACGTCATGAAGGACCCTCGGTTGTGGAACGACAGGGCCAGGCACAGGGCGACGACGCAGTAGATGGCCCACCCGTGGACCGCCCAGTGGAAGTAGGTCCAGATCAGGGCGCCGTCAGTGTCGTCAGTGCCGACCACGTCGCTGAGAGGATTGTCCGACCGGAGCAGGAGAGGCTCGGCAACGGACCAGAAGATGAGCCCGATTCCCTGCCCGCAGGCGAAGAGCATGGAGTACCAGGCAAATCGGCCGTACTCGGGTCTCGCGCCTCGGCCGCCCAGGACAATGGCCCCACGCCGTCCTGTAGCCATGTAGACGCAGAAGAGAAGGGCAAGCGTGGCCAGGACTACGAAGTACCAGGTAAAGTTGCTGGTGACCGCGGTCCTGAAGGAGCTGATGACGCTGGCTGCGGTGTCGCCGTGCGCTACGGTGAGGATAATGACCAGGCTGACAAGCAGGAGACTGACCGTCTTGACCGTCCAGTCCTCACGGCGTCGGCTTGACCCCGCTGCCAGGGGCGAGGGCCTGGAGACAGGACCGGCACTGGTGTCATTGTGGTCGTCGGTGGCGTGATGAGAGGGTGTAGTGCCCATTGGTCCCAGTCCTGTGAGTACTCGTCGTTCGGTGCAGGCAGCTGAGGCATCTGCTGGCAGCGCAGGCCCGGAGGCTAGAGGCCTAGTACCCGCGGTACCCGCACTGTGTGAACGTGTCGGCCGCAACTATATAGCAACGGGAAGAGGCGGCCCACCGCCTGTCTCAGGGCCATGGTCTACCCTGGTTGTCTGCCCCCATGGTCTGTCCAGGTAGGGCTGGCTTGACAGGCGGCGGGCCACGAGCCCCGACACCTGCGCTACACCTCCAGCCGGTTGCGGACCGCCTGGACGATACCCGGCACGATGGAGGAGGCGAGCACCCTGCCCTTCTCGGCACTGGCCTGCCGCCCGGACGACAGGCAGCCGGAGTCGGGGGTCAGGCCTGGGTCCACGGGGAGCAGGTCGTACAGGGGCAGCTGGGCGGCTGGAAGGTCCATGACCCGGTCCATGGCGACCAGGTCGGGGAAGTACTCCAGCATGAGCGAGGTCTCCATGACGCCCCCGTGCTCGACGTCCCAGCCAGGAAAGCCGTCCGGGTAGAGCCGCGAGATCACGTCGTCAGTGACGTAGTCCCAGTAGGAGAGCATCATGACCTGGACCCCGGCTCGCTGCCTGCCAAGCTCACGCAGCGCCAGGTCGACGCCCTCGTAGATGAACTGGTAGTTCTCGTAGTGCCCGTTGACAAAGGCGATACGCCGGGCACCGTGGCGCGCCAGCTCGCGTACCAGGGTCTGGCACACCGACACGACCGTGCTGGCGTCAAAGCCGAAGGACCCGATGATGTGGTTTCCACCCCCTGACCGCTGCTGGGACTTGTAGCCGGTGGTGACGGCGGGGGCGACCAGGGCGGCCCCGAGCTCCTCGGCCACGAGCTCGGTGATCCTGGTGGACAGCAGGACGTCGACGCTGATCGGCATGTGCGGTCCGTGCTGCTCCATGGCCCCGACAGGAATGAGGACCACGGGGTCCTCCTCAGCCAGGACCCGACGGTAGGTGAAGGCGTCCATCCGCGTGATGCTGTGCTCGTCAGTCATGTGTGAGAGTCCTTTTCTTGTCAGGTAGGCGGAAGGTTCGTTCCCGGTGGGCTCCCGGAAGGCAGGAGTGCTCGGCGGCGAGTGGACCGCTACCGCAGGACGCCGCCACCGGGGGCGCGGAGTCACCGCGGATGCTGGCTCAGCACTGCCGGGGCCTTCGTGACGGCGTCCTGGTCATCGTCCTCACCGGTCGCGTCATCTCGGCTGACGGCAGAGACCTCCTTGTCCTGGCCGTTGTTTCTCCTGGTGGAGAAGAGTATCTGTGACACCCCGCCCGTGATGATGAGCGCCCCACCCAGCGCCTGCATGAGGGTGAGGGGCTCGCTAAACAGCACCATGCCCAGCAGGGTCGCCATAATCGTCTCCTGGTAGGAGATAGTTGCCAGCTCCCCGGCCAGCAGGATTCGTGACGCGACGGTCAGGAAGAAGAAGGCGCCGAAGCCAGTCACGAAGGCGGCGACCACCAGGGTCAGCCATCCGCGGGTCGTCATCTCACTGAGGTCGGGGCGCATGAAGATGAGGATGACGCCCAGCGTGACGATGGCGAACGTGAAGTTGCAGTAGGAGCGGACGTCGGAGTCGACGTCGGTGCGGTAGCGGCTGAAGAACAGGAACAGGCCGTAGGCCACGCCAGAGGCCAGGGCGACGAGGTTGCCCACCATGTACTGCGGGTCAAGGCTGAGGCTGACGTCGAGCCCACCCTCGGCGGTGTAGTTGATGACACCGATGATCATAAGGCACCCCACCACCACAGCGGCAAGGGAGAAGGCGGTGGTTCTGGTGAAGGGCTCCTTGAGGAATATCGTGGCCAGGAGCGTCGAGTAGATGGGGCCGGTGTAGATGAGGAACGCCGCGTTGGACAGCGTCGTCATCTGTGTCGACATGACGTACAGCCCTGACAGGAGTCCGAGGAACACGCCGGTCAGCAGGACGGCCGGGGTGAGGCGGAACCCCTTGAACTTGTGGAACCGACGGGTGGCGACAAAGATCAGGGTCATCCCGATGAACCCTGCAAAGCTCCTGTTGAAGGAGATGAAGATACCCGGGGCCTCAATGTAGCGGGCGAACGCGCCGATGCCGCCCATGAGGCTGGAGGAAAGAAACATGAAGGCAAAGCCCTTCAGCTTTGCTTGACCCATTGAGTCCAACGTCCGCTCCTTTGCGGTTATCGCCACTGCCGCTCGGTCCTCTCGGCAGGTGGGTACTGTCTGTAGTGATGGGAAGAGCTGTGCCGGTGCGCGCCCTGGGGCGGACGGGCGGCCGGGGGCGGCGGCCTGACGGCCACCGCCCCCGGTGGTGCCGAGTCAGACGAGGGTCGGGTCCTCGATCTGGTTCGGGAAGTAGTCCTCGCAGGTGCCCTCGCGGTAGACGTCGGCGGTCGCGCAGTGCAGGCCGCCACCAAAGGCGTAGGCGTCACGGAAGGGAACCGGGATGACGTTCATGCCCAGTTTGTCCATCTGCTCCATCTGGTGGACCTCGCTGGCCTCGACGCACACGGTCTTGTGGTCGATGACCAGACAGTTCATGGACAGCCACACGGAGGAGTAGCACAGCGGCGGGGGCGTGTCGTGCGCCGGCTGGGCGGCGTCGACGATCTCCCAGTCGTTGGCCTCGAAGATCTTGCGCTGCTCCTCGGGCAGGCGGCGGTGCGGGTTGTTGATGATCAGGCCCGGCCGCAGCGGCACGAAGGTCGCGTCGATGTGGATCGGGTAGGGGTCACCAGGGAAGTTCACCGCGTGCACCCGCAGGTCGGGGTAGTAGCGCTTGAACCACTCCATGGCCTTGCGGTTGGTGGTCAGGCCGTGCTGGATGAACAGGTCCTTGCCCACACGCATGACGTCGGCGGCGTCCCACATGGGCTCCACCTCGGTGGTGACGAAGTCCTTGGCAGCGGTGCGCTCCAGGCGTTCCTCCAGCGAGATCTGCTCGTCGTAGTAGTTGTGCTTGTAGGACTTGTCGGTCAGACGCGGGCGAGGCGCCTGGGTCCACTTGAACTCCGGGTCGTTGTCGAAGTAGTCGTTCATGAGCGGCCAGTAGGCCAGGTACTCGAAGTAGCGACAGCGGAAGGAGTTCGCCGAGGACATGATCTCGTTGCCGATAGTCAGCAGGATGTCGCGCGGAGGCATCTGCGTCATACCGGACTCGGTGCGGAAGTCAGGCGTGGTGATCGCCTGGTTCCACTGCAGCGGCGTCGGCCGGTCAACCTTGACGCCCAGACCCTCAAGGATCTTGACGTAGTTGTCCAGCTGCTCGTTGGCGGCCTCGACCGTGGCGGTGGGGCGCGGCCCCCACATCCCACGCATCTCGGAGTCGATCGGAACCTTCTCAGAGGTAGCAGGCTCCTCCGGGGGGATGACGGAGAAGTCAGCGCGGCCCACGATGACGTGCTTGAGCGGGTCGAAGTCGTTCCACGAGCTGACGATCTTGGTCATTGTTGTCACTTCCTTGTGCTTGGTTCACGTTGACAGGTGGCGTGCCCGTTCCCGGAGGGCCGGGGCAAGGGCACCGTGCGTGCCATACGGTGTGGCGGGTCGGCATCGCCTCCTCTCCTGTGCGCGGCACGACTCTTGTCGGTCAGGCGGCCCGTGGCTCGTGCCTGCTCCCGTCCTGGGTGACGAGGGTTCCGGACTCGCCCGTGAGGAGCCTAGTGGCGTCCTCCAGGCGTCCGATGGCAGCCATGCCGCCGGTGGCCTCGACAAAGCGGCTCACCGCCTCAACCTTGGGGCCCATGGATCCTGCTGGCAGGCCCATGCTGCGCAGCACGTCGGGAGTGGTGCGGCTGAGGCGCTGCTGGCTGGGGGTGCCGAAGTCGGTGAGGACCCCGTCGACGTCGGTGAGGATGAGCAGCGCGTCGGCCCCCAGTGCCCGGGCGAGGACCGAGGCGGTGAGGTCCTTGTCGATGACAGCCTCGACACCGGTGAGCCTGCCCGCCTCGTCACGGACGACCGGCACACCTCCTCCTCCGGCACAGATGACCACCGTCCCGGCGTCTACCAGGGCACGGACCGTCTCGGTCTCGACGACCTCCTGGGGCTCGGGAGAGCCCACCACCCGGCGGAAGTGCTCACCGTCGGCCCGGACCTGCCAGCCGCGCTCGCGCGCCAGCCGCCTTGCGGTCGCCTCGTCGTAGACCTCTCCGACAAACTTTGTCGGACTGGCGAAGGCCGGGTCGTCGGCCCGGACACGGGTCTGGTTGACCAGGGCGGCCACCTCACGCTGCCCCAGCTCGTTGCGCAGGGCCTGGAGCAGCCAGTAGCCGATCATCCCCTGGGTCTGGGCACCGAGGGTGTCGAAGGGGTAGGGCTCGCTCAGCCGGTCGTCGTTGGCCGACTCCAGGGCCAGGACACCCACCTGGGGTCCGTTGCCGTGGGTGACGACGAGCTCGTGGTCCCTGGCCAGCCTGGCGAGCTGGCCAGCGGCGCGCTCCACGTTGGCGATCTGGATACGGGCGTCTGGTTTGTCACCACGACGCAGAAGGGCGTTACCTCCTAGTGCGGCTACGACACGCATGCTCAGTCCCACTCGCCCAGGGTCGCGACCATGACGGCCTTGATCGTGTGCATACGGTTCTCCGCCTGGTCGAAGGCCACGTTGTGCTCCGACTCGAAGACGTCGTCGGTGACCTCCAGGCCGTCCATGCCGGTCTTGACAAAGATGTCCTCGCCGACAGTGGTGTTGCGATCGTGGAAGGCCGGCAGGCAGTGGAGGAACTTCACGTCAGGGTTGCCCGTGGTCTCCACGAGCGCAGCGTTGACCTGGTAGGGCCGTAGCAGGGCGATGCGCTCGTCCCAGACCTCCTTGGCCTCGCCCATGGAGACCCACACGTCGGTGTAGAGGAAGTCCACCCCGGCCACGCCCTTGGCGACGTTGTCAGTGATGAGGATCCTCGCGCCGCTGGACTCGGCCAGGCGCTGCGCCTCGGCCACGACCTCGGGGGGTGTCTGCAGCTCGACGGGGGCCACCATGCGCACATCCATGCCGGTCAGAGCCGCAGCGACCAGGAGGGAGTTGGCGACGTTGTTGCGGGCGTCGCCCAGGTAGGCGAAGGAGATCTCCTCAATGGGCTTGCCGGAGTGCTCCAGCATGGTGAGCTGGTCGGCGAGCATCTGGGTGGGGTGCCACTCGTCGGTCAGGCCGTTCCACACCGGGACCCCGGACAGGGCGGCAAGCTGCTCGACGTGCTCCTGCTTCTTGCCGCGGAACTCGATTCCGTCGTAGAAGCGGCCGAGTACGCGGGCAGTGTCGGCGACAGACTCCTTGTGACCCATCTGGCTACCCGAGGGATCCAGGTAGGTGACCTGCGCACCCTGGTCGTAGGCGGCGACCTCGAAGGAGCAGCGGGTGCGCGTGGAGGTCTTCTCGAAGATGAGGGCGATGTTCTTGCCCACCAGGCGCCTGACCTCGCGTCCCGCCTTTTTGTCCGCCTTGAGCTGTGCGGACAGGTCGAGCAGGGACTTCCACTCCTCGGCGGTGAAGTCGAGCTCCTTGAGGAAGCTGCGGTTGTGCAGTGGGTGGTGGGTCATCACTTCTCCTTGGTGATAATAGGTGCTGCTTGGGGGAAAGAGAGCAGTGAGGGAGCGAGTATCCTAGTGAGCCCCGGCAGGTCCTGCCTAGAGAGCCGGGACCGGGTCACGCAGGACGGGGCAGCTCATGCAGTGAGGACCGCCGCGTCCCCGGCCGAGCTCGGAGCCAGGAACCGGCAGCACCTCGATCCCGTTGCTGGCGAGGTAGTCGTTGGTCGCCACGTTGCGCTCATAGGTGACGACGACACCGGGGGAGACGGCCAGGGTGTTGCAGCCGTCGTCCCACTGCTCGCGGGCAGCGGCCAGGCTGTCCTGGGGGGTGGTGAGCACCTTCAGGTCGTCCAGGCCCAGGGCCTGGGCAATGACACGGTGCATGTCCTCGGGAGCGTGACGTGTCACGCTCATTCCCGCCCCGTCGGGACGCAGGGTCACGGTGGGAAGCATTCCCAGGTCGGCGTACTTGACGAAGGTGCCGACGTCAACCATTGTCATGACGGTGTCCAGGTGCATCTGGGCCCGGTTCCTGCTCATCTCCACAGCGATCACCTGGGAGACCTCCCCGCTGGTGAACAGCCGTGAGGCCAGCCTCTCGACGCCCTGGGGACAGGTACGCTCGGAGACTCCTACGAGGACGGCGCCGTTGCCGATGACCTCGACGTCGCCTCCCTCCACGGTAGCAGGCCCCGCCGCGAGCCCCTCGGACCACACCGGGAACTCCTGGTCAGCGAAGAAGGGGTGCCATCGGTAGATGGCCTGGTAGTTGACGGTCTCACGCCGACGGGCCTGCTTGGTCATGGAGTTGATGGACACCCCGCCGTACACCCAGCAGGAGGTGTCCCTGGTAAACAGGTGGTTGGTCAGCGGAGCGAGCAGGAGGTCGTCATCCTCCAGGAGGGACAGGACCAGGGAGTCCGCGACGGGCACCCGCTCCTGGAGCTCGCGCCTGGTGGCGCCCGCGACGAGGATCTCGGCCAGCTCCGCGGCGGGCAGCCCCTGCATAAGCCCGTGCAGGGCCTCGGCGGCCCGGGGGCCGCAGGTGTTCTCGTTGAACGTGTTGGCCAGGACGAAGTCGCGGGCCTCGGCGACCTCCAGGGTCTGGGCGAGCAGGTCGCCGAGGTAGAGGACCTCGACTCCCCGGTCGGTGAGAGTGCGGGCCAGCTGGTCGTGCTCCTGCTGCGCCCTCTCCAGCCACAAGACGTCGTCAAACAGGAGACTGTCCTTGTTCTGCGGGGTCAGCCTCAGCATCTCGCGTCCCGGCCGGTGCAAGATAACCTGCCTGAGCCTGCCGATCTCGGAGTCCACAGAGAAACTCATGATTTCCTCTCTGGCACGACGGTGTGCCAAGACTGTCGGTGCGCGCCGCGCGCTGCCTGGTACCGGCTGGTACCGGCCAGCACAGCCGTGGGGCTCGCGCCTTGAAGTGGTACGAGCGTACCAGACTTTGGCGTGAAGGGCGAGTCCAGGACGCGCGGGTCTGCAGGTCGACCTGTAGGTCGACAAGCCTCGGGACCTCACAGACCTCGTAGAGTGTGACCTATGCGCGTCCTGTTCGCCGGAACCCCCGAGACAGCTCTTCCCTGCCTGCACGCCCTCCTGGACTCTGAGCACGAGGTGGTCGGGGTCCTCACCCGGCCGGACGCGCGCCGGGGACGAGGGCGGGCACGACAGCCCTCTCCCGTCGCGGCCCTGGCCCGGAAGGCGGGACTGGGTGTACGTACTCCCACCACCTTGAGGGATCCGGGCGTGGGTGAGTGGGTCCGCTCCCTGGACCTCGGGGTCGCCGTCGTGGTGGCCTACGGCCGGCTGGTGCCGCCGACGCTGCTGGAGGTGCCTGACCACGGGTGGCTCAACCTCCACTTCTCCCTGCTGCCCAGCTGGAGGGGGGCCGCTCCTGTCCAGCGTGCTGTTCTCGCAGGTGAGGAGGTCACAGGCGTCAGCGTGTTCCGGCTGGAGGAGGGGCTGGACAGCGGGCCGGTATACGCCAGGCTCCCGGAGCCGGTCGGCCCCCAGGACACCAGCGGTGACCTCCTGGGACGCCTGGCCGCCACAGGCGCCCCCCTCGTCCTCGACGTGCTGCGCTGTCTGGCAGAGGGCACGGCCCGGGCGCAGCCCCAGGACGGGTCCAGGGCCACCCTGGCTCCTGCGCTCACCGCGGAGGAGGGGCGTATCCGCTGGGCTGAGGAGGCCTCGACCGTGGCGCGCCAGGTCCGGGGCGTCACCCCGGCCCCAGGTGCCTACACCACCTTCCAGGGCAGGAGGCTGCTTCTGGGCAGCGTCGTCCCGGTACCGCCGGACACCGTCCTCCAGCCCGGTCAGCTGCGTGTCTCCAAGCACGAGGTCCTTGTCGGTACCGGTAGCTGCGCCGTGCGTCTGGGCAGGGTGGCACCAGCGGGGAGGAGCTGGATGGACGCCGAGGACTGGGCGCGAGGAGCGCGTCCGCCGCAGGGCAGTTTTCTGGGGACTGAGCCGCGCGCCGAGGACGAGGCGGTGTCGTGATGCCCGCACACAGCGGCCGTGACCTACCAGTCCCGTCCCGTGACCAGCGGGGGCAACGGCCTCGGCGCGGCGGGCCGTCCAGGGCCTCCTCGCGCAGAGACGGCACCCACGACCCGGCCGGCTTCGGCGCACCAGGACGTACACGGGGACCACGGCAGGCTGATCCCGCCCGCGCCATCGCCCTGGAGGTCCTGGCCAGGGTGCGCACCGAGGGCGCCTTCGCCAACCTCGTGCTGCCCTCCCTGGTCAAGGAGGCCCGGCTGAGCCGGCTCGACGCTGGCTTCGTCACCGCCCTGACCTACGGGACGCTACGCCTCCAAGGCCGCTACGACGCCATTATCGGCCTGTGCCTTGACCAGCCGATCGCCACGCTGGACGGCGTCGTCCTTGACGTCCTGCGCCTTGGGGCGCACCAGCTCCTGGGGATGCGCGTCCCGGCCCACGCCGCCGTGTCGACCTCGGTGGACCTGGTGGGGGGCACGTCGGGACGCCGGGCCTCGGGACTGGTCAACGCGGTGCTGCGCCGCGTGGGGCGCAGGCCCCTGGGGGAGTGGCTCGCCCGGCTGCGCCAGGACACGGACCATGACCTGGAGGCGCTGGCGGCCACCGAGTCCCACCCGCTGTGGGTTGTCAAGGCCATGCGACAGGCACTTCTTGCGCACGGCAGGTCTGCCGAGGAGCTGGGCGACCTGCTGTCGGCGGACAACCAGGACCCTGAGGTGGTGCTGTGCGCACGTCCTGGGCTCGTCTCGGTCCCCGCGCTCGTGGATGAGGCCTCCTCCGACCCCGGGCAGCGGGCGCAGGCCGGGCGTGTCAGCCCCCTGGCCGTCGTCATGGAGGGGGGAGACCCTGGGAGGGTCACCGCGGTCGCCCAGGCCCGGGCTGGCGTGGAGGACGAGGGCAGCCAGCTGGTGGCTCTCCTGCTGGCCCGGGCTGGCATTGATGGCAGTGACTCCCGTTGGCTCGACATGTGCGCCGGTCCCGGGGGCAAGGCGGCGCTGCTGGGCTCCCTGGCCGCCCAGAGCGGCGCGCACCTGGTGGCTAACGAGCCTGCCGCCCACCGGGCTGACCTGGTGCGGGACTCTATCCGCGCGCTACCACCGGGTACTGTCGAGGTCCGCAGTGGCGACGGACGCGACATCGGCAAGGAGGAGCCGGGGCACTACGACCGCGTGCTGGTTGACGCGCCGTGCTCGGGGCTGGGCTCCCTGCGGCGCCGCCCCGAGTCCCGGTGGCGGCGCACCCAGGCCGACGTGGTCGGGCTCGCCGCTCTCCAGCGCGAGCTGCTCTCCAGCGCGCTGTCTGCCGTGCGCCCCGGGGGAGTCGTCGCCTACGTCACCTGCTCTCCCCACGTGCTGGAGACGGTCCTGGTCGTCCAGGACGTCCTGCGGCACCTGGAACGGGAGGACAAGGTCGTCGAGGTCCTGCACGCCGGACGCCTCTGCGCCGAGGTCTCTCCTCATCCGCCCGCGGAGGCGTCCCGTCCGATGCTGCAGCTGTGGCCGCACCTGGACGGCACCGACGCCATGTTCTGCACCCTGCTGCGTCCGGCGGCGCCAGCCGCCTCCCCGCCCCGGCCCGGTGCCGCGGCTGCCAGTCCCTCCGCCTGACCGCGCCCAGCCTTCCGGCAGGCGACTACCCTTAGCCCAGGAGCCACGATGAGGTCACCAGCGATCCACCCCTCAATCCTCAACTGCGACATCGCCCACCTTGCCGATGAGCTGGCCCGGGTCAGCAGCGCCGACGGCGTGCACGTCGACGTCATGGACAACCACTTTGTGCCCAACCTGTCCTGGGGCATGCCTGTCGTGGAAGCGGTGCTGGCGACGACGTCGCTTCCGGTGGACGCCCACCTCATGATCGAGGACCCTGACCGCTGGGCGCCAGCCTACGCGGAGTCGGGGTGCGACGTGGTCACCGTGCACGCCGAGGCGGCGGCGGCTCCTGTGCGTCTGGCCCACGAGCTGCACCGCCTGGGCGCGCGGGCAGGGCTGGCGCTGAGGCCGGCGACCAGCGTCGAGGCCGTGGCGGACGTCGTGCAGGACTTCGACCTCCTGCTCGTTATGACCGTCGAGCCCGGTTTCGGCGGTCAGCGCTTCCTGGAGCCGATGCTGGCCAAGATCGAGCGTGCCCGTCGGCTCGTGGGCAGTGCCGGGATACGCCTCCAGGTCGACGGCGGCATCACCCCTCAGACCATCGAGCGAGCGGCCGAGGCGGGAGCGGAGGTGTTCGTGGCCGGGTCCGCGGTCTACCGGGCACAGGACGCCCAGGCGGCGATCTCCGAGCTGCGGAGCCTTGCCGGGAGGCACTGCTGCTGAGACCACGCGGTCAGTGTGCGGCCGCTTGCACGATCACTTGCGCAGCCACACAGTGCGAGCCTGATCGACCGCGACGCAGCAAGTGACTTGTGTGGTCTAAGGGGTTGGTGTGGTAGATGTGTCCAAAGGAGAGGGTGTCCGCACTCATTGTGGGAAACCTCAAGTTCGCGAGAGGGTCAGAGAGAGGCCTTTCTCGACTCTGTTGCGCCGCGCCGTGCATAGCCTCTCGCCTCCCACCCCAACACCTGCGGGCTTCTTTGTGAGGTTTCCACAAATGGATTCCGGGGGCGTCATCCCGTAACGTCTCGCCTAATAGCGCTTGCCCGACGTTCGTCGCCCTGCGTTCTCGGGTAGGCGGGCCTCGTCTGTCGGCCGCACGTCCTGCTGCTCAGGCCTCGGACGACTCGGCCTGGCTGCCTCGAGGCTGGTGGGTGTCAAGGACGCCTGCACGACCTGGACCAGGGCGGACGCGGGACAACTATGAGTTTTATGAGTTTAAGGAGGCACATCGGTGACCCTCTCCCGTATCCTTGTCGCCAACCGTGGTGAGATCGCCCTGCGTGTCGTGCGCACAGTCCGTGACCTCGGTGCGACATCCCTTCTTCCCTACACCCCTGAGGACCTCATGAGCCCGGCTGCAGAGCTCGCTGACGAGGCCTACGCCCTGCCCGAGGGGTCCTCCTACACAGATGCTGACGCGGTCCTGGAGCTGGCCCGTACCACGGGGGCGGACGCTGTCCACCCCGGATACGGGTTCCTGTCCGAGGACGCCGCCTTCGCCCGGGCCGTCATCAAGGCGGGCCTGACATGGATCGGCCCCTCGCCCACGGCGATGGAGGCGCTCGGGGACAAGATGAGTGCGCGCCAGACCGCAGAGACGGCTGCCGTCGCGCCGGTTCCTGGAGTCACGGAGCCGGTGACCGACCCGCAGGTGGTCACCCAGTTCGCCGCCCGGTATGGCTATCCCGTCGCGCTCAAGCGCACTGACGGTGGTGGCGGCCGGGGCATCACCGTCCTGCGTTCCGACGAGGAGGTGGGCTCCACGCCCGCCCTTCAGTCTGCGGCCGCAGGGAGCGCGACCCTCATTCTGGAGAAGTTTGTGGAGAAGGCGCGGCACGTCGAGACCCAGTGCGCCCGTGACGCCCACGGCGGCTTTGCTGTGGTCTCGACCCGCGACTGCACTCTCCAGCGCCGCAACCAGAAGCTTCTTGAGGAGGCTCCTGCCCCCTTCCTGCCACCGGGCCTGCACGAGCGCCTGGTTGAGGCGTCCCGCCGCCTCATGGACGCAGTGGACTACGTGGGGGTGGCTACCTGTGAGTTCCTCCTTACGCCCGAGGGCGACCTGTGGTTCCTGGAGGTCAATCCTCGTCTCCAGGTCGAGCACTGTGTCTCGGAGGAGGTCACGGGCACCGACCTGGTCGAGCTTCAGCTGCGGCTGGCCCAGGGGGAGCCCCTCGGTGAGGTTGGCACGGTTCGCGGGCACTGCCTCGAGATGCGCGTCACCTGCGAGGACCCCTCGCGAGGGCTGGCCCCCTCCACCGGGGCCATTACCCGACTGCGCTGGCCAGCGGGGCCGGGTATCAGGATCGAGTCAGGCGTGACCGAGGGAGACGTGGTCACCCCGATGTTCGATCCGATGCTCGCCAAGATCGTCGTGACCGGCTCCACCCGTGACCAGGCCCTGGCCCGGGCGCGCAGGGCGCTGCGGGAGACCGTCGTGGAGGGCGTGACCGTGTGCACGTCCCTGCACGAGGAGGTCCTCGGCCGGGAGGCCTTCACCTACCCGGACCGGGAGGGCCGCCTCGGGGTCACGACCCGGTGGATCGAGAACGAGGTGCTCCCGGCCCTGGCCCAGAACCCGCCCGCGGCGGCGGGTGTCCAGGCCGAGCCGCCCTCCTCGCCCCGGACACGTTCCCAGTACGTCATTGAGGTCAACGGCCGTCGCGTGCAGCTGACGCTGCCGGACGGGATCCTCACTGCCTCCGCACCGGGGCAGGGGGTCGGATCTCGGGGACGGCGTATGCAGCCTCTGCGCTCCCGTGGATCGGCGGGTGCTGCCCGCTCCTCCAGACCAGGGGGCGCGGGTGCTGACGCCTTGGGCTCCGAGTCGGGGTCGATCGCTGCCCCGATGCAGGCGATCGTGACCCGTATCTGCGTGGAGCCCGGTCAGCAGGTGTACGAGGGGGACCTGTTGGTGGTACTGGAGTCCATGAAGATGGAGAACTACGTCCACGCCCCCTATGACGGCGCCGTCAAGGACATTCCCGTCAGTGCGGGGCGCACCGTCTCCGCCGGGGAGGTCCTGGTCAACCTGGCTGCTGCCAGCGACAGCCCTGACAGCGCTGGCAACTCTGACAGCACCGACACCACCAGCAAGGAGGCCTGAGCCGTGACCAGCAACGCGACAGCACCGTCAACCGGTGCAGAGGCAACGGCCGCCGGGGGCGGCTCCATGGCGGACTCCGCGGTGACCACAGCGTTCCGCGAGCGTATGGCCAGGGTTGACCGCGAGGCCGAGGAGCGTGCCGCCCAGAGGCAGCACGCCAAGGGCAAGCGGACTGCGCGTGAGCGCATCGACGACCTTCTCGACGACTCCAGCTTCCTGGAGATTGGTCGCTACAGCGGCTCCGGGGCCGGTGACCATGCTCGCCCCTCAGGCGTGGTCACCGGCTTCGGACAGATCGACGGCCGCCAGGTGGCTGTCTACTCCCAGGACTTCTCCGTGTCAGGCGGTGCCCTGGGCACGGTCGAGGGGGACAAGATCGTCCGCTTGCTGGACGACGCCCTGCGGCTGCGCGTCCCCGTGATCGGCCTGATCGACTCCGGCGGTGCCAAGATCCAGGAGGGGGTGGGGGCGCTGCGCCAATACGGCCGGATCTTCAACCGGACCTGTGCCGCCTCCGGGCTCGTGCCCCAGATCAGCGTCATCCTTGGTCCGTGCGCCGGAGGCGCGGTCTACAGCCCGGCCCTGACCGACTTCGTCATCGCTACCCGCGAGGCCTCCCATATGTTCGTGACCGGACCGGACGTGGTCCGCGCCGTGACCGGGGAGTCTATCAGCGCCGAGGACCTGGGCGGAGCACGTATCCACGGCTCCGTATCGGGCGTGGTGCACTACGTGGCCGAGGACGAGGCCGACGCGCTGGGGCAGGTTCGCACCCTGCTGGCCTATCTGCCCTCCTCGGCCGAGCTGGAGGCGCCCCGCTACTCCTATGAGGAGCAGGACTCCGAGGCGGACGCTCAGGCTGCCCGGGAGGTAGGGAGCCTGGTGCCCTCCTCGACCCGGCAGGCCTATGACGTCGTCGAGGTCATCTCGGCCCTGGTCGACCACGGCGAGCTGGTCCAGGTCCAGGAGGAGTTCGCGGGCAACGTCGTGGTGGGCTTTGCCTGCTTCGGGGGACGCCCCACGGGGATCGTGGCTAACCAGCCCCTGGTGGACGCTGGGACCCTGGACGTGAACTCCTCGGAGAAGCTGGCGCGCTTCGTCCGGTTCTGTGACGCCTTCGGGCTTCCGGTGGTGACCTTTGTGGACGTGCCCGGCTACCGCCCCGGAGCCGAGCAGGAGCACGCCGGCATCATCCGCCGGGGGGCAAAGGTCATCAACGCCTACGCCACCGCTACCGTCCCCCTGGTCACGGTGGTCCTGCGCAAGGCCTACGGCGGTGCCTACATCGTCATGGGCTCCAAGGCGATCGGAGCGGACCTCAACTTCTGCTGGCCCGGTGCCGAGATCGCGGTACTGGGTGCGGCCGGGGCCGTCGGCATCATCCACCGCAGAGACCTCGCGCGTGTGCGACAGGAGCAGGGCGAGGAGGCTGCCGCCGCCGAGCAGGAGCGTCTGACCACCGAGTACACCGAGTCGGTCATCAACCCTGACAAGGCAGTCGCTATCGGTGAGATCGACGCCGTGATCGCCCCGGAGGACACCCGGACGGTTATTGTTGACTCCCTGGCGGCGCTGAGTGCCAAGAACGAGGCGAGACCCGCTTCTCCCAAGAAGCATGACAATGTGCCCCTCTAGCACCGTGCACCTCGAGGGGGCCTGTCAGGCTTGCCCGCACATCCCCCGTACTACCGCTCAGGACGGACTTATGACCAGCAGCACCTAGGATCAGGGAGATCCTCCTGCACGGTTGTGGTGACCCAGTGACACGTGGGTCACCACAACCGTGCCCCGACCAGCCCGCATGGCCTCCCGAAGCCAGTACCGACACACTGAAGAAGGACCCGACGATCGTGCACACGACCGCGCACACAGCACCGACCACGTCCAACGCCTCCGTCGCAGACAGGCTGGGCTCCGCAGCAGAGCCCTTCGTCGTCACCTTTGGCGGCCAGGCGACTCCCTGGCGATCCACCCTGGAGGACCTTGTCGGCCTGGACCGTCAACTGGCTGCCACACTGACGGCGGTGGACGACGCCGTGGCGACCTGCCTGGCACCGGTGGCCACCGACCTGCTCACTGTCACCCCGCGCGGTGCCCGTCTCCTGGACGAGGCAGGCTCTCCTGTCGCCCCGGAGCGACGCTCCAAGGCCGACAGTGCTGACGTCTCCGTGCCGGGCATCCTCATGGCCCAGCACGCAGTCCTGGCCTCCTTGCCAGCCGCAGGCGTGAACCTGCTTGCAGTTCCCCCTGCTGCCGCCCTGGGCCACTCCCAGGGGGTGCTGGCGGTCGCCCTCCTGGAGGCGATGCAGCAGGTCGGTGAGGGGAGCGGACGGGATGAGTCCCATCAGGCGGTCGTGCAGGTGCATGCTCTCGCCAGGCTCATCGGGGCCGCCGCCGCCCGGGTGACGCGGCGCCTTGACCTGGGGACCGTGGGGGAGTCCACCCCGATGCTCTCGGTGCGTGGGGTACCCCGAAAGCTGCTGGACAGCGTCCTGGAGGGGATCTCCGGCTCGGAGCGGATCGCCGTCGGGGTGACCAACGGCCCCCAGGCCCACATCCTGTCGGGGCGGCCCGCCGATCTGGAGCGGGTGGTCACCGCCCTGGAAGCCGCAGCCGAGCGCAGCGCCACGGCACGTCGGGAGCGTCGTCGCGGCGGCGCTGTACTCAGCCCGGTGACCGAGTTCCTGGCGACATCGGTCCCCTTCCACACCCCGCTGCTGGCTTCCGCCGTCGACGACGTCGTCGCGTGGGCCGACGCCTGCGGGCTGGACCAGGCCCTGGCCCGTGACCTGGCCCAGGCAGTGCTGACCGACCCGGTTGACTGGCCCGCCCTCGTCTCGAGCGCCCTGGAGCCTGGCGAGGGGGGCCAGAGAGTGCGTACCGTGCTGGACCTGGGACCCGGTCACGTCACTGTGCGTCTGACTGAGAGGGTCGTCGCTGGCACTGGGACCACCGTGGTGGCTGCGGGGACGGCCAAGGACATCGACAACCTGGACCGGGCCGGAGCCGCTCCCGCACCGAGCGTGGACCGCTCCCGCTTCGCCCCGCGGCTGACCCGGCTGCCTGACGGCCGCCTCACGCTGGATACCGCCTTCACGAGGCTGACCGGCCGCAGCGCCGTGCTCCTGGCTGGGATGACCCCCACCACCGTGGATCCTGCCATCGTCGCGGCGGCAGCCAACGCGGGCTACTGGGCGGAGCTGGCCGGCGGCGGCCAGGCCACCGCCACGGTCCTGGCCGACAACCTGTCGGGCCTGGAGCAGGCCCTGGAGCCGGGGCGGACCGCTGCGTTCAACGCGATGTTCATGGACCGCTACCTGTGGAACCTGCACCTGGGGAGCCAGCGGCTGCTGTCCAAGGCCCGTGCCGGGGGCGCCCCGGTGGACGGCATTGTCATCTCCGCCGGGATCCCCGAGATGGAGGAGGCGACCGCACTGCTGGAGCGCCTCCACGGCGAGGGCTTCCCTTACGTGGCCTTCAAGCCGGGAACCGTCGACCAGATCCGGCAGGTTCTGGCCATCGCCCAGGCCGTCCCGCAGTCCCCGATCATCATGCAGGTCGAGGACGGCCACGCCGGGGGCCACCACTCGTGGGAGGACCTGGACACGATGCTCCTGGCCACCTACGACGCCATCCGGGCCGTGAGCAACGTGGTCCTCGTCGTCGGTGGCGGTATCGGCACCCCGTCCAGGGCCGCTGACTACCTCACCGGGCGCTGGGCCCTGGCCTATGGCACGGCCGCCGCCCCCGTGGACGGGGTCATGGTCGGCACGGCTGCCATGACCTGCCTGGAGGCGCGGACCAACGACGACGTTAAGCAGCTCCTCGTCGACACTCCCGGGATCCCGGAGGACTCCGGAGTCGAGGGAGGCTGGGTCGCTTCGGGCGACTCCGTGGGGGGGATGACCTCGGGCCTGTCCCACCTGCGCGCCGACCTCTACGAGATCGACAACTCCTCCGCCCGCGCCTCGCGACTCATCCAGGAGCTGGCCGGGGACGAGGAGGCCATGGCGCGGCGTCGCGAGGAGATGATCACCGCGCTGTCCAAGACGGCCAAGCCCTACTTCGGTGACGTCGAGGAGCTGACCTACCTGGAGTGGGCCTGCCGGTACGCCGAGCTGTGCGTGTCACCGCACGAGGGACGCTCAGCCACCCTGGAGGACTGGGCTGACGAGGGCTGGTACGACCGCTTCCTCGACCTGCTTCACCGCATCGAGGCCCGTCTTGTTCAGGCCGACCATGGCGAGGTCCCCACCCTGTTCGCCGGGTACGACGACGTCATCGACGCCGACACCGCCCTGGCCGCCTTGGCCCAGCGCTACCCGGCTGCTGCCACGACCCGGGTGGAGCCGGTCGACGCCGCCTGGTTTGTCGACCTGTGCCGTAAGCACCCCAAGCCGGTCCCCTTTGTTCCGGTCCTGGACGCCGACATCCTGCGGTGGTGGGGCACCGACTCCCTGTGGCAGTCCCAGGACCCCCGCTACACGGCCGACCAGGTCCGTATCATCCCTGGACCTGTGGCCGTCGCGGGTATCACGACTATCAACGAGCCGGTTGGCGACCTGCTGGGACGGTTCGAGGCTGCGGCTGTGGAGGCACTGCAGGCTGCCGACGCGACGCAGCAGGAGGCTGCTGGGCGCCTGGGTGCCGGCAGCAGGGCTGAGGTCATGACCTCCTCACCGGTTACCGACGCCACCGAGCTGGTCCGTGCGACCCCGCACGTGCTGTGGAACGGGCACCTCACCGTCAACCCGGCCACGGTGCTGGCTGAGGACGCCTACACCGTCATAGCCCGTCCGGACCTGGCTGAGGACGCCTACGACCTTGACATCCGCCTGGACACCCACTGGGACTCCACCCCTGGCGGGGACGCCGTGCACGCGGTACGTCGACTCGTCGTCCCGCTGCGTCTGGCCCGGGCGTGGGACGGTGCCGCGCCCCTGGTGGACCCCGAGCGAATCTCGGAGACCATGAACGACCTGTTGCGCGCCACGGCCGGCGTGGGCGCGGTCTCTGTCACCGGTGACCACGTGGACCACCTGCCTGAGGTTCGCCCGGCCGTGCCGGGGGCCACCGACGCCCTGGGACGCCCGGTAACGCAAGACTTCGGGACCATCCACGGCTCCTTCACCCTGGCTGCGGCCCTGGGGCACGACCACGCCTCGGTCACCGCTGACGCGCTACCAGCAGACCTGTCCGCGGCACCACTGGTACCCGACGCCCTCCTGGGGCCCTGCTGGCCTGTCGTCTACGCCGCGCTGGGGTCGGTGGTCGAGGACGGCATGCCCCTCATCGAGGGCCTTCTCGGCGCGGTTCACCTCGACCACACGGTGGATCTTCGCCTTACCTTGGGCCAGCTGGCCCAGGCCGCCTCTACCAGCCCGACTATCAACGTCACCGGATGGGTCGACGCCCTGGAGGACTCCAGCGCCGGACGGGTGGTGGACGTGCGCCTGGAGCTGGTCGACGCCTCCGACGGCACCCTCGTGGCGCTCATGCGGGAGCGATTCGCGGTCCGCGGCCGGGCCTCGGGAACTGACATCCCCACTGCTCCGGATCCCGCTGGTGGCACCGGGCGTCCCACCGCTCCCGCCGCTCGCCGTATCCTGCGCCGTGCCACGGTGACCGCACCTGCGGACATGACGGCCTTCGCCCGGGTGACCGGCGACTTCAACCCGATCCACACCTCCTACAACGCCGCCAGGGTGGCGGGTATGGACGCGCCTCTCGTCCACGGCATGTGGCTGTCCGCCACCGCCCAGCAGGTAGCGGCCGCCACCGCCGTTGACGGGACGCACCACGTCCTGGCGGGGTGGACCTACGTCATGACCGGCCCGGTCGACCTCCTGGACGAGGTCGAGGTCACCGTGGAGCGCACCGGCCTGGTGGTTGGCGGTGGCTACGTCCTGGAGGCGGTCTGCCGCGTCCGCGGAGAGGTCGTCTCGCGCGGCACGGCCGTGACCGTTCCTGAGCCGACCGCCTACGTCTACCCTGGGCAGGGCATCCAGGCCACCGGCATGGGACTGGACGAGCGCAACTCCTCCAGGGCCGCCCGCGAGGTCTGGGATAGGGCTGACGCCCACACCCGTGCCGAGCTCGGCTTCTCCGTCATCAACCTGGTGCGGGACAACCCCACGGAGATGACCGCCCGGGGGACGACCTACCGCCACCCCGAGGGACTGCTCAACCTCACCCAGTTCACCCAGGTAGCCCTGGCTGTCGTGGCCATGGCGACTACCGCGCGTCTGGCCGAGGCCGGAGCCCTCGTGGAGGGTGCGGCCTTCGCCGGCCACTCGCTGGGGGAGTACACGGCGCTGAGCTCCTACGGGCGTGTCATGCCGGTGGAGACCACGATCTCCATCGTCTTCCAGCGCGGCTCTACCATGCACTCCCTCGTCCCCAGGGACGAGGAGGGCGCCTCTAACTACCGGATGGGTGCGCTGCGGCCCAACCAGGCTGGGATCAGGGCCGACGAGGTCGAGGACTATGTCGCCTCGATCTCCCGGGAGACGGGGGAGTTCCTCCAGATCGTCAACTACAACCTGGCGGGCGTGCAGTACGCGGTCGCGGGCACGATCAAGGGCCTGGACGCGCTGGCTGCGGACTCCAGGTCCAGGGCCGCGGCCCGGGGTGGCAAGAACCCCTTCATGTTCGTGCCCGGCATCGACGTGCCCTTCCACTCCGAGGTGCTGCGCCCCGGCGTACCGGAGTTCCGTGAGCGGCTCCTGGAGCTGGTCCCCACCGACCTGGACGTCGAACGACTCGTGGGCCACTACGTGCCCAACCTAGTGGCTCAGCCCTTCGCCCTGACCCAGGACTTCGCCCGCTCGATCCTGGAGGTGGTGCCCTCCCAGCCTGTTGAGGACGCCTTGGCGGACTGGGACTCGTGGGCGTCACGCCCCGCTCAGCTGGCCCGTCTGCTGCTGGTGGAGCTCCTGGCCTGGCAGTTCGCCTCACCGGTACGCTGGATCGAGACCCAGGACGTGCTGCTGTCCTCCCCCCAAGAGGGTGGGCTGGGTACCGAGCACCTTATCGAGGTCGGCCTGGCCAACTCACCGACCCTGGCCAACCTGGCGACCAACACCCTGCGCCTGCCCCAGCACGCGGGCCGCCACGTCACCGTGCACAACGTGCGGCGTGACGAGGCCAGGGTTCTGGCCACCGACACCGACCCCGCCGTGGACCTCGGCACCACCGAGACGGAGGAGCCCGGTACCGCTGAGGCCTCCCAGTCCTCCGTCGAGTCCGCTGACAAGGCTGCGGAGCCTGCTGACGCGCCACAGCCCGCGCAGGGAGGGCCGGTGCCCGCCGCGCAGCCAGCGCCGTCGGCCCATCCAGCACCTGCTGCCTCTGGTCCGGCGGAGGACCTCCCCTTCACCGCCACCGACGCGCTGACCGTGCTCCTGGCCCATGCCGCCCGGATCCTGCCCGCCCAGATCGGCGCGACGGACACCACCGAGACGCTGACCAACGGGGTCTCCTCGCGGCGCAACCAGCTGCTCATGGACCTGGGCACCGAGTTGGAGCTAGCCTCCATCGACGGCGCTGCCGACGCCGACATGACGGCGCTGGCCAGCACGGTCGCCAAGGGGGCTCCCGGCTACAAGGCATTCGGCCCGGTGCTCACCGAGGCGATCCGCTCGGGCCTGTCGCGGATCCTGGGACCCTCGGGCGTGCGCGCCTCCCGCGTAGCCGACCGGGTTACCTCCACCTGGGGGCTGGGACCCGGCTGGGTCTCCCATGTCACCGCCGCGATCTTCCTGGGGACCCGGGAGGGCGCCTCCATAAGGGGCGGGGACCTGGCTGCACTGGGCTCCTCCGCACCCCTGACCTCGGCCTCCGCAGTGGACGCGCTCATTGACTCCGCCGTGCAGGCGGTCGCCAGCGACCACAGTGTCACCGTGTCCATGCCCAGCGCTGGCGGTGCCGGTGGTGGGGCCGTCGTGGACTCTGCCGCCCTGGACGCCTTCGCCGCCACGGTGACCGGGGAGGAGGGCGTCCTGGCTACGACCGCGCGCACCCTCCTGGACGCCCTGGGACTGGCGGACAAGACCGGTGTACCAGCCGACGCCGGTGACGAGGAGGCCCGCACCAGGGCTGCCCTGGAGGCGCTGGACGCCGAGCTCGGCTCGGGCTGGGTGAACTCCGTGACCCCGGCCTTCACACCTGAACAGGCCGTGCTCATTGACGACCGCTGGGCCACTGCCCGTGAGGACCTTGCCCGCCTGGGCTCGGGGGAGACCGACCTGGAGGCCGCCCGCGCCACCCTGGCACCTGGACGCTACACCGGCCTGGGCCAGGCCGTGGCCGACCAGGCGGCCTGGTGGGCCCGCACCCTGCGGGACACGGACCTGCCCGACCGTGCTGAGCGCGCCGCTCTTGCCGAAGCCATCAGCCAGGCGGCCGCGACCCGCCCGCAGCCCCAGGACCCCACGGTCCGGTGGGCGCAGGACGTCGCCGTGGTCACCGGCGTGGCACCGGGCTCCATCGCGGCGGCCGTCGTGGGCGAGCTGCTGGCCGGAGGCGCGACCGTGGTCGCTACCAGCTCACGGCTGACCCATGAGCGTCTCACTTTCGTGACCTCGCTCTACCGTGACCACGCGGTGGCTGGTGCCCGGCTGTGGATGGTTCCCGCGAACCTGTCCTCCTACCGGGACGTGGACGCCCTGGCCCAGTGGATCGGTAACGAGCAGGTGGTCACCTCCGGCGGGAGCACGACTGTCGTCAAGGAGGCCCTGGTCCCCACCCTCCTGTTCCCCTTCGCCGCACCACGGGTGACCGGGACCCTGGCTGACGCTGGTCCCGGGGCGGAGTCCCAGACCCGGCTGCTGCTGTGGAGCGTGGAGCGCACCATCGCCGCACTCAGCGCCATCGGTACCGACACCCACGTGGACCACCGTCTGCACGTGGTCCTGCCCGGCTCCCCCAACCGTGGCACCTTCGGTGGAGACGGCGCCTACGGCGAGGTCAAGGCCGCGCTGGACGCCGTGGTCAACCGCTGGTCCTCCGAGCGGGCCTGGTCCCAGCGGGTCACGTTGGCCCACCCGCGTATCGGGTGGGTGCGTGGCACCGGACTCATGGGCGGCAACGACCCACTGGTGGCCGCCGTGGAGGCCACTGGTGTGCGCACCTGGTCCACCCAGGAGATGGCGGCCGAGCTGACCGGCCTGTGCAGCCCGGAGGTCCGGGCCCAGGCCGCCACGGCCCCGGTTCTGGCCGACCTGACTGGTGGGATGGGTGACGACCTCGACCTGGTGGCGCTGCGTGAGGCCGCAGCCGCCCAGGCGGAGGCGCCCGCCCCGCCTGACGAGGTGGCCGCGACGATCAAGGCCCTGCCCACGCCCGTGGTACCCACCCAGCCCACCGCGCCGGACTGGGGGGAGGTGGACACCGACCTGGAGGACATGGTCGTCGTGGTCTCCACCGGTGAGGTCTCCACCTGGGGGTCTGCCCGGACGCGTCGCGAGGCCGAGCTGGGGATGACCGGGGGCGAGGACGTCGAGCTGACCGCTGCGGGTGTTCTTGAGCTCGCCTGGGGGATGGGCCTGCTCACCTGGCAGGACAGTCCCAGGGCCGGCTGGTACGACACCGAGGGCGAGATGGTCGAGGAGTCCGACGTCCTGGAGCGCTACCGTGACGAGGTCGTGGCCCGCTGCGGTATCCGCGAGTTCGTCGACGACGGTGTTATCGCGCCGGTGGCCGACGAGGAGGTGGCTGTCTACCTGGACCACGACATCACCCTGAGCGTTCCCGACGAGGCCACCGCCCGCACGATCGAGGACTCCGACCCCGAGCACACCCTGGTGGCACCCGACCCCGAAACGGGGGAGTGGACGGTGACCCGCCTGGTGGGCTCCTTGGCACGTGTGCCCCGCAGGGCCGCGCTGTCACGCACGGTGGGAGGCCAGTTCCCGCGCGACTTTGACCCGCAGCGGTGGGGCATCCCCGCCTCCATGGTCCAGGGCATGGACATCATGGCCTCGTGGAACCTGGTGACGGCGGTGGACGCCTTCCTGTCGGCGGGCTTCACTCCCGCCGAGCTGCTGGCCGCGGTACACCCCTCGGACGTCGCCTCCACACAGGGCACCGGGTTCGGCGGGATGGAGTCTATGCGCAAGATGTTCGTGGGCCGTCTCCTGGGTGAGGAGCGTCCCAGCGACATCCTCCAGGAGGCGCTGCCCAACGTGGTGGCCGCGCATGTTATGCAGTCCTACGTGGGCGGCTACGGCTCCATGGTCCAGCCGGTCTCGGCCTGCGCTACCGCGGCTGTGTCTATCGAGGAGGGGTGGGACAAGATCGCCCTGGGCAAGGCCGACGTGGTCGTGGCGGGAGCCATCGACGACATCTCCATCGAGTCGGTGGTGGGCTTCGGCAACATGAGTGCTACGGCAGAAGCCGCCGCGATGCGCGCCAAGGGGATCTCCGACCGACACTTCTCCCGGGCCAACGACCGCCGCCGTGGCGGCTTCGTGGAGGCCGAGGGCGGAGGCACCGTCATCCTGGCACGCGGGTCCGTCGCGGCCCGCCTGGGCCTGCCCGTGGCCGGTGTGGTCGGTTTCGTCTCCTCCTACGCCGACGGATTCCATACCTCGATCCCCGCCCCCGGGCTGGGGGCACTGGGTGCGGGCCGTGGAGGCCCAGGCTCCCGTCTGGCCCGGGCGCTGACAGCCCTAGGCGTCGAGGCCGACGACATCGCCGTGGTCTCCAAGCACGACACCTCCACCAGTGCCAACGACCCCAACGAGTCCGACCTTCACACCCGGCTGGCTCGGGCACTGGGACGCAGCGAGGGCAACCCGCTGGTAGCGGTCTCCCAGAAGACCATCACCGGTCACGCCAAGGGAGGGGCCGCTGTCTTCCAGGTCTCCGGCCTGACGGAGATCCTCGCCACCGGGGTGGCACCGGGCAACGCCTCCCTGGATGTCGTGGACGCTCCGCTGCAGCGCGACGTCTTCTGGGTGTGGCCGCGCACCCCGATCCGCCTGGCGGGCCGGGGTGGGGAGTCTGGCCGGGTCCCGGGTGCGGGACCGGTGCGTGCCGGCCTGCTGACCTCGCTGGGCTTCGGGCACGTCTCCGGGCTCGTCGCCCTGGTCCACCCCGGAGCCTTCGAGGCCGCACTGCGCCAGGAGGGCGGCCAGGAGGCGGTGGAGGCCTGGCTGGCCTCAGCCAACGCCAGGCTGGCTGCGGGAACCAGGCGCCGCCGTGCCGGGATGATCGGCCGGGCGCCGCTGTTCGAGCCGGTGCAGGGTCGTCGTCTGGGTGAGCAGACCAAGCAGCGTGACCCCCACGAGGTCGAGGCTGCCATGCTGCTTGACTCGCAGGCCCGGCTCGACGCCGACGGTATCTACCACGCCGGTGAGACCGCGGGCGAGCAGGACTGAGCCCCCAGGGGCCTGACCGGCCCGCGTATCGGGCAAGCACCCGATACGCGGGCCGGCAGTCCATAATCCGCCTGAGGGCGGGTAGCGAGGTGTCCGCGTGCTACAGCACCTACAGCAGCATCGCTTCGGTGCCCTGGTGCGGCTGGCGGGAGTGGCTGCCAGACGCCCGGTCCTCGCGACCGGCACACTGGCCCCATGAGCCACCCCACCCCTCCCGAGGTCCCGCCGGTCCCTCAGCCGCCGCCCGGGGGGCCGGTCCTGGGCGTCGGCGTCGACCTGGTCCACGTTCCCGGCCTCGCCGAGCAGCTGGACAGCCCGGGGACCGCCTTCGCCACCCGCGCCTTCAGCCCGCGCGAGCGCCGCGAGGCCCGCAGGAGAGCGCAGGCGCGCGGTGCGGGCGGTCAGGGAGAGGTCCAGCACCTGGCGGCGCGCTGGGCGGCCAAGGAGGCCTTCGTCAAGGCCTGGAGCCAGGCACTGGCCCTGCACGCCCACAGCAGCGACGGTGCCCACGGCACCCTCGGGGGCGTGGCACCCGTCATAGCTCCGGAGCGGCTGGACTGGCAGGAGGTCGAGGTCGCCACAGACCGCTGGGGGCGCCCCTGGCTGCGCCTGTCGGGAGAGCTGGCCCAGGCGGTGGAGACCAGCCTGGGGCGGGGGCGGTCCCGTCCTGAGCACTGGCCGGTGTCACTGTCCCACGACGGCGACTATGCTGCCTCCGTGGTGCTGGCGGTGGGATAGTACCGGGGGAAGGCACCACGCCGCGGCAGGCGGCCGGACAGGTGGTGACCCATACCCGGCCGCCTCCTTGAACGGGACGCCTTCGGACAGGATAGTGGTATAAGTCACCTAGGCTACTTGTCATGACATTTGGTCAACGTCCGTGCTAGCGTTGGCTCCGCTTTCGAACCGACAAAGGAGTCACTGTGTCGCATGGCCCCACCACCACCGCCACCCAGGGCGGTGCCGTCAAGCTGCCTCCGCTCACGCCTGGTCCCTACCGCGCCCGGCTGACCGTCGTCGCCCTTATCGCCACCCTGGGCGGTCTGCTCTTCGGGTACGACACCAGCGTCATGAACGGCGCCATGAGCTTTATGGAGCAGCCTGACCAGCTCAACCTCACCTCGGGCGGCATCGGCATCGCCGTCAGCTCGCTGCTGTTCGCCAGTGCCGTGGGCGCTCTCACCGGAGGCCGTATCTCCGACAGGATCGGCCGCAAGACCACGATTACCATCATGGCCACCCTGTTCATCGCGGGCGTGGCCGTGGTCGCCACCGCCCCCAACCTGCTGGTACTCGCTATCGGTCGTGTCATCCTGGGGCTCGCCGTGGGCTCCGCCTCCGTGGTGGTGCCGGTCTACCTGGCCGAGCTCGCCCCCTATGAGATCCGCGGCTCCCTGGCCGGGCGCAACGAGATGATGATCGTGACCGGACAGCTCCTGGCCATCATCATGAACGCCATCATCGGCAACGTCTGGGGCGAGCAGTACCCCTGGGTGTGGCGTGTCATGTTCACCCTGGCGGCTATCCCCGCCATCCTCCTGCTGCTGGGTGTCACCCGCCTGCCCGAGTCCCCCCGCTGGCTGGCGGACAAGGGCCGCGAGGAGGAGGCGCTGGCGATCCTGGACTCCCTGCGGCCCGAGGGCCGGGCCAAGCCCGAGCTGGACGAGATCCAGGCCGCCAGCCAGGAGGAGGCCAGCAGGGTCAACATGAGCATCTCGGAGATCTTCTCCAACCGGAACCTGGTGCGCATCGTCCTCATCGGCTGCGGCATCGGCTTCTTCCAGCAGACCACCGGAATCAACTCTATCCTCTACTATGGGGAGCGTGTGCTGGAGCAGTCCGGGTTCTCCCGGGGAGGCGCGCTTATCGCCAATATTGCCCCGGCCACCATCTCCGTCATCGCCGCGATTATCGCCCTGCAGATGATGGACCGATTCTCCCGCCGCAAGACCTTCCTGTGGGGCTACGGACTGGTGGCGGTCACGCACGTGCTCATCGCCAGCGCCGCCACCTTCCTGCCGGAGGGAGGCATCCGGCCCTTCGTCCTGCTGGCCCTCATCGTGTTCTTCGTCGGCTCCATGCAGCTGTGCCTCAACGTGGCCACCTGGGTGACGCTCTCGGAGATCTTCCCGCTGAAGATGCGGGCCTTCGGCATGGGGCTGTCCGTCTTTGTCCTGTGGATGACCAACTCCTTCCTGAGCCTGGTCTTTGACAGCGTCCTGGCTGCAGTCGGGCTGTCCATGTCCTTCATCGGCTTTGCCATCCTCAACGCCGTCGCCTTCACCTTCTTCTTCCTGTTCGTGCCCGAGACCAAGGGCCGCACCCTGGAGCAGCTGGAGGAGGACGTCATGAGTGGTGAGCTGTTCAATCGGAGCAGGGGCTAGCGTGCCTGCGCTCACGTGCGGAGCGCCTCGTCGTCGCTAGCCGCCACTGGCTGCCTGCCCCCGGGGACCAGGTCTCCGGGGGCAGGTTGTGCACCAGCAGCCGCCAGGCGCACCAGTCTGCCAGTCGGCTCTGCGCGGCAACGCCTCGGAGCCACACCAGACCGCGTACACACGTATGTAACACCACAGGTGGCAGCGGGGGGTAGCCTGTACCTCTTGCGTGGGCGGCTCCAGCGTCGGTGCCGCTCCTCCGCCCATCCCCTGACCCGAGGTACCGTGATGACCACAACGACCTATGAAGCGATCGCGATGATCATCTACTTCGTCGGGATGATCATGATCGGCCTGTGGGCCTACACCCGCACCACTGACATCGACGACTACATGCTGGCCGGCCGTGGGCTCAACCCCTTTGTCGCCGCCCTGTCAGCAGGAGCCTCGGACATGTCCGGCTGGCTGCTCATGGGCCTGCCTGGGGCGCTGTACCTGTCGGGGCTGGTCGAGGCCTGGATCGCTGTCGGCCTGACCGTGGGCGCTCTGGCCAACTGGCTCCTTGTAGCACCGCGCCTGCGGACCTACACCGAGGTCGCCGGCAACGCCATCACCGTCCCCAGCTTCCTGGACAACAGGCTGCACGACTCCCGGCACCTGCTGCGCTGGGCCTCGGGCCTCATCATCCTGGTGTTCTTCACCTTCTACGTCTCCTCGGGGATGGTGGCAGGAGGCACGTTCTTCGAGTCCTCCTTCGGCATGGACTACCGCCTGGGTATGACGCTGGTCGCGGCTATCACGGTGATGTACACCCTGGTGGGCGGCTTCCTGGCCGTGTCGTGGACGGACCTGGTCCAGGGGCTCATGATGGTCTCGGCGCTCATCGCCGTGCCTGTGGTAGGCGTCGTCCACGTCGGCGGCCCGAGCGCGGTCCTTGACGCGGTGCGCGAGGCTGATCCCAACTACTGGACCCTGGCGGGCCCGAGCGTCTCCGTCCTCGGCGTGGTCTCGGCTCTGGCCTGGGGCCTGGGCTACTTCGGCCAGCCCCACATCATCGTGCGCTTCATGGCGATCCGCTCTGCCCGGGAGGCGCTGCGCGGTGGTGTTATCGGCATCAGCTGGATGCTGTTCGCCGTCCTTGGGGCTATCGGAACCGCTGTCGTGGGGGTGGCTGTCTACCAGCACGACACCCAGCAACTGGCCAACCCGGAGGCAGTCTTCATCACCCTGGGCCAGCTGCTCTTCCACCCCCTAGTTGCTGGGTTCATGCTGGCCGCCATCCTCGCCGCGATCATGTCCACGATCTCCTCCCAGCTCCTGGTGACCTCCTCAGCGCTCATCGAGGACCTCTACCGCACCGTGCGCACGTCACAGCCCTCCGCCTCGCACCTGGTCATCGCCTCACGTGTCTCTGTCCTGGGTGTCGCCGTCGTAGCCGCACTCATGGCGTGGACCCCTAGCGACACGATCCTGTCCCTGGTTGCTTTCGCCTGGGCGGGCTTCGGAGCCTCCTTCGGCCCGACTGTCCTGCTGTGCCTGTACTGGAAGCGCCTGACCTCCTGGGGAGCCCTGGTCGGCATGGTCACGGGTGCGGTCCTCGTCGGGGTGTGGGGCAACCTGGCGGGAGGTCCCGGTGGCATCTTCGACCTCTACGAGATCCTCCCGGGATTCGTCGGGAACCTGGTGGTGGCCTGGGCCGTGTCGCAGGCAGGAACGCCTGAGCCCTCGGTGGAGGCCGAGTTCGACAAGGCGGTCGCCGCAGCTCGCGGGTGAGCGCTTCTCACTTGTCCTGACGCGCCCGGTCGGCTACTCTCCCTGGGAGCACGTGCTCCGGGGTCGGTGAAAGTCCGAGCCGGCGGTAACAGTCCGCGACCCAGGAGCTGGTCCGAGCAGACCGGCTCCTGGCTGAACCGGTGGAACTCCGGTACCGACGGTGAGAGTCCGGATGGGAGGAGGCACGAGGCGCAGGCAGTAGCCGCCCCACGGTGGTCTCTACGCACGGCAGCAGGGCTGCCTCGCGAGCCCCTGGGGACGGGCCAGCCTCCCTGGAACACTCCCTCCCGGACGCGCCTGCCGGGGAGCACCCGCCCCCCGGACGATCCAGGAGGGAGGAAGCGGTGGCCACCCTGACCACGCTGTCGGCGGCGCCGAGGACGTCAGCACGTCGTACGGAGCCAGTGGAGCCTCCTCAGCCCGGGAGAGGGTACGCACGCCCGTCCTCCCGTGGCCCGTGGCCCAGCCTGCTCCTGGGCCTTGTGATCCTTGTGGCCTGGTACGTCACGACAGCCTGCGGCGTGGTGCCCCAGATGCTCCTGCCCGGCCCGTCTGAGGTGGCGCAGCGCCTGTGGCTGTCCGTGCGTGAGGCCGGGCTCCTGGGCTACGCCTGGGTCACGCTGCGCGAGGCTGTGCTGGGATGCCTGGCCGCGTCGGCCTGCGCGCTGCCGCTAGCCTGGGGACTCCACCACTGGAGCCTGTTCTCCCGGGCGCTCCTGCCCTACGTGGCGGCCAGCCAGGCTGTTCCTGTCGTGGCGCTGGCACCCCTGCTCGTGCTGTGGGTGGGGTACGGGACGCTACCCGTGGTGCTCCTGTGCGCCTTCATGGTCTTCTTCCCTATTACCGTCAGCGTCCTGCTGGGGCTGCGGGGCCTTGACGCCGACGTGGTTGACGCGGCTCGGCTCGACGGCGCCCACGGGCTGTCCATGGTGGTCTACATCGAGCTGCCCATGGCGCTGCCAGCCGTGCTGTCAGGTGCCCGCACGGGGTTCACCCTGTCGGTGACCGGTGCCGTGGTCGGCGAGATGGTCATGGGCGGTCAGGGACTGGGAATGGCGCTGTCCTCCCAGCGCGACGCGGTGGACACCACGGGGCTGTTCGCCACGATTGTCCTGCTGTGCGGCCTGGCCTCGGCAATTCACTGGATCCTCTACGAGCTGGAGCGGCGCAGCCGCACCGTCAGTGCCCTGCGCGGTCGCCGTGCCACGTGACGGGGCGGAGGCTGGCAGCAACCCGCCCGCCCACGAGCCAGCGCGCAGGCACGCCTGCACGCCCCTACCTACCCGGAGGAGACAGCATGACCCCCGACACGACCCTTGACATCATCGGTCACCCTACGACCCGTCGTCGCCTAGTCGGCACTGCAGGTCTTCTGCCCGCAGCGGTGGCTCTGGCCGCCTGCGCCGACGGCACGACCAGCCGGTCCGGCACAGGCGCTACGGCCTCGGCCGGAGAGGGAGGCCTCGTGATCGGACTGACCTACACGCCCAGTATCCAGTTCGCCCCCTTCTACATGGCGCTGGCGGAGGGCCACTACGACCCCGGTGTGAGCCTGCGTCACCACGGTGCCAGCGAGGGGCTCTTCGACGCGCTTGCCGCAGGCAGCGAGCAGGTGGTTGTCGCGGGTGCCGACGAGGCCGTCGTCGCCGCCTCCAACGGCTCGGACCTGGTGGTGGTCGGCGGGTTCTACCAGGTGCATCCTGCCTGCATCATCGTGGCGCAGGACTCACCTGTCTCCACGCCTGCCGACCTTGAGGGCAGGAGCATCGGCATACCGGGACGATTCGGGGAGAGCTGGTACGCCCTCCAGGTTGCCCTGGACGCTGCCGGCCTCAGTGAGGACGACCTCACCATCACGGAGATCGGTTACACCCAGCAGGCCGCCCTGGTGGGTGGCCGGGTGGACGCCATCATCGGCTTCTCCAACAACGACGCCGTCCAGATCCCCCAGGCAGGCACACCGGTGCGTACGGTAGCCGTCGCTGAGGAGGTCCCCCTTGTCGGGGCTTCCGTGGTGACCACCGGCGCAGTCCTTGACGAGCGCAGGGACGAGCTAGCCCGGCTGGTCAGTGCCTCGGTGGCGGGCATGGAGGCCTTCGTCGACGACCCTGACGGCGCCGTGTCCGCGGCCAGGGACTATGTGCCCGACCTGGCTGACCCCTCGCGTGCCGCTGAGGCTCGCGAGGTCGCCGTCGCCACCGCAGAGCTGATCCGTCCTGGGACGGACACGCCGGTAGGGGCGCTGTCCAGCCAGAGCGTGGCACAGATGCTGGGTTTCCTGGAGACGCATAGCCTTCTGGGCTCCACCGCCACCGAGGTCGCGTCCGTGTGCGACCCCCTGGTACAGGGGTGAGGCCTGCCGGCAAGCAGCGATCACAACCGACAGGCCAGGAGCGAGGACACCAGGACGGCGCGCGCGCCCACCTCGTAGAGCTCGTCCATGACACGGTTGGCCTCCCTACGCGGCACCATGGCGCGCACCGCGACCCAGTCGGGGTTCTGCAGCGGTGAGACGGTAGGGGACTCGATACCCGGGGTGATCTGCGCGGCCAGGTCCAGCCTGTCGGCAGGGACGTCGTAGTCCACCAGGACATAGGTACGTGCCCTGAGCACACCCTGGAGACGGCGTACCAGTGTGGCCAGCCCCGGCTCGTCCTGGAGCTGTCGGGTGGTAATGAGCACAGCCTCGCTGGTGAGGATCGGGTCCGCGAAGGTCTCCAGGCCTGCGGCGCGCAGGGTGGTCCCGGTCTCGACAACGTCAGCGATGAGGTCGGCGACTCCCAGGTACACCGAGGACTCCACGGCACCGTCCAGGTGGACGGTCTGCGCCTGGACTCCATGAGACTCCAGGTACTGGCTGACCAGGACGTCGTAGGAGGTCGCCACCCGCTTTCCCTCGACGTCAGCCAGCGTGGACATCGTTCCTGCAGGTGCAGCGAACCGGAAGGTGGAGCGGGCGAAGCCCAGGGGCAGGTGCTCCACGGCGTCCACGCCGGAGTCCAGGAGCAGGTCCCGTCCCGTGATGCCGGCGTGGACGGTTCCCTGGCCCACGTAGACGGCAATGTCCCTGGGACGCAGGAAGAACAGCTCGACCTCGCTCGCCTCATCGAGCACCACCAGCTCGCGGCCGGAGCGCCTGGTGCGGTAGCCGGCCTCGGTGAGGAGGGTGACGGCGGGCTCCGACAGGGAGCCCTTGTTGGGGACAGCGATGCGCAGCACAATGATCCTGACTACTTGGGACGACGTAGGCGCGGCAGCCGGGGCCACCGAGACCGCCGACACGACGGGCAGAGCGGGAGAACAGGCAGAGCGGTGGGACCTGGGCGAGGCGTCACAGGTAGCGGTAGACGTCCTGGAGCGTGTATCCCTTGGCGACCATCATGACCTGGAGGTGGTAGAGGAGCTGGCTCATCTCCTCGCAGGCGGCCTCGTCGGACTCGTGCTCGCAGGCCATCCAGGCCTCAGCAGCCTCCTCGACAAGCTTCTTGCCGATGAAGTGCACGCCGCGGTCCAACTCCTCCACCGTAGCGGAGCCCTCGGGACGGGTAGCAGCCTTGTGCTCTAGCTCGGCAAACAGGTCCTCAAAGCTCTTCATAGGCACAGGCTAGCCGAGCCCGGAGGGCGCGGCCGAGCTGGTTCCTCGGGGTGCCCCGGCGTCGCAGCATCTGGGCAGCAGCGGGGCACACGGCCGGGAACAATGTCGTAACTTTCTCGTAATGTCTTGCTAACGTTGGAGCCGTGATCGCCCAGCTTCGTCGCGTCAGCCAGCGCGCGGCAGTCTACGCCCTGGCCCGTCAGGAGGCTCTCACAGAGGTCCTGGGCAGGAGGCTGGGCAAGGACTACCAGTGGGAGGCTGACCTGCCGGAACGCCGTATCACCTTTAGCTCCCCACGGGGCGAGGTTCGTGCTCAGGCGCAGGTCCTGGCCTCCGTCGCGGTGACGCCCCCGTCACTCGTGTGGGGCTTTGCGGCTCCTTTCGCACCCTACGTGGGTCCCGACCCCGCAGCGGCCAGGATTCGCCAGCTCGGCGCAGCCCACGGTATCGAGGTGCTTCAGCAGGAGGAGGCGGGCTACGAGGTCGAGGAGGGCCAGGACCCGGTGGAGGCTGCCGAGGCGCTCAGTCACGACGTGGGGATGCTGGCGACCGTGGTCTTCGGCCCCGGAGCCATGTACTACTCGGGGGCTGTGGGCAGCGGCGGCTCCCGTCAGGTGTTCCTGCTCCAGGGGTTGTCCCTGCCGGTCCCCGAGCCCACGCTGTCGCGGCTCTTCCCCTCCCTGACCCGCTACACCCTGGCCGCTGACGACATCGACTGGTCCCTGGACGGGCTGGTGGACCTTATGCCGGGCTGGAGCCTGAGCCGCCACGTCAGCGGGGCCACCACGACCTACCGGCTGGCTGACGCTGTCGGCCATGTCTACACGCTCTTTGTCACTCGCGACGCCCAGGGACGTGTCACCGACGTCCTCATGACCTGACCTGGCCGAGCCGTTCAAGGAGCCGCAGGCCCGTGCCCTACCTGTAGGTGCTGCCCGCCTGCCGTGTCCGCTGCCTCACCCGTGTGACCCGTATGGGTAGCTCTCGGCGTCCTGGCTGCGCCCAGAGGCTCAGGCCGCAGCCTGCCCCTTGGCCAGCAGGTCACGGACGTGTCGGCCCGCCGCTGCTGCTGCCACGAAGGCAGCCTCGTCCTCCTCCAGGCCCCGGCCCATGGTGGACAGGACTGTACCCGTCTCCCGCTGGGCGTGGTGGAGCGCGGCAACCAGCCCGTCGGTAGCAACCTGCACCAGGTGGTGCCTATGTGCTCCGGCCCGGGGGGCGGTCAGTGCCCGGGCCTGGTCCAGCACCTGGGCGCCAAGGCTACCCTCCAACCGAGGGACGACGACGTCGGCGGCAGCCAGCGCCACCTTCCCGTAGGCGGTCATGGAGTGGTGGGAGACACCTCGGTGCCGCTGTCGAGGATCCGACTGGGAGACCCGCAGGCAGGCCACTGGGTGACCCCCCAGGACCGCAGCTGCATTGATGACTTCGCCGCAGGCGGTGCCGGAGAAGCCCCAGGGCGTGTCCGTGCCCAGGTTGCCCGGCCCCTGGGTGACCACGGCGACGTCAGCACCCAGGACGTGGCGGGCTGCCAGCAGGGCGTTGTGGACGGAGACGGCCTCGACCTGCCCGCCCCAGGCCTGGCCGGCAGTGACCGTGCCGACCAGCCAGTCGGCCTCCACGAGGGCAGATACCGTCCGTGAGTAGGGCAGGGGCAGGGCGCCACCGTCGGTCATGACGTAGACGACCCGTGCGGGTGCCTCCAGGTCCGGGCCGGGTGCGGCCGGGGCGTCCTGCGCCTGGCTGCCGGGGCTGCGCAGGCCCGCCAGCACGGCGGGGAGGCTGGAGTGAAGGTCCGCGACCACCACCGGCATCCCCTCCAGGGTGAGAGCGCCGACAGGGGAGGACAGGAGCCGGTGGTGCGTGGTTCCCTGCTCGTCGACACCGGTAACCATGACCTGGTCAGGCATGTAGCGAGCCTTGACCAGGTGCCCCCGGGGCGGTGAGTCCGGCGGCAGCACGTCGGGGCGGGAGGAGACCATGGCGTGCCCGCCCGTCCCCAGGGCACGGTCCAGTGCGGAGACCTCCAGGCGCAGGCGCTCACCGGTGCCCGGTAGCCCGGTGACCGCCTCGTAGACCAGGGCGCGCACCCGCTCACCGGGCTGGAGCCCACGAGCACCTGTGGGAGCCGCCGATATCTCCACCTCGAGCAGGGCGCATCGCAGGGGCGGACAGCCCCAGGTCCGCAGCAGCCTGAGCACGGTGCCGTCGCGCCACATCATAGGTGCCAGCCTAGCGACCGACCTGTGGCAGCGCAGCGGTCGCCCTCCCACCCTCTACGCTGGGTGCCGTGAGCCAGGACATCACCCCACCGCACAGCCCCGACGAGCGCCTGGTCAGCCTTGTGGTGACCCTGCGCAGCACGGCGACAGGGATGACGACCAGCGAGATTCTCCGAAAGGTTCCCGGCTACGACGCCACGGGCCCGGACTCCGCCCGCCGTAAGCTGGAGCGGGACAAGGAGACGCTACGCGACCTGGGCATCACCCTGACCACGACGGGCAGCCTGGAGGAGACTCGCTACCGCATCGAGGACCTAGACTATGTGCTACCGCCGCTGAGGCTGGAGCCGGGTCAGGTGGCCGCGCTGGAGCTGGCTGCCTCGGCCTGGCAGGACGGTTGGCTCCCGGCCACCGCCCGTCGTGCGCTCACCAAGCTGCGTGCTGTCAGCCGCTCTGCCCAGGGGGCGGAGGATCCCCTTCTGCCCGCCCTGAGCGCCGACCTGGTGGGCAAGGAGCTTCCTGAGATGCTTGTCACTGCCGTCGACGAGCGGCGACGGGTGACTTTTGACTACCTCTCGGCCCACTCAGGTACCACCCGCTCCCGCACAGTCGAGCCCCACCGGCTGCGTCTGAGTAACGGTGCCTGGTACCTCGACGGTCTGGAGACGGACACCGGCGAGTACCGCACCTTCCGTCTGGCCCGCCTGCGTGGCGAGGTCACGGTAGTCAGTGACAGGCATGCCTTCACCCCTGCCGCGCCGCAGCAGGAGCCGACACCGCACGAGGCGGTGCTCGCTCTGCTTCCTGGCCGCGGGCTTAGCCTGAGGTCGCAGGCCGTGGACTACCTCCCTGTCCGCCAGGCTCACCAGCCCGACCCCTCTGGATCGCTGTGCGAGCCTCCAGTACCGGGACCCTCGCAGCAGCGGGAGCACAGCGGTGCTGGTGACGGTACTAGTGACGGGACCGGTGCGAGTGCTGGCAGCCTGGCAGACCTCTGTCCCTGCGCCCGCCTGGCTGGCTACGACCTGCTGCGCGTGCGCTACGAGGACTCCTACGCCTTCGCCGGGAGCCTGGCCGGGCTGGGGGAGGCCGTGCTGGTCCTGGACCCGCCCCTGTTGCGCGATATGGTGCTGTCCCACCTGCACGGTACTGCAGCGCTGGCAGCGGGTGGCCTGCCACGAGCACAGGCCCTGCACCGGGACGGGCAGGCCGGGCACCTGGCTGCGCACGCAGGAGAGTGCTGAGGTGGCTCGGCAGCCGATGACTCAGCGGCTGGCCCGCCTGCTAGCCCTGCCTGCCTGGGTGGCGCAGCACGACGGGGCGAGCCTGGAGGAGGCCGCGGCGCACTTTGGTGTCACCCCGACCGTCATCAGGCAGGACGTCTACACCCTGTGGGTCTCGGGACTTCCCGGCGGAATGCCCGGCGACCTGGTCGACTTCGACGCCGCACGCTTTGAGGAGGGCCGTCTCAGCCTGGTCGAGCCCCTGGGACTCGACCGCCCCGTACGCCTGTCACGCCCGGAGGCGACCTCACTGCTGCTGGCGGTGCGCGTCCTGCGCTCCGTGCTCGCCCCAGACGCGGCAGCGGCGCAGGTGCTGGCCTCCACCGAGACGGTCCTGTCCGACCTGCTGACCTCTGAGCGACCTGACGGGAAGGATGGTGGGAAAGACAGCGAGAGGGGGACTCAGGGCCACGAGACGCACGGTCCCTGGGCGCCTGCGCCGGGAGGTGGTACGCGCACAGCAGACCAGGACCTGCCGGGCAAGCCCGAGGTCAGCCACTCGTCCCAGGTGCTGGCAGCAGTACGTGAGGCGCTGGAGCGGCGACGTCGCCTGCACCTGGTCTACGTCTCAGCCACGGACACCCGTTCCGAGCGCGACGTAGACCCTGTCGAGCTCACCAGCGACGGTACCTTCCTGAGGCTGCGCGGGTGGTGCCTGTCTGCCGGGGCGGAGCGTACCTTTCGCCTGGACCGGGTTCTGGCTGCCACGGTTCTTCCCGTCGCGGCCGACACCCCTGCCTCCTCCCGCGTCACCGACGGCGGGAACAGCGCGACGGCTCAGCCCCTGCCCCGTGCCGTCCTGGTCCTGCGCCCCTCCGGGCGCTGGCTGGTGGAGCAGGTCCCCTGCGACAGCGTCCAGGAACTGCCTGACGGGACAATCCGGGCAGAGGTGGAAGGCCGCGACCAGGTCTGGCTGACCAGCCTGGTCCTGTCCTGCGGAGCGCACCTGGTCAGCGTCGAGCCGCAGGAGCTCTTGAGCCAGGCCGCGGCCTCCGCGAACCAGGCACTGGAGTCCTACTACCGGCTCCTGCCTGACTTCCCGCACGGCGGTGACGTCAGTAGTGACGTCAGCGGTGACGTCAGCGGCGTGGGGCAGCAGGCTGGGAACGGTCGGCAGCAGGTGCCAGGGACGGGGGAGCGCGCGGAGGCAGAACGCACAGAAGGCGCACTAGAGCCTCGGCCGGGCAAGCGGTAGACTCCTACTGCCTCGCTTGGTCCTGGCTCGGGCCGGTCCGCCGCGACCTGGCCCGTCGGCATGCGGGTACACCAGCACGTCGGCCGCCTTCGGGCGCGAGCTTGAGCAGGCGGGCGCGAGTTCGTCAGAGGCAGGAGACAGCCATGGGAGCCTTGAGGCCTACGCACTGGGTCGTCCTCATCATCATCGTCATCCTCATCTTCGGAGCCAACCGGCTGCCCGACATCGCCAGGAGCGTCGGGCAGTCCATGAAGGTGTTCAGGAAGGAGGTCAAGGACCTCCGCGAAGATGAGGACAAGGACAGCGAGCCTGCCGCTCAGATCGAGCAGCCCCAGCAGGGTACCTACTTTACCCAGCCGACTCAGCCGGGGCAGTCTGCTGGCCACCAGGGCCAGCAGACCGGGTCCCGCCAGTAGCCGCCACCCTCTGCAGGTCGGCCCAGCCTGTGTCGGCGCCAGGTCGGCGCGCCGCAGGTGTCGTACGTGGCCGTATGCGAGTGCCGTGGCCCCGCCTGGCGGGGCTACGGTGCCCGCGTGAACCAGAGCCAGCACTATCTACTCCAGCACACAGAGGACTCACGCGGTGCCCAAGCTTCCCAGGGTCTCCATGGCCCGACGCAAGGACAACCCCGAGGCGCGGATGTCGGTCGGGGAGCACCTGCGAGAACTGCGCAACCGCCTCATCATCTCTGTCATCGGGATCCTGGTGGGGGCGGTTGTTGGCTACCTGGCCTACGAGTGGGCCTTCAGCATCATCGCCTACCCGATCGAGAACGCCAACGCCAGGGGCGCGGACCTGGCCATCAACTTCAACACCGTGCTGGGTTCCTTCGACATGCGGATCCGGGTCTCCCTGTGGCTGGGGCTTATTCTCTCCTCACCCCTGTGGATGTATGAGTTCTGGGCCTTTGTCGGCCCGGGAATGACCCGCAGGGAGAAGATGTACACCTGGGCCTACGGCCTGGCTGGCCTCCTGCTGTTTGCCGCCGGGGTAGGGGTCGGTGTCTTCATCCTGCCGCACGCCGTGTGGATCCTCACCGGATTCATCCCCTCCTTCGTCACCGCCACCGGGCTTATCGACGCCAGCCTCTACCTGTCCTTCGTCATGCGACTGGTCCTGGTCTTCGGCCTGGCCTTCCTCCTGCCCGAGCTCATGGTGGCGCTCAATCAGCTGGGACTGGTGCGAGGCAGGACCCTGCTCAAGGGGTGGCGCTGGGCCGTGGTGGGCATCTTCGCCCTCATGGCAGTGGCAAACCCGCTGCCGGACCCATGGTCCATGATCTTTATGGCGCTGCCGATCTGTGGGCTGTACTTCCTGGCATGCTTCATTGCTGTGCACCACGACAAGCGCGTGGAGCGTCGGCGTGCCCGGCTTGACGCGGAGCTGGACGCTGCCCTGGCCGACTCCTAGAAGGCTGCCGGCTTGCTCCTGCCCGTATGGTGGCCAGGGCCTGGCAGCAGTGTCGGCAGGGAGACGTAGGGTAGTGCCCATGAGCTCGCCTGCAGAACGCTATGCTGACTCTCGACGCCGCCAGGCAGCGCTGCGCAGTGAGCTGGCCCGGTTCGTCTCGACCTGCCCCTTTCCGCTTGACGACTTCCAGGAGGAGGCCTGCTCGGCCCTGGAGCGAGGCGACGGCGTCCTCGTCGCCGCTCCGACGGGGGCTGGCAAGACCGTGGTCGGCGAGTTCGCGGTCCACCTGGGGCTGGCCCGGGGTCTCAAGACCTTCTACACCACCCCTATCAAGGCTCTGTCCAACCAGAAGTACCTGGACCTGGTCGAGCGCCACGGGGCGGACCGCGTCGGCCTGCTCACCGGTGACACCTCGGTCAACCCCCGCGCCCAGGTTGTCGTCATGACCACCGAGGTGCTGCGCAACATGCTCTACTCCGGCTCGCGCGACCTGGACCAGCTCGGGTACGTCGTCATGGATGAGGTCCACTACCTGGCTGACCGGTTCCGCGGCCCGGTGTGGGAGGAGGTGATGATCCACCTGGCGCCGCAGGTCCGAGTGGTCTCCCTGTCTGCCACGGTGTCCAACGCAGAGGAGTTCGGCGCCTGGCTGGGGGAGGTCCGAGGCTCGACGGCGGTCGTGGTCTCTGAGCACCGCCCTGTACCCCTCACCCAGCACATGATGGTAGGGGGTCGCATCCTTCCCCTGTATGCCTCCTCCGACTCACCAGACCCGGTCGCATACCTGGACGACAACCTGAATGAGGACCCCGGTGCCTCCGGTGGTGCCCCTACGGGCTCGCAGCCGCCCAGCCCGTCCGTCTCCCCGAAGGGAGCAGGAGAGGACAGCCCCCAGATCAATCCTGAGCTGCTCACAGCGGTGGACGCCGCCCGCCGGGCCACCACGCGGCCTGACTCCCGCAGCCTGGGGTACTCCTCGACAGGCCGGGCCTACCGTCCCCGGCGGGCAGGAGGGAGCCGGGTCCCGGGTCAGCGCCGGGGCGGTAGCGTACGGGAGAGGAGACGTCGCGACCGCGCAGGTGCCTCCCGGGCAGGACAGGGACAGGACCGCGGATACGGCCGCGAACGCAGCAGCCGTGACCGCGCATACGGCCGTGGCATCCGCCACGGCCGCCTGAGTCCTCCCTCACGTGTGGCTGTGGTGACAGCTCTTGAGCGGGCCCGGCTGCTGCCAGCCATCGTCTTCGTTTTCTCCCGGGCAGGCTGCGAGCAGGCTGTCAGCCAGGTCGTGGCCGCTGGAACCGTCCTGACCACGCAGAGCGAGGCTGAGCAGATCCGCCAGGTCATCGAGAGACGTACCGCGACCATCCCCTCCGCAGACCTAGACGTGCTCGGCTTCCACGCCTGGACACACGCCCTGGAGCGTGGCGTCGCGGCTCACCACGCGGGTCTGCTTCCAGTATTCAAGGAGACTGTCGAGGAACTCTTCCGCGCCGGCCTGGTCAAGGTCGTCTACGCAACCGAGACCCTGTCACTGGGCATCAACATGCCAGCGCGGACTGTCGTCCTGGAGTCCCTGCGCAAGTGGAACGGGTCCGCCCACGTTCCCCTCAGCCCCGGGGAGTACACCCAGCTCACTGGTCGCGCAGGACGACGAGGCATCGACGTGGAAGGGCATGCCGTGGTCCTGGCGGCTGACGACGTCGAGCCAGACACCGTCTCCTCACTGGCGTCACGCCGCACCTACCCGCTGGTCTCCGCCTTCAGGCCGACCTACAACATGGCAGTCAACCTCCTGGCTCGCACTTCCCGGACCAGGGCGCGAGAGATCCTGGAGTCCTCCTTCGCCCAGTTCCAGGCTGACCGCAGCGTGGTGGAGACCGCGGCCCAGATCCGCCGGAAGCGCCGTCGGCTTGAGGACCTGGAGCAGGCTATGACCTGCTCCCTCGGGGACTTTCGAGAGTACGCACGCCTGCGTCAGGACATCGCCGAGGCCGAGGCCGACCTCTCCCGTCAGGGGGCTACTGCCCACCGCGCCGAGACAGCGCGGACGATGACCTCCCTGAGCAGGGGAGACGTCGTGACCTACCGCAAGGGTCGTCGTCACCTGCACGGAGTCGTGCTCGAGGTCGGTACCGACCGCAGCGGCACCCCGGCGCTGACAGTCGTGGGTGAGGACGGCCGCGTGCACACCCTGACGCCGGACACCTCCCCGCAGGGAGTGCTGCGTGTCGGGCGGCTGCCGGTGGACCAGGGAACAGACCCGCGCAGCACCCGGGACCGCGAGCGGGTGGTCGGCAGACTGCGACACGCCCTGCGCGCAGGAGAGCTGGATACGGGGCGTCGCCCACATCGGTCACGTCCGGGTCGGGCACGCGCGCACGAAGACCGCGCAAATCAGGAGGACGCGGGAAACATAGCAGCCCGCATCGACCAGCTGCGTCAGCAGATGCGCAGCCACCCGTGCCACGGGTGCCCGGACAGGGAGGAGCACGCTCGTACAGGGCGCAGGTGGGCCAAGCAGCTCGCTGAGATCAATCGGCTCCATGCCCGGGTGGAGACCCGCACCGGCACCATCGCGCGTCTGTTCGACGCCGTGTGCCAGGTCCTGGTTGACCTGGGCTACCTGGAGCCGGTCGGAGGGCAGCACGAGCAGCTGCGTGTCACCGGTGCGGGCAGGCTCCTGGCCCGTATCTACGCTGAGCGGGACCTTCTTGTCGCCGAGTGCCTACGCACCGGGGTGTGGGAGAGCCTGGGGTCAGACGAGCTCGCGGCGGCGCTGAGTGCCTTCGTCTACGAGCCTCGTGTACCAGCCCGGCTGGTGGGCCCGCCCGTGGCGCCAGGATCGTCCCTGGGCCAGGCGCTGCGTGCCCAGCACAACGTGGCCCGACGTGTCAACGACCTGGAGCAGCTGGCAGGGATCGAGCCCTCCTCCGGGTCAGAGCCTGCTCTGGCCGGCTCCGTCCTGGCCTGGTGCCAGGGTGCAGACCTGGCTGAGGTCATGGACGGCGGCGAGCTGACCGCGGGGGACTTCGTACGCTGGTGCAAGCAGGTCCTGGACGTGGTCAGCCAGGTCGCCTCCCTACCGACCCTGTCGGCGGACCCGGCCCGGGCACAGGCAGTCAGGACCGTGTCCCAGCGTGCTGCTGAGGCGGCACGGGAGCTGGACCGGGGAGTCGTGGCGTGGTCGGGCGTGTAGCCGGGAACGTCAGGAGCCTGCTTCCGGTGCTCCTGGCCACGGCTGCAGGAGCGCTCACCTGGGCGGGCTTCCCCCCACTGGACCTGTGGCCCGCTGCCGTCGCAGGGCCGGGCGGGCTCATGGCCCTGACCCAGGGACGAGGTGCCTGGGCCGGAAGCGGGCTCGGACTGGCCTATGGGGTGGGTTTTTTTACGCCACTGTTGCACTTCACTGCCGTAGCCATGGGCAATCCCGTGGGCTGGAGTGCTCTTGTCGCCTTCGAGGCCCTCTACCTGGCGCTCCTAGGCAGTGCCTGGGCCACGGTCAGCCGCCTACCGCTCCTGGAGGAGTCCGGGGCGGTCTCGGGTGGGACCGACTCACCCGCGTGGGCTCGCCAAGTCCCGCTCCCGGCTGCGCGCGGGGTGCTTCGCGTGGTGGTCTTCGCCCTCCTGTGGGCAGGGACGGAGGAGCTGCGATCCTCCTGGCCCCTGGGAGGGTTCCCCTTCGGTCGGCTGGCCTTCGCCATGGCGGACGCACCGCTGCTGCCGACAGCCGCCTACGGTGGCAGCCTGGGTCTGAGCTTCCTGGTCGCCGCCGCCGGTGCCTGTGGGGCTGAGGCCCTGAGCGGGCTCAGGCGCGCACGCCTCCTGCCAGTGCTCGCTGGTAGTGCTGGTGCCGCGGTACTGGTCCTGGCCCCCGGTACTGCTGCCGCCTGGGCCTCCTCCGCGCTGCAGGCCCAGGACGAGGGCAGCGTCCGCATCGGTGCCGTCCAGGGCAATGTAGCCGAGGACTTTGAGGACGCCTTCGCCCGCGCCCTGGAGGTGACCAGTAACCACGCTGAGGCCACGCACCAGCTGGCAGCCGACGCGGGCGCCGGTACCCTCGACCTGGTTGTCTGGCCGGAGAACGCGGCTGACCTGGACCCCCGGTCCCACGCCGCCAGTGCCGCCGTCGTCGATGACGCCGCACGTGCCGTCGGTACGCCCCTTCTCCTGGGAGCCGTCCCCTACGAGGACGGCGTGCGCTACAACGACGTCCTCGTCTGGACCGCAGGGGAGGGAGCCGGGGACTACTACCGCAAGCACCGCCCTGTCCCCTTCGGGGAGTACGTCCCGGCCCGTGACCTGGTGCGGCAGGTGACGACCCAGGTTGACCGCGTCAGCGTTGACCTGCTGCCTGGCACCGGCCCCCACACTCTCACGGTGCCAGCCGCTGCCCAGGACCGTGAGGTCACCCTGGCGGTGGGTATCTGTTTCGAGGTCGCCTACGACGACACGCTGCGCTCCGGGGTGCTCCAGGGCGGCCAGGCCATCATTATCCCCACGAACAATGCCTCCTTCCTGCACTCGGGCGAGGCAGCCCAGCAGCTTGCCCAGGGACGGGTCCAGGCGGTCATCCACGGGCGCAGCCTGGTCCAGGTCTCCACCGTGGGGCACACGGCAGTCATCAGTCCCGACGGGGTGGTGCAGCAGGCCGTCGAGCCGTACACCCAGGCGAGCCTCGTGGCGGACGTCGGGCTGCGCGGCTCGGTGACTGTCGCGGACCGGCTCGGTGACTGGCCCGGGCGTGGCGTGCTCGGCCTGTCAGCGATCCTGGTCCTAGCAGGTATGGTGGGGGCGGCGCGCCACCGGGTGGCAGCGCCACGGCCGGGCTCCTGAGACCCCGGCTGCCGACCGGGCCGCTGTTCGGCCCTGCGTCACAGCCCTGCAAGCCACGCGCCGTTCTGGAGACACCCCGTGCTGACACTTGTCATCATCCCCACCTACAACGAGATCGACTCCCTGCCCACCACACTGGAGGGAATCAGACACTACGTCCCGCAGGCACACGTCCTTGTCGTTGACGACGGCTCCCCGGACGGCACCGGCGACTACGCCGACGAGCGTTGCCAGACTGACGACCACGTCCACGTCCTGCACCGCTCGGGTAAGAACGGCCTGGGGCCCGCCTACCTGGCAGGCTTCTCCTGGGCACTGGCCTCTGGCTACGAGCTGCTGGTCGAGATGGATGCCGACGGCTCCCACAGGGCACAGGACCTGGCACTTCTTGTGCAGAGGGCGCAGATGGTCGATGAGCCTGACCTGGTGATCGGCTCGCGCTGGGTCTCCGGCGGGGCCACCCAGGGCTGGGACACAAGGCGGGTCGTGCTCTCACGTGCGGGCAACCTCTACATCAGCGCCATGCTGGGCATGCACGTCAGGGACGCGACAGCGGGGTTCCGGGTCTACCGCGCCTCCTTCCTGCAGGGGGTGGGCCTGGGAGAGGTCGAGGCTCTGGGCTACGGCTTCCAGGTCAACATGACCAAAATCATCGACGAGGCCGGAGGCAGCATCGTCGAGGTGCCCATCACCTTTGTGGAGCGACAGGCAGGACAGTCCAAGCTGTCCCGAGGGATCGTCACCGAGGAGTTGGCACTGGTCACACGCTGGGGCCTGGCCAGACGCAGCAGGCAGCTGCGCGCGGCCATAGGCAGGGTGGCGCGAGCGGCCCGCTACAACCGCTCGCGATAGACCGCACCGCTGCGCAGCATCTCCAGGCGCTCGTCCAGCAGTGCCTGGAGCTCCTCTACCCCTCGGCGTTCCAGCAGCATGTCCCAGTGCGTACGCGGGATCTTGCGGGGGTCCTCAGAGTCAGACTCCTCGTCCTCCCCGCGCCGGGCCGCTGGCCTGCCGCACTCCGGGCATTCCCAGGAAGCAGGCACCTCCGCCTCGGTAGACATCGGAATCGTAGTGACGTGAGCCACTGGGCACTCATAGGTGACCATCATCCGCTCGGCGAACTCGACGCCGTCCTCCGACTCCATCGACTTCGCGCCAATGGTCATACCCCGTAGTGCTCGGTCTGCCATGTGCTGCCTTCTCCCGTCTGTCGCTGCTGCCGTGCCGTGGCTGGCAGGCACACCAGGTATCAACAGGGAGGTGCCCCAGATTGTTCCCGACGCCATCCGAACCCGGGTCCCGGACGGGCCGCCCTACTGGTCCTACCGAGGGCAGCCCCGACAGGTCACGGTGGGGCACCGTGCCCGGTGACCATGCAGCAGGACGGCACCACGGCACACACGGCATACTTAGCCCATGACCAAGCGCATCGGCATCCTGACAGCGGGCGGGGACGCCCCCGGCCTCAACGCGGCGATTCGGGGACTTGGCAAGGCCACGATCCAGGAGCACGGGTGGGAGCTAATCGGCTTCCGTGACGGGATGCGCGGACTCGCAGAGAACCGCTTCACCAGGCTGGACTCCTCGGCGCTGTCAGGCATCCTCACCACTGGCGGCACCATGCTGGGGACCAGCCGGGACAAGGTGCACCGCATGCTGGTTGACGGCGAGGTGCGGGACATGGTGCCCACCATCGTCGAGAACTACGAGAAGGACCAGCTTGACGCCCTGGTCTGCCTGGGAGGGGGCGGCACCGCCAAGAACGCCCGTAGGCTCATGGACGCGGGCCTCAACGTCGTCCACCTGCCCAAGACTATTGATAACGACATCGTCCACACCGACACGTCCTTCGGATTCGCCACGGCCCTGGAAATCGCCACCGAGGCGGTGGACCGCCTCCACTCCACCGCCCACTCCCACCACCGCATCATCCTCACCGAGATCATGGGTCACCGTGCTGGGTGGCTGGCGCTGGGCGCCGGTATAGCCGGAGGTGCCGACGTCATCCTGCTGCCTGAGATCCCCTACTCGGTGGAGGCCATTGCCAATAAGATCGAGCGACGCAGGGCGCACGGCTCCAGCTTCTCAGTGGTGGCGGTAGCCGAGGGCGCCCTGAGCCTGGCGGACTACCAGGAGCTGGAGCACGCCCGGGCACTGGTCAAGGACGCCTCCTCACCGCAGAGCAAGGCCGTGGCCAAGCGCGGGGTCAAGGCCCTGGAGGCCTCGCACCGCGCCAACACCTTCACCCTGGCCGAGCAGCTGGAGGCGGCTACCGGCCTGGAGGCCAGGGTGTCCATCCTGGGCTACGTGCAGCGAGGCGGGTCCCCGTGCGGGGCGGACCGTATGCTGGCAACTCGCCTGGGCGTCGCCGCCGCCAGCGCTATTGCCGAGGGCAGGTACGGGGTCATGGTCGCTGACCGGGGGCAGGGCACCGCCCTGGTCCCGCTCAAGGACGTCGCCGGGCACGTCAAGTACGTGCCAGCCGACCACGAGTGGATCCAGGCGGCCCGCGCCGTCGGGACAGCGCTGGGAGACTAGAGGCTCGTAAAAGTCGCAGCGGGAGCCGCCCCCGGCAGCGTGCGGCTCATGAGGGTCAGATCCAGGATCTGACCGAACTTCTCGCCAGCCTGGGGGATGGTGCCGACGACGGTAAAGCCGTGGCGCTGGTGCAGTCGCACAGAGACAGTGTTTCCTGCCTCAATGGCTGCCACTATGGTCCGGTCGCCCGCTTGCTGGCAGGCCGTGACGAGCGCGTCCAGAAGCCGACCACCCGTGCCCTGGCCCTGGGCAGCGGGGGAGAGGTAGACCGAGTCCTCCACCGTGCGCGCGTAGCCCTCATAGTTGCGCCACGGTGTGGCGACGGCAAACCCGAGGACCCGCGAGTCGCTGTCGGTGTCCTCGACGGCAACAAGAGCGGTACCTCGTGCAACCTGCGGCTCCAGCCAGGCAGCAGCCTCCTGCGGTGTCTGCTCACGGCTGGTCCAGATAGCCAGTGACTCCCGGACGGCGCGATTGCGGATCTCGCGCACAGCGGGGGAGTCTGACATGACGGCGGAGCGGATGCGGACAGGCTGAGTCACGGCGCCCACTCTAGGACCTGCTCCTACCTGCTCCAGGGACACGGCTGAGTAGCCTGACGCACCGCACCTGACCTACGGGTCCACGTCTGTGGCTGGCCGGGTAGGACTGCGTACGGGCTCTGTGCTAGAGGTGCCAGGTTCCCGGAAGCACGTCGGGGTCGTGGTTGGCGAGAACGCCCAGGCAGCGCGGGTCCTTCCTCACAGAGCGCACCCAGTCGAGAGAGCGCTGCGCCTGGTCGGCGTTGACAACGACGCTGGGACGCAGCCCCTCCTCGTAGGAGGCCTGCCCGTAGCTGGCGTCGGCACTGAGGAGCACAAACCTGCGGGGGTCATGCACCCCGGGAGCGTCGGCCCCGTTGGCCCATGTCTGCGGACCGGCGTCGACCTGCTGGTCCTGGGACCGCAGGACAGTGGCGCACATGCCGTGGGAGTGCCCGGGTAGGGAAACCATGACGAGGCTTGCGTCTCCGAAGACGTCATAGCCTGCACCGAAGGGGCCGACGACGGTGTTCCATGAGAACGTGTCGATCTGCGCGTCCTTCCACTCGTGCCGGTGGTAGTGGAAGGGGTCGGTGTTACCTGCCTTCCACTCGGGCGCCGACACCAGGATGCGCGGCGCCTCCCTGAGGTGGGTCACGCCGTCGACATGGTCGCAGTGGAGGTGGCTCATAAGCACAAGATCCAGGTCCTGCGGACGGATGCCACGCTCCTCCAGCTGCTCGTGGATGGCAGCACCACTCGGCAACAGTATCTTGGTTATGGTGCGCTGAAAACGGATATTGGCAACCTGGCCCAGCAGCGTCCGGTTGTGGATGCTGAACCCGGCATCGATAAGGACAAGACCGTGGGGTCCCTCAATGAGATAGCAGGACACCGGGATCTCGACCAGGTGGCTGCGGCCCCGGCCGACGTGCGCCCAGGCGAGAGGGCTGTCGCTGTCACGGTAGTACGGGAGCGCCTCGTCAACGACGACCGAGCCCGTCCGTAGGACGGTCAGGGAGGTGGCCGACGTTGCTGCCGACCTGCTGGGGGACAAGATAGTGGATGTAGCAGTGGAGAGCATCAGGGCCTCTTTCCTGATTGACCGGTGCCAGAGGTCAGAGGCCGCCGCAAAGATCCTGGGACCTGTCTGCTCTTGGTCTCACAGGGAACAGGACGCGCAGTCCCCGGTAGCCGACGGGTACCCGGTCGCAAAAGAGACCCCGGACAGCCGTGGCCACCTGGCCCGACCACGTGAGGCGGGTACGGGACCAGGCAGGAGCAGTACCCCTGTCAGCCCATCAACGCGCCAATGACGTTACACCGGAACTGAAATAACATAACTTTGTCCGAGTACCGTAACGCGTATACGCAGTGACCTACTACACATATTAGTCACAATCTCCTCGCGTTCGCTCTCGGCAATGACAGAGTGGCCATGGTGTGGCCATGGTGTGGCCATGGTGTGGCCATGGTCTGGCCTAAGTCGCCCCGGCGGCTCGGCCTTGCGGTGGCGTCAAGGCGGCCTCAGGGTGCCACCCACCTGGAGGTGAGAGGCGGCCATTTGCCGCTGCCATCCGTCGTGCGCAGACGGCTCGGCAGCAGGGGTCCAGCGGGTGAGGTGAGTTCGCGCGTCCCGCCCTCTCCGCTCCCCGTCCACCTGATCCGATAATGTACATTATGTCATTATCGGAGCGACCGACGACCACATCCCTCCCGTCCGTCCCCGCCGACGCCGAAGCCGACGTACCGCCCCCTCGTGCACACGCTGACTCCCGGTCAGCGGCCCGACGCCACCCCGATGCCTGTCGTTCCTGACAGCCTCCCGCCCTCTGGTACGGAGGTTCTGCGTGCTCGGTCGTGTGCCCACCTCTCGGCTGTCGTGTCCTGACGGACGCCCAACAGATATCCGGTGTGCACCTGTAGCCCGCGCGACCGCAGTAACGTGTGTCCTGCGACGCTCAGCCGAGGGTCATCATCACAGGCCTCATCGCCACGGACCTTCGACGACCTCACAAGTCGTGTGACCACAGCACCAGCCACTACCGGCCAGTAGCAAGCCAGCCTGCCCCAAGGAGCTGCGATGTTTCTTGCGCTTCGCGAGATCCGCCACGAGCCGGGCCGCTTTGCACTGATCGTCGCCGTCATCACCCTGGTCTCCTACCTCACCTTCTTCCTCGCCTCCCTCGCCTCGGGACTGGCGTACTCATACAGGGCCGTTGTCGACGGGTGGGATGCGGGCACCATCCTGGTCACCGAGGCCTCCAACGAGAACCTCTCCGCCTCACGGCTGACCAGCTCCCAGGTCGCGGCCTGCTCGGCCCTGGCCGAGGAGGCCGGATCACAGGCGTCCTCGCTCGTCGCGGTCTCCGCTGTGGCTCAACCCAGCGTGGAGGTCGGCAAGGACTCGCAGACTAAGACGGACGTCTTTGCTTTTGGCCTCGACCTGGAGGGACCACTGAGCCCGACGGTTGTCTCTGGCAGGGAGATTGCCGACCCCGGTACGGAGGTCCTGGTCGACGAGACTCTCCAGGCCGAGGGCGTGACAACTGGGGACACCTTCCACCTCCTGGGGTCGGATCACACCTGGAGCGTGGTCGGCCTGACTCGGGGGACGACCTTTCAGGCCGCTCCCGTTGTCACCGTTGACGCTGCCGCTCTGCAGGAGTACGCGCCCCCGGGCCTCTCCCCCGCTGTCAGCGCCGTTGTCCTTACTGACAACGTGACGCAGGACCCCGCTACGGACACAGCCACCTCCGAGGCGGGTCTCACGAGCCTGACCAGCGAAGAGCTGATCCAGACCCTGCCCGGGTACGCGGCCCAGGTGCTGACCTTCTCGCTGATGATCGGTTCCCTCGTCGTCGTGGCCTCGGTAGTCCTGGCCATCTTTCTCTACGTGCTCACGCTCCAGAAGCGCCCTGCCCTAGGTATCCTCAAGGCCCGGGGCGTCCCGACAGGCTACTTGATCCGGTCTGGTGTCGTTCAGACAGTGGTTCTTGCTGCCTCTGGCGTGGTTCTGGGACTGTTGCTGGTTGTGGGCACTTCTCCCCTGCTTCCCAGCGCTGTCCCCTTTCTTCTGTCGCCGTGGCTTGATGCCGTTATCGCCGTGTTATTCGTTGTCGTCTCAGTTCTAGGAGGCGTTGTCTCGGTGAGGGTCGTGGCAGGAATTGATCCCGTGGAGGCTATCGCATGACCAGGGAGACTACCCGTGCCGCGGTGTCGCTAACAGGAGTCGCGCGAGACTTTCAGCAGGGTGATGAGACCATCCACGCCCTACGAGCAACCGACCTGGTCGTGGAAGCCGGCGAGGTCCTGGGCGTCCTAGGACCCTCCGGTTCCGGAAAATCTACTCTTCTCACGGTGATGGGGGGTCTTCGAGCACCGACCCGGGGCAGGGTAGAGATCGGTGGAAAACCGTTCTCGCGGCTTCCGGAGAAGAAACGTGCACAGCTGCGTAGGCAGCACCTGGGATTTGTCCTACAGGCGTCCGGACTTGTCCCGTTCCTGACCCTCACCGACCAGCTCGCCCTTCACGACAGGGTCCTTCGTCGCAGTACCAACCATGAACGGCGTGACTACCTCCTCGACTGCCTCGATATCACCCGGCGTAGCAACGCGTACCCGAGCCAGATGTCGGGAGGCGAGAGGCAACGAGCCGCCATTGCGGTAGCGCTCTACCACGACCCGGAAGTTATTCTGGCCGATGAGCCGACGGCGGCCCTGGACACCGACCGTGCCCAGGAGGTGGCTCGCCTGCTGGCTGACCAGACGCACAGGATGGGAAAGGCCACCGTGATGGTCACCCATGACGAGCGCCTGCTACCCGTGTGCGACAGGGTCATGGTGATGCGTGACGGCGTCCTGAGCCCGCGTACGCCCTCGTGAGGCATCACTGCGGTACTGTTCCGGTGGTGTGCTGATGTGCCCTGACACGTCCGCCTTAGCGCCTGGACGATGATTCCGCTTCCTGTGACTGCCTGCTTTTCTGCCTCGGGCGTGTGCACCTGAGCCGACCAGAAGCTCGTGCGGACTGGCAGCGTAATCCAATTGGGCCTGCTGACACCTACGTCATATGCTTCTCCTGTCAGGCCTACGTACTGTGAAGGAGGCGCTGTGCCTGCTCACCGCGAGCCGACCCTGGCTGACGTTGCCGAGGCAGCCGGCGTCTCTCTCACAACTGTCTCCCGGGTCCTCAATAACCGAGGCTATTTATCCCGGGAGACTCGTGACAGAGTGGCCGCTGCTGTCAGCAGGCTCGGCTACAGGCCGAACCAGGTCGCTCGTGCGCTGCACGGCAAGTCGACCCGATCGGTCGGGCTCATCGTGCCGACGGTAAGACTCCCGTTCTTCGGAGAGCTTGCCGAGCACGTGGAGGACGCCCTGGCCAATCACGGCTACCGGACATTTATCTGCAACTCCATGGGAAAGGCAGACCGTGAACGAGGCTATCTCGACCTTCTGATCTCCCACCGCGTCGACGGCATTATCTCTGGTGCTCATAACGAGGATATCCCTGAGTACGACAAGGTACGCATGCCTCTTGTCACTATCGACCGGATGCTGTCGCCAGCTATCCCTGACGTACACTGTGACAACGAGGAGGGCGGTCGCGTCGCCACCACCCACCTACTGAGCCGGGGCGCCCGTCGTCCGGCTCTCCTGACGTCGCGGTCCGGAGCGCACAACATGCGCGAGGCCGGGTACCGCTCGGTGCTAGCCGAGGCCGGTATCGAGCCCGTGGTTCTGACAGCAGACTTCCACATCCCAGACGCCGAACGCCCTGGTGTGATCCGTAACCGCCTGGACGCTGTCGCGCCTATCATTGACGCGGTGTTCGCCACAGATGACCTCTCCGCGGCGGACGTCCTGGAGTGGGCGGCCTCGCAAGGCCTTGCCGTCCCGGAGGAGTTCAAGGTTGTGGGCTTTGACGGCACATCCGCCATGCGTCGTGCCGTCCCAGGCCTGACGACAGTCCAGCAGCCGATTGCCCGTATTGCGCACCGCGCCGTCCAGATCCTTCTTAGTCAGATTCACGGCAGCCATGTAGGCGACTTTGAGAAGGAGCATGACGATCAGGTGCAGGTGGGTGACCTCGTCACCCCGCCCCTGGGTATTGCTCTGGTAGAAGGTCGCACTGCCTGAGGCCGGGATGCTGCAGGGACTGGCCGCGCCACGTCCTGGGGCTGGCGGCCGCAGCACCATGAGTCAGTGACGTCTCGACAGCACCCGTGCACGTTATGCGCTGTGGCTGGATGCATCCCGGAAGGGATGCATCCAGCCACAGCAAGTCAGGCAGACAGCGACGCCGACACCGCGACGCCGGGTGAGGGTCTTAGACGACCTCCACAGCACCTTCCTTCTCCTGGGCTGTCTCGCTGTCGTCGGAGACGGAGGGCGCGACATCATCCTCCGCCTCGGGATCGTTGCCGCCTGTGTCGCTCCCCTCGGAGGACGTCGTGGCAACCACAAACAGCTCGTCACCCCGCAGGAGGGTACCCGACCCCTTCTCCTCAATACCAGAGAAGCTGGCCGCGTTAGAGACGACGACCGGAGTCACCGTCTTGTAGCCCGCAGCCTTTACAGCAGACCAGTCAACCTCAACCAGAGGCATACCACGCAGGACCTTGTCCCCGACCTTCACCTTGGGGGTGAAGTGCTCCCCGTCAAGCTGAACGGTGTCCATACCCACGTGGACCAGCAGCTCGATACCGCTGACTGACCGTAGGCCGTAGGCGTGGCCAGTGGGGAAGGCGGCGATCACCTCTCCGTCAACGGGGGACACAACCGGCCCCTCAGTGGGTGACACGGCCATACCGGGACCCAGCATCCCGGAGGCAAAGGTTGCGTCCTCGACCTCGGACAGTGGCAGCGCGTGGCCCTGGATCGGCGAGGCGACAAGGAGATCGTCAGCAGCGTCCTCAGAGAACTCGACCGCCTCAGCGTGCTCTGCCATGGCCTCAGCCTCCAGCTCGGCCTCGTCCACGGCCTCATCCCCCGCAAGCGAGGCCCTTCCCCGGGTGGTGCCGTAGGCGAAGGCGGCGCCGAAGGCCAGGGCGAAGACAACCAGCTCGACAAAGACGTACCGGATGATGTCGTCAGGGACGATGGACACGAAGCCGACGAAGCCGGCCGCCCCTAGGGCCTGGGAGTGGATGTCCAGCAGGGAGACGAGGGCGCCGCCGATGCCAGCAGCACCCAGACCGATGAAGAACGGCCACCGCAGACGCAGGTTGACACCGAAGATAGCGGGCTCGGTGATACCGAAGACGGCCGAGGCACCACCGGCACCAGCCAGACCCTTGAGCTTGGCGTCCTTGGTCAGGAAGAACACCGCAAGGGCCACAGCGCCCTGGGCCACGTTGGCCATGGAGGCGATGGGGAAGATGAAGGAGCCGGCACCACCCGTGCGCATCTGGTCGATGAGAGGCAGCTCGACGGCGGGGAAGGACTGGTGCAGACCGGTCACGACGATCGGCGAGTACACCAGGCCGAACAGGAGGCCTCCCAGCGGACCGGCAGTGTTGTACAGCCACTGGAGCCCAGCAGTGATGCCGTCCGAGAGCTCACGGGTGAGCGGGCCGACGATGACAAAGGTCAGGAACCCGGTGACCAGCAGGGTGATGAGAGGCGTGAGGAGGAAGTCAGCGGTACCGGAGAGACGCTTGTGCAGCCACTTCTCAATAGCCGACATGATCCACACGACGCACAGCACCGGGATGACCATGGCCTGGTAGCCGATCTTGTCCACACTGAGGCCAAAGAGCTGCCAGGTCTCAATGGTTCCTGCCTCGGTGGCCGTCTGGATGTCGTAGGCGCTGGTCAGGTTGGTGGAGACCATCGCCGCACCCATGGCGGCGCCCAGGTACACGTTGCCTCCGAAGCGCTTGGCCGCAGAGAATCCGACCAGCACGGGCAGGAAGGCGAAGGCCGCCGATGACACGAGGTTGATGAGGTCGGCGTAGTCGCCCAGCCACGTATACCGGTCAGTGAGGCCGTACGTGGTGCCGTCGGCATTCTCAAAGAAGCCGGCCGTGAGCACGTTGTTGATGGCCATCATCAGACCGCCGGCGATCAGGGCGGGCAGGATCGGTACGAAGATGTCCGCGATCACCTTGATGAAGCGCGAGACCACGTTGCCGGACTTGGCGGCTTCCTGCTTGGCCTCGTCCTTGGAGACCTCCTTGACGCCACCGGTCTGGACCATCTGGTCGAAGACGATGTCCACATCTCCGGGACCGACGATGATCTGGAACATGCCGCCTGCGATAAAGGTCCCCTTGATGTCAGGGTCCTTGTCGAGGGCCTTCTGGTCTACCTTGTCCATGTCGTTGATGACAAGGCGAAGACGCGTAGCACAGTGCGCTGCCGCGTTGATGTTGTCGGCGCCACCGACGTATGTCAGGACGTCCTTCGCCACGCGGGCGTGATCCATTGCCACCCGGGGGTTCCTTTCTCGTTGACGGGACCGCTGTTCAGGGAGGGCTGAGGAAGCCCGGTTGGTTGGGATCGTCGCTGACTCCCGTTCGGTCCGCACCTATGTCAATCGATGGTCACACTACCGTGGACACCACTGTCGTGCAACCGGTAGGCAGCCTGGGACCGGGCTCTGGGAACAGCTCTGGGAACTGGTTTCTGCTGCTCCCAGGCCCAGGTCAGCGTGGAGCCGCTACGCCCTCGTGCAGGCGTAGGCTGCCGTCGACCAGCAGCCGGGCTCCGCCGACATCAACGCCGACGTGGTCGGCAGCAGTACCGCCAGGGCCGACGAAGCTGCGTAAGGTAAAGGCGAGGTCGCCGTCACCGACAAAGATCTCGGTCACGGAGCGGTCATGAAGGACCTCCAGGGCGGGAGCGCAGCCGGGAGGCAGGGAGACGGTGCGTCGCTGCCCGTGCTGGGTGTAGCGCGAGGTCGAGCGGTCAACGGTCAGGACGCCGTCCCCCAGCATGATGTCCACGTGGCTCGTCTCCGAGCCGATACGCAGCCCCCAGGTTCCTGAGGTCATATCCTCCTGGGCCTCCAGCCGCAGGTACCAGGACCTGCTACCCCCCAGCTCGGCCACGTCATGGCTTCCGGTCCCCAGCACGGCTCCCACCACGCTGGGGCGCGACGCGTGGTCGGCCCAGGGGACAGCAGGCCTCTGGACAAGGCGGCCCCCCCGCAGGCTCAGCACCCGGGGCACGGTCAGGGTGTGCACCCAGCCGCCGGTACCACCGTCGGGCTCGATGGAGGGCTGGTCGTCCTCAGAGGCGTTTCCCGCCCAGCCCATCATGAGGACCGGGCCCGGCTCGCTGGGACGACGAGCAAAGACCTGGGGGGCGTAGAACTCGAAGCCCCTGTCGACCTCGTAGAAGGTGCCGTCGCAGTCGCGCAGCTGCGTGCCCTCCAGGCGTCCTACGGTGTAGACGCAGGGGAAGATGTTCTCGAAGCCCTCCTGCTCAGGCCTGATCCCCTGGGGACAGAAGATGAGCACGTCGCGCTCCTCCCCCGTGACCTCGTCACTCAGGCGCACGATCCCGGGGCACTCCCACATGTAGCCGAACCTGTCAAAGGCTCCCCCAGCCTGAGGGAAGGAGAGCTCACCCTCCCAGGCCCAGGTCACCAGGTCGTTGGAGCGGTAGACAACGGCGGCGCCGGTCTCGTCACGGCGCTGCGCCCCCACGAGCATCCTGTACTCACCCGGGCGGTCAGGGTCACGCACCACCATCGGGTCCCGGTAGTGGGCGGTGTAGCCCTCGGCGTGGACGGGGACAAGGGGGTTGTCCGGCCACTTGGTGAACGTCGCCAGGTCGGGGCTGGTGACCAGGCACTGGCTCGCTGTGCGCTCGTCTGTGACGGGATCCTTCAGGTTGCCGGTATAGAAGAGCTGGAACGGTGCCGCCGCTGGGGCACTACCGACCTCCTCCTCGTCCAGGACGACGGCGTTGCCGGAGTAGGCGCCGGAGGCGTCGTAGGAGGAGTTGGGCACCACGGCCGGAGGGTGGTGCTCCCAGTGGGAGAGGTCGGTGGAGGAGGCGTGGCCCCAGTAGACGAGCTTGCGGTGGGGGTGGAAGGGGCTGAACTGGTAGAAGACGTGAAATGTCCCGTCGTCGACCAGCAGGCCGTTAGGGTCGTTAAGGCGCCCCACGGGGGGCGCGACGTGGAAGATCGGGTAGTCAGGATCGCTGGATGCCCGTGAGGAGGCGACTGCGTCACGGGCCAGAGCCTTAAGGTCCTCATGCACGGAGAAAGGCTAGCAGCTGACGTTGCCCGGCGTGTGCCCGCAGGGGCAGGACACGAGGCGACGGAGGTGGGGCGTGGACCGGAGTCAGTGGAAGTACGGGATGATGAGCCAGATACCGTACAACGTGATGGCTCCTGCCAGAAGGAAGCAGGCGCCTGCACCCAGCTCGGCAGCCATGAGCCCCCTGGACCGGCTCTGCCGACGCCTGGCATGAGCCACGTCGAGAAGCCGGGCAGCCAGCGAGACGATCACGACGACAACGGCTGCGCCCAGGATCGTCACCACGGTGACCTGGGCCAGTGACGCCCAGTCGATCATCATGCGGCAGTCTCCTTCTCCGGGACTCGTCGCGAGTGGTCGGCTTCCCCAGCCAGCTCGCTCTTGACCTGGTCGACGGTGCGGGGCTTACGGACGAGCTCGGGGTCGGTCCGCCTGCCGACGACCACCTCGTCGGCGTCATTGACGTTGGAGAAGTCCACCCGGTGGTGGCTGGCCTGGCGAATAATCAGCAGCGCCCCGCACAGCAGCAGGAGAATAACCGCGACCGTACCCGCCACACCTCCGGCGACTGCGATGAAGGACGTCAGCGCCCCGACCACGCCCGCGCACGGCAGAGTCACGAGCCAGGCCGCACCCATCTTCGTGAAGGTGCTCCAGCGCACACTGGTGCCACGACCGATACCTGACCCCAGGATGGATCCGGTGCAGATATGGGTCGTGGACAGGGCGAAACCCAGGTGGGAGGACGCCAGGATGGCAACAGTGGAGGAGGTGTCCGCGGCAAAGCCCTGGGGGGACTCGATGTGGACCAGTCCCCGGCCCATGGTGCGCATGATCCTCCAGCCGCCGGAGTATGTTCCCAGCCCGATCGCCAGCCCTGCCGCCGCGATCACCCACCAGTAGGGGCCGGACCCCGGCGCCTGGTAGCCGCCGGCGACAAGTACCAGCGTGATGACCCCCATGGTCTTCTGGCCGTCAGAGGTGCCGTGAGCAAGGGCGACCATGGAGGCAGAGACGCGCTGGCCGCTGCGGAACACCGACTGGGAGAGGCGGCTCGTGGGACGCGCGAGCCGGTATGCCAGCCAGGTCGCCAGGGCAGCCGTGGCACCAGCGACGCACGGGGCGAGCAGGGCCGGCAGCATGACCTTGGACAGCACGGTCCCCCAGTGGACGCCCTGGCTGCCGGTGGCCACCATCACCGCGCCGATAAGCCCGCCGAACAGGGCGTGCGAGGAGGAGGACGGCAGACCGAACAGCCAGGTCAACAGGTTCCACAGGATGGCGCCTGCCAGGCCTGCCAGCACCATCTCCGGCGCCGCCTGTATCAGCGCGTCGTCGAACAGGCCGTGGGAGATCGTCCTGGCGACCTCGGTGGACAGGCAGGCCCCGACGACGTTGAGGACCGCGGCGAGGAGGACTGCCCTGCGCGGTGCCAGCGCACCGGTGGCTACCGAGGACGCCATCGCGTTGGACGAGTCATGGAACCCGTTGGTGAAGTCAAAGACGAGGGCCGCCACGATGACGACGACAACGATAAAGAGTGTGCTGCTCATGCCGTTTCCGGTCGAAGTCTGAAGGCTGGCGCCCCGCCTGCCAGTGATGACACCTCGGAGCGTATCCCGCCTGGGGTCGGTTGGGTCAACACAACCCGCCTACATTCTTACCTCTACAGGGGCGCGATCGCGAATGTTGCCGCCGTGTTCACGGACCTCCCCAGGCTCCCCGGTAGGCGGGCGGCCCGGTACGTGGGACCTCCCGCAGCTTTGTCGCTTACCACGATAGGGTCCTTCCCATGGCAGCGCACAGCGGACCCTCCCTTGGCACCACGCTTGAACCCCTCACGGACACCGACCTGGGGATCGACCTGGGCACTACCCGCACGGTTGTCGTGCGGGCCGACCGCGGTAACTACCCTGTCCTGGGCTTCGCCGACGAGCACGGCGACGACCACGACTTTCTCCCGTCACTGACAGCGCTGCATGAGGGACGTCTCATCCACGGCTTCGACGCTCGCGACGCCGCTCGTCATGGCGCCCCGCTGCTGCGCAGCCTCAAGAGGCTGCTCGCCTCCCCCACCATCACCGCATCCACCCCTGTCACCCTGGGTGACCGGCACCTGACCGTCCTGGAGGTCCTGACCGACTTCCTCCGTCACCTGAGAACGCGGCTGGAGTCGCTGGACATTGACGTGTCGCGGTCCCGCGTGGTCGTCGCCGTACCGGCCCACGCCTACGGTGGCCAGCGCCTGCTGACGCTGGAGGCCTTCCGGGCCGCAGGCTTCCGCGTCGCTGCCATGCTGAACGAGCCCAGTGCAGCCGGCTTCGAGTACACCCACCGCAAGGCCACGACAGTCTCCTCCAGGCGGACTCGTGTCCTGGTCTACGACCTGGGCGGCGGGACCTTTGACACGTCTCTGGTCGACGTGGTCGGCACCTCGCACGAGGTCCTGGTCTCCCATGGTCTGGGTGACCTCGGCGGTGACGACGTGGACCTGGTGACGGCATCCATGGTGCTGGAACGAGCCGGGGTCGCTGAGGAGGACCTCTCCCCCGCCGAGCTCGACGAGCTGCTGGAGCAGTGCCGCGACGCGAAGGAGCGCCTGACTCCCCAGAGCCGTCGGCTGGTGGCGGTGCTGCGCGGGCAGGACGTCGTCATCCCGGTGCCAGAGCTCTACCGGGCGTGCACCCCGCTGGTGGAGCGCTCCCTGGCCATGATGTCTCCCCTGGTGGGGCGGCTTGATGACGGCACCCCCGACCTGACTGACATTGCCGGCGTCTACCTGGTGGGTGGGGCGTCAGGTCTTCCCCTGGTGCCTCGGCTCTTGCGGGAGCGCTTCGGCCGACGTGTGCACCGCTCCCCCTACCCGGGCGCCTCAACGGCAATCGGCCTGGCTATCGCCGCGGACCGCACCAGCGACTACGACCTCACCGACCGGCTCTCACGGGGCTTCGGGGTGTTCCGGGAGGCCGACGGCGGCAGCCGTCTTGTCTTCGACTCGATACTCAGCCCCGACTCCGTGCAGGCCTCTCCGGGCGGACGCGAGGGCACGGTCATTACCCGGGAGTACGAGGCGGCCCACAACATCGGCTGGTTCCGCTTCGTGGAGTGCGCCGGGGTCGACGACTCCGGTGAGCCGCGTGGCGAGATCGCTCCCTACCAAGACATCGTCTTTCCCTTTGAGCAGGGGCTCCGGGAGGAGGAGGACTTGCGTCGCCTCCCGGTGGAGCGCCGGGACCACGGTCCTCGGGTCCAAGAGCACTACCGCATTGATGAGAACGGCCTGGTGCGCGTCACGATCACCGACCTGACTGACGGCTACAGCCGCCACTATGTGCTGGGGCACCGCACGGACGACGTTGACACGCTTCCACGCGAGCAAACCACCTGAGCAACGGCGGCCGGGCACCCGGCCGGATGCTTGTCTCAGGCCTGGGCCGCGTCTGAGACCTGGGTCAGAAGGCGAGCCTCCTCCTCGTCCAGCTGCAGGCTGAGCGCGGGGAGGATGGCTCGCAACTGGTCCAGGTTCCTGGCCGAGGGCAAGGGAGCAGTGACTCCAGGGCGGTCACGCAGCCAGGCCAGGGCCACGGCGGCAGGCTCCACCTTGTGCCTGTCGCCGATGTCAGTCAGTACGTCGACAACGGCAAAGCAGTCCTCGCGCAGGTAGCCTGACACCATTGCTGCGCGGTCTCCGTGTGTCACCTGGCCGCGTCGGTACTTGCCGGTAAGGAATCCCGCTGCCAGAGGGAAGTAAGGAAGCAGGGCCATGCCGTGGGACGCCGCCACCTCTCCCCTGCCGCCGACGCCCTCCACCTCGCTGCGGTGCAGCAGGTTGTAGTGGGGCTGGAGCGCGACCGGAGCGGCGCAGCCCAGTCTCGACGCAGTGCGCACCCACTGCTCGATACGTTGCGGCGTATAGTTGGACAGCCCGACGTGGCGCACCATGCCCGAGCTCCGAAGCTCCTCAAAGACGCTGACCGTCTCTTCGAGGGGGGTGTCGGGGTCGTCAAAGTGGGCGTAGTACAGGTCCACGAAGTCGGTTCCCAGCCTCTCCAGGGACTCTTCCAACGCCTGACGGACATTGGCGGGAGCCAGCCCCTCACGCCCCGGCTTGGTGGAGACCTTGGTGGCGATGACGACGTCGTCACGGCACCCGCGGGACTCCAGCCAGGAGCCGATGACGGACTCCGACTCCCCGCCGACATGACCAGGCGCCCAGTAGGAGTAGCCGTCGGCGGTGTCGATGAGACGACCTCCAGCAGCGACAAAGGCGTCAAGGACAGCGTGCGACGTGGCCTCGTCCGCAGTCCAGCCGAAGACGTTGCCCCCCAGTCCTAGAGGGCCTACGTCCAAGTCAGCGATCATGTGACTCATGCGTCCTCCCGGTCGATAGGTGGGACCCACTCGGCGGTCCCGACAATATCAGGAGACAGGTAGGTGCGCGCAGCGCTCACACGGCGCGGTCCCTCCTGGCGGCGCGGCGCCTGGCCAGCTCGTCCTCAACAGCAGGTGCCTCGGCCGCGTGGTCCACCGGCAGCTGGGCCAGCGTCCCCTCGACCTCGTGCCACACCCGCCCCACGGCGATGCCGAAGACTCCCTGCCCCCCGGCAACCAGGTCAATGACCTCCTCGGCCGAGGTGCACTCGTAGACGGAGGCCCCGTCACTCATGAGCGTCAGGGAGGACAGGTCCTCGACACCCCGCAGGTGGAGGGTCTTGACAGCCGAGCGGATCTGCTGGAGGGACACCCCCGTGTCCAGAAGGCGCTTGACGATCTTGAGGACCAGGATGTCCCTGAAGGAGTAGAGCCGCTGGGAGCCTGAACCCTTGGCCCCGCGCACGGAGGGTTCCACCAGCCCGGTTCGGGCCCAGTAGTCGAGCTGGCGGTAGGTGATGCCTGCTGCCCGGCAGGCTACGGGCCCCCGGTAGCCGGAGTCGGCCTCCAGGTGCTGAAGCGGGTCACCGAAGAGCATGCCCTGGATGCGGTGGGGCGGTGGTACCGCGGCACTGGCTTCGTTGACGCTCACTTGCCTGCTCCTGTCGGGTTCGAGATGACTGCGCGGACTACGCTCTTGGTGGGCTGCTGTGATGGGGGCGGCTGGTTCCTGGTAGCCACAGGGACACGATAGATCCCGCCGGGTCGATGCTCAATGACGGCCACGCCCTGTCGGGAGACAGCTGGGATGTCAATCTTGGGATGAGGTTGAGGAAAAAGGCGGGAACTCTGGTCCCAGGCGCGGGCGGTTCCACGAACCAACAGTTTCAGAGCCCCAGAGTGGGACATACCACACAAGGGCGGCACACCTGTCACACCAGCCCCACGGAGTAGTGCAAGTGGCGGGTCATCCAGCGGCGGTCCCGCACGGCCCTGGCACGCGGGTAGGCCAGCCTCAGGACAGCGTGTCGACAGCACGGTGCAGGAGCACATCGTGCAGCTCCCCCACGAGGTCAGCCAGGGTTCGGGCCGACTCCTCCCCGGCGTCGCGGGACCGGGACCGCCGGGGAGTGACAGCCTGGTCGATGGCGTCAGCCTCACGCTCAGCAGCGCTACGCACCGACCGCAGGTTACGCAGCGGGATGCCAAGTCGGGTGATCTCCAGGGCCAGTCGCACGGTCCGCAGGCTGCCTGAGGAATAGAGGCCACGTGCGTCAGGGCTGATCAGGCCGACGGCGACAAGCTCGTCAACCTGGGACTCCCGGGCACCTGACAGCGCCAGGAGAGACTCAAGATCCATGGGGCCGGAGTCGACGAGCCTGCCGTCACGCGCCACGACCCGCGCCACCGGGGAGACCGGGGCGGTGGCGGCGCCAGCGTCCAGCTCGGCCAGACGCTGCCTGATGACGCTCAAGGGCAGGTACTCGTCACGCTGGGCACGCAGCGAGTACCTGAGCCGCTCGATGTCCGCCTGGGAATAGCGGCGGTACCCGTTGCCGACGCGGTACGGGGAGATCAGCCCCGCACCCTCCAGGTACCGGAGCTTGGAGATGGACAACGCGGGGAACTCCGGCCTCAGGGCATCAACGACCTGGCCGATCTTCATCTCCGGCCTCCGGGACATCCCGTGCGGCCACGTCCCGGAGGTCTCAGGTACGGGAGGCTCCAAGGAGGAGGCAGAGTCCTCCCCGTCCCTCCTGCCACTGGCCCTCGCAGAGGACACGGTCACTGCGCAGCTGCAGCCTGCTGGGGACCGGGGTGATACGTCATACGGTACTTGCCGATCTGCACCTCGTCCCCCGCCTGGAGGACTACCTGCTCCACGCGGGTACGGTTCACGTAGGTGCCGTTGAGGGAGCCCGAGTCCCGGACGCCGTAGCCGCCCTCTGGCAGGGAGGAGAACACCGCGTGCTTGCGGGAGACGGTGACGTCGTCCAGGAAGATATCGGCACGGGGGTGACGTCCCACGGTTGTCTCCGCGGCATCCAGCAGGAAGCGGGCACCCGTCGTCGGTCCGTGGTGCACAAGCAGCAGCGCAGTCCCCGGGGGCAGGGCGGCAATTGCGGCAGCATCCTGCTGGTTCAGCCCGGTCAGCGGGGAGGGTGACGCGGGACTGGCGTCAACAGCCCCAAAGGCCTGGGTGGAGGAGGGATCCTGCTCGATCGGCGTGCTCGACATACCTGCCCCTCTTGGTCGTTGCGGCGCCCGGTGCGCCGCCTCAGGAACCACCATACCGTTATCGGCAGGCACGTCGAGGCCGACAATCCCGGGGTGCTGGCAGGAACCTGGCGACACGAGTGTGGTCCCGGTCCCGCGTCTCCTGCTGCAGCCCCCGTGGTACCGCCCGACAGGTCCTCGGCGGCCCCAAGAGCTCCCGGGCAACAACTGCGCTGCCCACCGTGGCCGTCCCAGGCTGGGCTAGCCGTCGGTCACCAGGAACTCATCAGGTCCACTTCTCCTCCTGGCGGCCCTCAGTAGCCCACAGGGTGTGGTACACGCCTGCGGGATCATCCACCCGATGGTAGGTGTGGGAGCCGAAGAAGTCCCGCTGGGCCTGGATGAGCGCGGCAGGAAGCCGAGGCGCACGCAACTGGTCGACATAGGCCAGTGACGCGGCAAAAGCCGGCGCAGCCGTGCCGGACAGGGCCGCGGTGGCCACGACCTGTCGCCACGCGGGCAGGACGGAGGCCAGCGCCCGGGAGAAGACCGGTGCGGTCAGGAGGCTAGGCATCTGGGGGTCCTCCTGGTAGGCCTGGGCGATATCGTCCAGGAAGCGTGCCCGGATGATGCAGCCTGCCCTCCAGATCCTGGCCATGTCACTGAGCACGATGTCCCAGCCGAACCGCTGCGAGGCGGTAGCGATCTCGTCAAAGCCCTGGGCGTAGGCAGCGATCTTGGAGCCGTAGAGAGCCTGCCTGACAGAGTCGATGAAAGCCTGCCGCTCAGCGCCCTGCAGCGGCGCAGACGTAGTCCCGGGGCCGAGTCCTACCGCTCGCACCGCGGCACGCGCCTGGTTCGAGGCAGAGGCGGCACGGGCAAAGGTCGCCTCAGCGATAGCCGGGACAGCCACGCCCAGCTCCAGGGCGGTCTGCGTGGTCCACACCCCAGTGCCCTTCTGCCCGGCAGCATCCACGACGACGTCGACAAAGGGCTGCCCGGTGGCGGGATCCACGTGGGATAGCACCTCGCTGGTGACGTCGATGAGGTAGGAGTCGAGCTCGGAGTCCTTCCAGCCGCGGAAGACCTCGGCGATCTCTGGCACGGTCAGGCCTCCCACGTGGCGCAGCAGGTCATAGGCCTCGGCAATGAGCTGCATGTCGGCGTACTCAATGCCGTTGTGGACCATCTTGACAAAGTGCCCCGCACCGTCCGGACCCACGTGCGTGCAGCAGGGGGCGCCACCGGCGTCGGCGGCGATCGACTCCAGCATCGGTCCCAGCCGCCGGTAGGACTCCTTGGTGCCTCCCGGCATGATGGAGGGACCGAGCAGCGCCCCCTCCTGGCCGCCGGAGACACCCATGCCCACGAAGTGCAGCCCTCGGGAGCGCAAGGCCTCCTCACGCCGCCGGGTGTCGGTGTAGAGGGTGTTGCCTGCGTCGACGATGATGTCACCGGGGTCCATGAGGTCGGCGAGCTCAGAGACGACCTCCTCGGTGGCCGTCCCCGCCTGGACCATGATAATTGCCACGCGCGGGACGCGCAGAGAGGCGACGAAGTCGCGGAGCCTGCTTGCGGGGACGAAGCCCCCCTCGGAGCCGTGAGCGTCCATGAGGCGCTCGGTACGCGCCACAGTGCGGTTGAACAGGGCTACGGCGTGGCCGTGACGGGCTAGGTTGCGGGCCAGGTTCGCACCCATCACCCCCAGTCCGAAGACGCCGATGTCGGCTGAGGCCGGTGCAGGAGTGAAGTCAGTCATGCGGTGCGTCTCCTCGCTCTCCCCATACGGGTCGTCTCTCAAGATGATACGGAAAAGTATGGTCCGGCCGCAGTCCGGGCGCCTGGTGCTGCAGGGCCAGTCTCCACAGGCACGGGACAGCTCCGGCGGCTACCGTCGCCAGACGATATAGTAGTGGCGGTCATCGTCGGGGGTGCCCGGGAGATCATCCCCGGGAGATCATCGCGGCGGTGTCCCGGTATCGCCTCCTCGTCGGCCCGGGTCGGCGGGAACCTGCGATGTCATCCCCCGATCTCAGGAAGGCTCGCGTGCCCGTTTCTGACTCCTCCGGCTCCTCGCCGCTGATGTCGCGTCTCTCACCGTCGGCGCCCAACCCGCTGCTCGAGGCCCGCGACCTGCGTCTGCCTCGCATCGCTGACCCCTGTGTCCTCGTGATGTTCGGCATCACTGGTGACCTGGCGCGTCACAAGCTTCTCCCCGCCGTCTACGACCTGGCGAACCGGGGCCTGCTGTCCCCCCGGTTCTGCTTGGTGGGAGTGGGCCGCCGTCCCTGGGGCGACGAGAGCATGCGTCGCTACGTGAAGCAGGCCGCCCGCTCCGGGGCCAGGACGCCGTGGCGGCCGGCGATTTGGGAGCAGCTTGCCGCCGGGATGCGCTTTGTGGAGTTCTCCTCCTTCGAGGACGACGTCGCCTACCAGAGCCTCACCGACGTCGTCACCAGCCTGGACGCCTCCCGGGGCACTGGGGGCAACCGGGCCTTCTACCTGTCGATCCCCCCGGGCTGGTTCCCTGCTGTCACTGAGCGCATCGCCCGCTCCGGGCTGGTGGACGAGGCTGTCGGCTCCTGGCGCCGCGTGGTCGTTGAAAAGCCTTTCGGGCACGACCGGGCCTCGGCCAGGAAGCTGGACGAACTCGTAGGCAGGATCGTGCGGCCCGACGACGTCTTCCGTGTGGACCACTACCTGGGCAAGGAGACTGTCCAGAACATCCTGGCGCTGAGGTTCGCCAACACGATGCTCGAGCCGCTGTGGAACCAGCGCTATGTAGACCACGTCCAGGTCACTATGGCTGAGGATATTGGCATCGGGACCCGGGCCGGCTACTACGACATGATCGGTTCGGCACGTGACGTCATCCAGAACCACCTGCTTCAGCTCCTCGCCCTGACCGCCATGGAGGAGCCGACCTCCATGGAGGCCCACGCCGTCAGGACGGAGAAGGAGAAGGTCCTGGACGCGGTCCGCCTGGAGCGCGACGGCGTGCTGGACCTGGGACTGAGCACGGCCAGGGGTCGGTACGGGGTCGGGTTCCAGGGAGGCCAGCGGGTCCGCAGCTACCTGGAGGAGGATGGCGTCGCCCCTGGCTCACGTACGGAGACCTATGCCGCGGTGCGTCTGGAGATCGCCAACCGGCGGTGGGCAGGAGTCCCCTTTTACCTGCGTGCAGGCAAGCGACTGGCCCGTCGCGTGACCGAGGTAGCCGTCGTCTTCAAGCAGCCGCCGTTCCTGCCCTTTGGCCAGGCGGCTACCGCTGGCCTGGGGGCCAACACGATCGTGCTGCGTATCCAGCCTGACGAGGGGATCACCCTGCGGCTGGCCTCTAAGGTTCCCGGAACGCAGATGGAGCTGCGCGACGTCACCATGGACTTTGGCTACGGCGCCTCCTTCAACGAGGAGTCTCCGGAGGCCTATGAGCGCCTCATCCTGGACGCGCTCCTGGGTGACGCCCCGCTCTTCCCCCACCAGCGCGAGGTGGATCTCTCCTGGAGGATCCTGGACCCTGTCATCGAGCACTGGGCGTCCTCGGGCGTTCCCGAGGAGTACCGGCCCGGGTCCTGGGGCCCCTCCAGCGCCCACGACCTGCTGGCCCGTGACGGCCGTACCTGGAGGCGTTCATGATCACGACACTTACTGCCACGACAACCTCCGAGGTCGTCGCCCAGGTCATGAAGCAGGAGGGGTCCTCCGGGTCCTCACGAGTCCTCACCCTGGTGATCTCCACCAGTCCCGAGGGGCTGGAGGAAGCCCTGTGCGCTGCCCACGGCGCCAGCCTCGACCACCCCTGCCGGATTATCGCCGTGGTCGTCCCGCCCGCCGGTACTTCCCCCCACGCGGAGTCCCGCACAGACATAGGCACGGAGGCAGGGGGCCACGGGCACGCCTCCGCCGAGGGGCACCTGGACGCCCAGGTCCGGGTGGGCCACGACGCCGGCGCGGGCGAGACAATCGTGCTCTTCCCCTGGGGCGAGGCCGCCGAGCACACCGACACCCTGGTGGTGCCCTTTCTTCTGCCGGACACACCCGTCGTGGTGTGGTGGCCGTGGGAGGTGCCCACAGTCCCGGCCGAGGACCCCCTGGGGCTTCTGGCCACGACCCGGATCACCAACACTCCTTCCCAGAAGGACCCGGCTGCCGCACTGGCCGCCCTGGCCCCGGTGTCCGTGCGAGGTGACATCGACCTGGCCTGGACACGGATCACCCTGTGGCGGGCCATGGTGGCCTCCACGCTCGACTCTACGGTGCGCTCAGGAGCCCTCCGTAGTATCCAGGTAGTGGGTGAGCCCAGGAACTCCTCGGTCCGTCTCATGGAGACCTGGCTACGTCTGCGCCTGGGAGTGGAGGCCACCAGGCGCGACGATCCGGGAACCAGGGGAATTGCCTCGATCACGGCTGGTACGCCGGACGGTGACATCGTCATTGCCCGCCACGATCACGACCGGGTGACGGTCACACGTCCTGGCTGGGCAGAGCCCCAGGTGGTAACCATGGAGCGCCGCGAGCCGGTGGCGACCCTCAATGAGGAGCTGCGGCGCCTGACCCCGGACCTTGTCTACCAGGAGGTCCTCACCGCCTTCGGCAAGGACGCCTCAGCCCCTGCAACGCCGTAGCCCGGCCTGCTACCTGCTCAACCGCCCCGCTCCGCTAGGAGGACAACAGTGGTCCAAGATGACAGCAAATCCGCCGCGACACAGGGGGATGCACGCAGCACCCTTGAGGCCGCGGCACGCAGGCTGGCGCGGCCGACCCTCCAGGTCAGTGACTCCCTCTCCCAGGCTGCAGCGAGCGCCGCGGCCGATACCGTCCGCACCCTGGCGGAAGCGGTCGCTGCGCGAGGAACAGCTCACCTGGCGCTTACAGGAGGCTCAGCAGGCGTGGCCCTGGCTGGCCACCTGGCCCAGGAGCTGGCCAGGGAGCCGACCCAGGTACGTGAGGCGGTGCACCTGTGGTTCGGTGACGAGCGCTTCGTGCCCGTCTCCGACCCCGAGCGCAACGACCTGCTGGCAGCACCGTTGGTCCGCGTCGGTGTGCCGGACAGCCACGTCCACCACCTGCCTGGTCCCGAGACCGTCAGCAGCCTGGACTCCGCCACGGACCTGCTGACGCAGGACCTGAGGGCGCACCATCTGGACTATGAGCCCTTCGACCTCATCCACCTGGGGCTGGGTCCTGACGCCCACGTATGCTCCTTGTTTCCAGGTCACCCGGCCGCGCTGACCACCGGGCGTTCCGCAGTGGCGGTGCGTGAGTCCCCCAAGCCTCCGCCGCAGCGTTGCTCGCTGACCTTCGAGGTCCTGCACCGTGCACGTCACGTCATGGTGGTGGCCGGCGGGCAGGGTAAGGCGGAGGCAGTCACCCGAAGCCTGGGCGCCATAGACGTTGTCACTGCTCCCGCCTCTTGTGCCCGGGGGAAGCGGACAACCTGGTACCTCGACGTCCAGGCTGCTTCAGGACTCGGTGACATCCAGCCGACGACCAGAGCCTGACGGTCACAGGTGCGCAAGGACAGCAACGACAGGGTTAGCAGGGTCGCTGCCTCTCAGCGACCTGCCACGCTCGTCAGGGCTCTGGCCGCTGCCAGCGTGGTGGCGGCGATGTGCTCCCCTGTGACGGGGTATCCCGGCACAGGGCCGTGGGCCGCAGCCGCCGCTACCGCCCCTGAGACCCAGGTGCCCTGGGACGACCGGGATGCCCTCGTGCTGGACACGAGCGAGGCTCTGGCAGCTCTTGACAGCCTGCCTGAGGACTCCCCTGCCGAGCAGTCCTGGGCAGAGGGCGGCTCACGCACGGGCTGGTTCGGTGAGGCGTGGTCCGATGTGGACGGTGACGGCTGCGACACCCGTAACGAGATCCTGGCCCGGGACCTCATCGACCTTGACTTCTCCCGCGCTCCGGGCCTACAGAGCCAGGAAGAGGGGCATGGTGAAGGAGCGTCGGTGTGCCCCGACGCCACGGTGTGGTCGGCAACCCTTCACGACCCGTACACAGGGGCGGAGGTCTCCTTTGAACGCGGACAGGACACCTCGTCTGCGGTACAGATCGACCACGTGGTACCGCTCAACTACCTCTATGCTCACGGAGCCTGGCAGTGGGACCAGCGTACCCGGGTACTGGTAGCCAACGACCCGCTGAACCTGCTGGCTGTGGACGGGCAGGCCAACCAGGAAAAGGGGGCCTGCGGACCCGCCACCTGTCCGGTTGGGTCCACTGAGACCGGCTCCTGGCTCACCGACGCGGACGGAGGCTGGTGGCCGCGCCGTGAGTACCGCTGCGAGTACGCGCGGCGCTTCGTCTCGGTCTCCTCCGAGTACGGGCTGGGACTACCTGATGCTGACAAGGACGCGCTACGGGCTGCGTTGTCTGACTGCCTCGCTGGTGGTGACGGCGCTCCCTCCGTCCTGGAGCAGACCGTTGAGTCGGCGCGGGACATCGGCACCGAGATCCTCCACCGCCCGTGGTACTCGGTGCTTGCTGCTGCAGGCGCGGCTCTTGCGGGCTGGGGCCTGGTGACCCGGAGCCTGGCGAGGGCCAGCCGTCGTCGTACCAGGACGTCGTCGCAACAACGGGCACAACGTCGACGGGCACGGCGTCGTCGCGGCCGCTGACAGCGCGAGATGGCTGCCAGTGCAGGTACCAGCGACATGTACCGGCAGGGGTGGCGGACGCCGTGCTCGGAGACGCATCCTTCTCTCGCCACTGTCCCAGCCGATGCCCGAGCCTGGGCTGGGACCGGCACGGCAGGGACCCGGGAGACTAGAATTGACCCTGATGACTCGCGCTTCAGCACACAGGCACGGCCCGGCAAAGGTTCCTCGGCAGGCAGAGGAGGGCGACCCGACCTCAGTCCGTGTCGACGTGTGGCTGTGGAGTGTCAGACAGGTCAGGTCGCGGTCCGCTGCCACCGCCGCGTGCCGGGCCGGACACGTCCGCGTCAACGGCGACACCGCCAAGCCCTCCCAACACCTCGCGGTCGGGGACGAGGTTCGCCTGCGTGTCAACGGCTTTGACCGCTATCTTCGGGTCGAGCGCATCCTGGTCAAGCGCGTGGGTGCGCAGGTGGCACGTACGGCTTTCACCGACTTCTCCCCGCCCAGGCCCTCCCCCTTGGACGCTCCGGCAGCAGTAGTCCGCAGCCGGGGCGCTGGTCGGCCTACCAAGAAGGAGCGCCGCCAGCTTGACGCCCTCATGGGAGGTGGTCGTCGCAGAAGTACCACGTCTGCTCGCGACGACTCCGAGGCGTAGCCGGAAGTCATCAGCCGGCAGCTCCGCGCCCCTGCGTTCCTCGGAGCACTGCAGACCACCGCCTGTTCCTGTCCTGGCCCGCAGGACCCTCCCGAGCCCTTCCTGGCAGTGTGGTCGCACCCGGTTCAGGTGTCGCGACGGACCCGGGAGAGAAGCTCATAGACCGTACGCAGGACGCCGTCCTCGGTGTGAGCGGGAGCGACGTACGTGGCCACGGCACGAACCCCGGGATGCGCGTTACGCATCGCAAATCCCAGCGCAGCGTGCTCGTAGAGGTCGAGGTCGTTAAGGTAGTCGCCGAAGACCGCTGTCTGCTCTGGCGTCACTCCCAGACGGTTCTGCAAGGCGCGCAGAGCCCTTCCCTTGGAAACCTGGAAGGACATCATGTCCACCCAGTGCTGCCCTGAGACCACAGTCTGAGTCCCGGGAACAGCGGCTGCCAGCATCTGCGAGCTCCCGTCCTCAACGTCGCCGAAGTCAAAGACGGCTACTTTCAGGACGGAGTCCAAGCAGACCGACATGAGGTCGTCCACGACCTCCAGCTCCTTGTAGTAGAGGCTCACCTGCTCCAGGAAAGCCGGGTCCTGGCGCTCGATATAGGCACAGTGCTTGCACGCCAGCACCGCCCCCACGTCGTAGCTGTCGATACGCAGGTCCCTGACAGTGGTGATGGCAGCAGCCGCCTCCCGGGCACTGATGGTGTCAGAGTGAATCTCCTCCTGCCCCTGGACCACCAGGGCCCCGTTCTCTGCGATCACAGGACTGTCATCCACCTCTGGACCCAGGACGGAGCGGAGGTTAGCCAGCTGACGTCCCGACGCAGGAGCAAAGGTGACGCCGCTCGCCCGCATGTCTGACACGGCCTGAGCAAATCCAGGTGGAACTCTCCCCTCCCCGTCAACGAGGGTACCGTCCATGTCGCTGACAACAAGGCGTAAGTCGACACTGGCTGGCAGGGGCAGAAGAAGCTCGGGCTCGAGGGGCGCGTGTTCCACGGGGCTGATCCTCTCAGGGATCAGCCCCGTGAGGAAGATGAACCCGCTGGAGTCTCAGTGATCTGGGAGCCGGGAAGGCCGGGGCACTGTACGGACAGGCTGTCTCCCGAGGTGGTCCCGAAGGTCTGGAAAGAGAAGGTCTGGAAAGAGGCTCCTGGGAGGATAGGACGATACAGGGTGACGACAGCGGAAGGTCAGATGTCTCGTCGTCGGCGCATGAGGACGACGAGTCCGACGACAACCAGCGCCTGCGAGATAAAAGCCGCTGCCACACTGGCACCCGTGAGGGCTAATCCCTCGTCCATGGGCTCGTCCCCCGCCTGCGCAGCGGCCGTGTTAGAAGAGGACCCCGAAGCGGGCGACGTCGCGCCATCACCGGGAGAGGTCGTGGGCGAGGAACCTTCGGTAGCCTGGGCAGAGGCGGACGGGTCCGCAGAAGGGTCCGCGCCAGAGCCGTTATCCCCGGGGGACGAAGGTGCTGACGGCGTCGGGCTTCCTTCTGGCTGGGTACTGTCTGCTCCGGTCCCAGGGCCTGGCTGGGTGCCGGGGTCGGTCCCGGTGCCGGGGTCAGGACCCGGATCCTGCTGGCCACCAGGATCGGGATCGGTGCCGGGGTCGGTCCCGGTGCCGGGGTCAGGACCCGGATCCTGCTGGCCACCAGGATCGGGATCGGTGCCGGGGTCGGTCCCGGTGCCGGGGTCAGGACCCGGATCCTGCTGGCCACCAGGATCGGGATCGGTGCCGGGGTCGGTCCCGGTGCCGGGGTCAGGACCCGGATCCTGCTGGCCACCAGGATCGGGATCGGTGCCGGGGTCAGGGTCATCCTGGTCCTGCACCTGGTCCACGGTGACAATGGTGGCGTCATCCGGACCGGCGCCGTCGGTGTAGACAGCATGATCCCGGGTACCGCTCCAGCCAGAGGCAGCATCTCCGGAAGCAGCGGCGCCGACCACGCCCCAGGAGCCGGAGGTGCTACCGCTGCTCCTCGGGTCCTGGGAGGCTGCCGCTGGCTCGCTGCCGTGAGCGCTGCCCAGAAGGGCATACGGAGCTGCGGAGGCAGTGGTGGCAACGACAAGCGGCAGGACCGCCAGTGCGGTCACGGCTACGGCACGCTTGATCGTCATGAGTCAGTCATTCTCTCTGTCTGGGCTACGGCAACACGTAAACGGTTCCCGGAGGCTAATGGAGATCTGCGTCAGCGCGCAGCGGGCACGGACAGCTTGCGGGGTTCCTCTCTTCTACTCAACCACAATTGCCTCCCATGTGATACACCGCCAGATCGTGACCTTCCTGACTGTCGTCAGATGAGCTGGTGTACCAGTTTCTTCTTTGCTGCTGGCATCAGTCGCGGTTGGGGTACTACCGGCCAAAGACAGACGCTGCAGTTTAGCCGTTACCAGGCGCCTCGTCTCAGTGGCATGTGAATCGTATTAACTAATGGACTAGAAGGTGTTCTCAGTAAAAAGAGGGTCCAGTCTACCGTCCCAGGAGTCCCGGTAGCGCGCCAGCAGATACTGCGCCCTGGATATCCCACTCTCGACGATCTCCCTGAGCGGGTCGAGGAGGACAGACTCGTCCAGGCCGACACTGTCCAGGTGCGCCCGGGAACGAAGCCCGTCCTCGGCCAGCGCCAGCACGTCTCGGGCCACAGCCCTCAGCCTGCGGCCGCGCACGCTGGCCTCCAGTGCCAGGCGCGGTGCGTCTTCACGCAGTTGCTGACGCTGTGCAGTTGTCCAGTCACGAACCAGGTCCCAGGCCGCCTCCAGGGAGGGCCGATGGTAGAGGATACCGGTGACGAGCGCAGGCAGGGCAGGGAGCAGGTCGGAGGCGACGGTGTCGGCGCCTCGCAGCTCCAGCACCCGCTTGAGGCGGACCTCCGGAAAGAGCGTGGACAGGTGGTTCTCCCAATCCCCCAGGGTAGGGTGCTCACTGCTGCCAGGATGCCGCCCCTCCAGCAGGTCACGAAAGGTGCCACCAGTCGCGTCGTAATAGACCTCGCCTCGTTTGACGAAGTACATAGGAACGTCCAGGGCATAGTCCACGTAGCGCTCGAAGCCCATGGAGCGCTCGAAGGCGAAGGGAAGCATGCCAGTACGCTGCGGATCCGTGTGGGTCCAGATGTGGGAGCGTGTGGACAGCATGCCGCTGGGGGCTGCGTCAAGAAAGGGCGAGTTGGCAAACAGAGCCGTGATCAGCGGCTGGAGAGCCAGTGACACCCGCAGCTTGGTCACCATGTCAGCCTCGTCGCAGAAGTCCATGTTGACCTGAACGGAGGCGGTGCGCAGCATCATGTCCAGGCCTAGGGTGCCGACTCTGGGCATGTGACGGGACATGATGGCGTAGCGGCTCTTAGGCATCAGCGGCACCTGGGAACGGGGCCAGGTGGGAGCCGCTCCCAGGCTGAGAAACCCTATACCCAGGGAGCGGGCCAAAGGCAGGGTACGAGCCAGGTGGTCCCTGAGCTCAGCCGCAGTATCGTGCAGGCTGGACACGGGAGCTCCTGACAGCTCCAGCTGTCCCCCGGGCTCCAGGGAGATCGCTCCCGCACCGTTGCCGTCGGCCAGGCCGATCAGGTGGGGACCGTCCGTAATGGGCTGCCAGCCCGTGCCCTGCTGGAGCCCTTCAAGCAGGTGGCGCACGCCCGGACGGTGATGGTCACCCATATAGGAGACCGGAGCGTGGTCACGCAGATAGAAGGGGATCTTCTCGTGCTCGGTGCCTATCCGGACGCTGTCAGCGGACTTGCAGCCCTCTGCTATCCAGGCGACAAGATCGTCGCGGCTCTCAACAGGCAGAGAGTTGTCAGTGTCACGGGCCATAGCAGTCTCCTTCAGATGCCTGCTGGTCAGCACCCTGGGTAGCCAGAGCAGGACCGATTGGCTCGGTGCAGCTCTAGCCGCTGTGCACCGCAGGTGCGGCATGCGCCGTATCCTGCACGCAGGAGCGTCCTAGCGCAAGAGGCATCCCGGAAGAAGGCCTGCCGCGAGAGCCTGCCAAGGCTGTCTACGCCCTGCGTGACGAGGGTATGCCCGGGCGCAGCCGTTCTGCGAGGACTCAGCAGACCTAGCCCCGGCACACCGACGGCGCGCCCCCACGAGCACCACACGCAGCAGCCTGGCACGCTCGCCCCGCCTGCACGACCTCCGCGATCCCGCGCAGTAGGGCACAAGACTCTCGCGTGGCCAAAGACTCCGTCAGCCAAGGACAAGGGGGGCGATCAGGAAGCTCAGCGCGATACATACGACGATCGACACCGTCCCGGGCAGGACAAAGGGGTGAGCAAGCACGTTGGAGCCCACCCGGGTAGAGCCGGTGTCGTCCATCTCCATGGCTGCCACCGTCGTCGGGTAGTTCGGCAGCAGGTAGTAGTTCGCCACGGCAGGGTAGCTGGCGACCAGCGCGACCGGAGACAGCCCGAGACCGACCATGAGCGGCATGAAGGCACGCGTGGTTGCCGCGTGGGAGAACATGAGGGGAGCCGCGAAGTAGAAGAACACGGCAGCCAGCCAGGGCATAGCCTGCATAGGCCCGGACAGCGCGTCAGAGATAGTGTCCTCGTAGTGGTTGACAAAGGTGTTGCCGAGCCAGGCCAGACCCAGGATGCACACCGCAGCGGTCATGCCCGCGCGGAAGGTGTCCTGGCTGGCGATCGAGTTCGTGGGCTTCCTGGCAACCATGCAGATGACAGCGGCGGTGGCCAGCATGATCGTCATGATGGCGGCGGTTGACGCGATGGGCGGGTCAGAGATGATGCCCAGCTCGGGGGAGCTCACCGTCGCGTAGACGACGACAAGGACCAGCGCCGCCAGGAAGATGACCAGACCGGGGACTGCGCTACGGCGGGCGACGTAGGAGGTAGAGGCGGCGGCGCTGGACTTGACAAGTCCGTCGGCCTTACGCTGCTGGTAGACGGGGTCGTCCGCCAGCTCCGACCCCTGCCGGGAGGCGACCACAGCGCCCACCGCGCACCCGATGAAGGTGGTGGGCACGACGACGGCCAGGCACTGCAGGTAGCTGACGTGCACGGGCTCCAGGGCAACTACCAGTGCCACCATGGCGGCTGAGATGGGCGAGGCCGCTACCCCTACCTGCGAGGCGACCACGGCGATGGACAGGGGCCTGGAGGGCCGGATGTCGTGCTCCTTGGCGACATCGACAATCACAGGGATGACCGAGTAGGCGGTGTGCCCGGTCCCGCACATCATCGACATGACGAAGGTGACGAACGGCGCCAGGTAGACGATCTGCCTGGGGTGACGGCGCAGCATCACCTCGGTGAGGTGGATGAGGTGGTCCATGGATCCAGCCACCTGGAGCGCGGCAACGGTACAGATCACCGACATGATGATGCCGATGACCTCCCAGGGGGCGGCGTCGGCATCGACACTCACCCCGGTGGCTGCCAGGACCACGATGCCAGCAGCCCCGGCCAGGCCGATACCGATGCCTCCCAGCCGGGCACCGACGACGATGAACAGGAGAACGACAAGGAGATGGAACCAGATCACGAGTCTGCTCCTTCAGGTGTCAGACAATGGCTTCACCAGCGAAGCGGTGCGTCTTCCCCTGCACACGTGTGCCCGGAACAGGCTGATACCTGTCACTTACTGTCACTGCCGTGCAGGACGCGACGTGGTGTTAGTGTACTCTCCGCTCCTGCGTGACGGGAAGGCCTTCTTTCAGGACAACAGCAGGGAAAGGTAGTGACGTAGGGGCTGCACGCACCGGAGAGGCCGACCCACGCGCCGGGGTGGGGGGCGGTAGCCTGCCCAGGTGAGCACCCCCGGTCTACATGTCCTTCAGGTGGCAGGAGGCGCTGTGCTCATAGCCCTGTCCGTGGCCACCGCTGCCGAGCTCGTCCACCTCAGCGCCTCACGGTGGTACCTAGGCCAGGACCCGGCAGGCGAGAAGGACGCCCGCGAGGTCGTCGTAGTCCTCGGCCACGCGGACGCCGGCGTGACAGCAGGTCATGTCAACCGTCGTCGCGCTGTCTACGCTCTGCGCTCCCGGACAGGAGCACACTCGTTGCTGGTTGCCAGCGGCGGCAGCGTGGCCGGGCCTGTTGCCGAGGCGGAGCTGCTGGCCGGGTACGCCCGCGCCCTGGGCTACACCGGGGGGCTCCTTACCGAGACACGCAGCAGGTCTACGTGGGAGAACATCCGCAACGTCATCCCGGTCCTAGAAAGCGCCCAGCGCATCGTCATTGTCTCTGACGCCGTGCACGCGGCCAAGGCCCGGCGCCTCCTACACATGCAGCGTCCTGACCTGGCGGCCCGGCTGGCTCGGGCTGAGGACTACCGTCCCGGGGAGGACCTGCTCCTCAAGGTACCGAGCGCAGTGCTGGGAACAGCGGACCTCCTGAGCACCTACCTGGCACCCAGGCTGGTGGCCAGCCCAGCCTGGGTCCGCAGACGGGTGCACCGTAGAAGGCCAGCGAGAGAACTCAGTCCGAAGAGGAGATAAGGGCGAGCACAAGGTCGCCACAAAGTAGTCACACACCTGAGGGGTCCAGGGGCGGGCGGCCAAAGACAACCGCTGTCCCTACGCGCACGGCTCCAAGAAAAGAGGGTCGCTGTCCGGCTGGCAGCGACCCTGCCCGTCGGGCTGGCGGGATTTGAACCCACGACCCCTTGACCCCCAGTCAAGTGCGCTACCAAACTGCGCCACAGCCCGTTTCCAGCAGTCTCAGCCGCCCGGAACGAGAAGAACTCTAGCCCATGACGGGGCCTGCCCCGAAATCCGGCGGTGGTGACGCCAGTCACCACTAATTGACCGTGTACCGTCGGGCTGCGGTTCAGAGACCCTGGCACCGCGGCACCGTGCCTGGAGCCGCCTCTCATCCAGCCTGCTGCTCCAACCAGGCCTTCATGCCGCCGGTGACGTTGAGGAGTCCACCCTCGTATCCCGCATCGGTCAAGGCCTGGATCGCACGGGCGGAGCGCACTCCCCCAGCACAGACCACCGCAGTGGTCCGGGAGGGGTCGAGCTCGTTCCTGCGCTCCACGACCTGTCCCAGGGGGATACTCACTGAGCCGTCAATAGCAGCCTCAGCCACCTCGTGGGACTCACGCACGTCGAGCACCACCAGGTCCTCCCCCGACTCTAGTCGCCTGCGCAATTCGGTAGCGCTGATCTCCTGCATCGGGGGTCCTCCTGGTAACTGGTGCCCTGGTTGGCGATAGTGCCTAGTCTAGGCGAGCGGGAAGGCGTCTACCCCTGCTCCCGTAGCTGGCGGTAGCGGGTGATGAGGCCGCGGGTGGAGGCGTCCTGGGCCTCCAGCGCGGCAGCGTCACCCTGGACTGCGGGGGCGATCTCCAGGGCGAGCTTCTTGCCCAGCTCCACGCCCCACTGGTCGAAGGAGTCGATCCCCCACACGATCCCCTGGGTGAAGGTGATGTGCTCGTACAGGGCGATGAGCTGACCCACCACGGAGGGGGTCAGCGCCGGGGCCAGGATCGACGTCGTCGGCCTGTTGCCGGGGAAGACCCGGGCCGGGACAATCTCCTCACGCGTGCCCTCGGCGCGCACCTCCTCCGCGGTCTTGCCGAAGGCCAGGGCCGCGGTCTGGGCCAGGTAGTTGGACAGGAACAGCTCGTGGACGTCCGTGTCCCCATCCTTGGCGGGGTGGGCGGGGGTGGCCACGGCGATGAAGTCGGCCGGAACAAGCTGAGTGCCCTGGTGGATGAGCTGGTAGAAGGCATGCTGGCCGTTGGTTCCCGGCTCCCCCCAGAAGACCTCTCCGGTCCCGGTGGTTACCGGGGAGCCGTCCCAGCGCACGGACTTGCCGTTGGACTCCATGGTCAGCTGCTGGAGGTAGGCCGGGAAGCGGTGCAGGTACTGGGCGTAGGGCAGCACAGCGTGGGACGCGGCGTGGAAGAAGTTGACGTACCAGACGTTGAGCAGCCCCATGAGCATAGGGACGTTGTCAGCCGGCGCCCTGGTGGCAAAGTGCTCGTCCACGGTACGGAACCCGCTGAGCAGCTCGGCAAAGCGCTCCGGGCCGACCGCCACCGCCAGCACCGTTCCCACGGCGGAGTCCACGGAGTAGCGCCCGCCCACCCAGCTCCAGAACCCGAAGGCGTTGTCCGGGTCAATTCCGAACTCGGCCACCTTGTCCAAGGCGGTGGATACGGCCACGAAGTGCCTGGCGATGGCACCCTCGGTGCTGATGCCTCGGTCCTGGAGCGCACCGAGGAACCAGTCGCGGGCCATGCGGGCGTTGGTCAGCGTCTCCAGGGTGGTGAAGGTCTTGGAGGCGACAATGAACAGCGTGGTCTCCGGGTCGAGGTCGGCGACCTTCTCCGCGCAGTCGGCCGGGTCTATGTTGGAGATGAACCGGCACTCCAGGCCCTCCTGGACGTAGGGCCGCAGAGCCTCGTAGACCATGACCGGCCCTAGGTCGGAGCCGCCGATACCGATATTGACCACCGTGGTGATCGGCCTGCCGGTCACTCCCGTCCACTCCCCCGAGCGCACACGCCGGGCGAACGCGTAGACCCGCTCCAGCACCTCGTGGACATCGGCCACGACATTGCGCCCCTCTACCACCAGGCTGTCGGTAGCAGGTCTGCGCAGAGCGGTGTGGAGCACGGCACGGTCCTCGGTGACGTTAATGTGATCTCCGGCATACATGGCGTCACGGCGCCCGGGAACGTCAACCTGCTCGGCCAGCTCGGCCAGGGCAGCCAGCACCTCGTCAGTGACCAGGTTCTTGGACAGGTCCACGTAGAGGTCACCGAGCTGGTAGGAGAGGCGCTCGGCACGCCCCGGGTCCTCAGCGAACCAGGTGCGCAGGTCGGGGGTGAGGGCGTCGTGGAGCCCGCTCAGGCGCTGCCAGGCAGGTGTGGTGGTGGGGTCAACAGGTGTCTGCGTTGTCGGCATGTGGCCAGTCTAGAGCGTCTACCACGGTGACCAGGTGGAAGACCTAGTAGATCAGCGGGAGCAGCCCGGCAGGACTGGTGGCAGCCGACGACCCGCTGCTGCGCACCTACCGTGACGGGGGCGTTCCCGGGTGGAGCGTGGGATCTTGGCACGCCGTTGGCCGCGGCTCATCCGACGTTCACAGGCCCATTCTGTCAAGAATGGCCACAAACGAGTTCGACGGAGGGCGGAGGGTTCCCGAGAACCTTGGAATCATGCGGGAACGAAACCACGAAAAGAGGACGGCTCTGTCGTTTGTGGCCGATTTTGACACTCCAGTCGCTAACACTGGGGTGTCAACCTGGCCTCGTGCACTACAGGCTCACTCAGTTCTACCCGCGACCTTGGCGCCGTTGGTTCCGCTTCTCCCGCACGCGCACGCTCATCTGGATGGGTGAGCCGGTGAAGCCGAACTCCTCCCGCAGGCGGCGCTCGATGAAACGGCGGTAGCCTGCGTCGAGGAACCCGGTAGTGAAGATGACGATCCGCGGCGGTGCCACCTGGGCCTGGGTGGCAAAGAGGATGCGCGGCTGCCTGCCACCGCGCACCGGGTGGGGCGTGGCGGACTGCAACTGGCCCAGGAACCCGTTGAGCCTGCCCGTGGGCACGCGGGTGGTCCACCCCTCTAGCGCGGTGTCTAGCGCCCGAACTAGTCGGTTGGTGTGCCACCCGGTACGCGCGGCCAGATTGATGTGGGGAGCCCAGGAAACATGGGCTAGGTCACGCTCCGTCTCCCAGCGCAGGGCCTTCTGGCGGTCCTGGTCCACCAGGTCCCACTTGTTATTGACCAGGACCAGCGCACGCCCGGCGTCCACCACCTGCTGGATGACGCGCACGTCCTGCTCGGTGACCGGCTCGGAGGCGTCCAGGAGCACCACGGCCACCTCTGCCTTGTCAATGGCTCCCTGGGTACGCAGAACGGCATAGTAGTCCGCTCCCCGCGCCTGGCGTACCCGTCGCCGGATCCCGGCGGTGTCCACCAGGACCCAGGCCCGCCCGTCTAGCTCGATGACCTCGTCCACCGGGTCACGGGTAGTGCCCGCGACCTCGTTGACCACGACTCTCTGGGAGCCTGCGATAGCGTTGAGCAGGGAGGACTTTCCTACATTGGGCCGTCCCACCAGGGCGACACGGTGCAGCCCCTCCTCAGGCTGGGCCGCAGCGACGGCGGAGACCTCCGGCAGGACGGCCACAGCCGCGTCCAGTACCTCGCCCGCACCGCGCCCGTGCAGCGCGGAGACAGGGTAGGGCTCGCCCAGTCCCAGCCCCCACAGCGCAGCGGCGTCACCCTCCTGGGCGGAGGAGTCAACCTTGTTTGCGGCCAGGACGACCGGCTTGCCGCTGCGACGCAGCATGGTGACCACCCTGGCGTCGGTCTCAGTGATCCCCACCTGGGCGTCCACGACGAGCAGGACGGCATCGGCCATCTGCACCGCCGCCTCCGCCTGGTTGGCCACGGCGGCCTCCAGACCGGCCACGTCCACCTCCCAGCCGCCGGTGTCCACGATAGTGAAGCGGCGTCCGGCCCACTCCGCCGGGTAGGACACCCGGTCACGGGTGACTCCCGGGGTGTCCTGGACGACAGCGACGCGGCGGCCCAGGACCCGATTCACCAGGGTGGACTTGCCTACGTTGGGGCGCCCGATAACCGCCAGGACCGGCAGGCCAGGCTCGACCTGGTCCTCCGTGGAGGTCCCCTCCTCCCCCTTGAGAAGAGCACGGTCGTCCTCGTTGAGATCGTAGCCCTCCAGGTCCTCGCGCATGGCCCGGGCTCGGGCGGTCTCCTGGGAGTGCTGAGCCACCTGGAGCGCTGCTGCCTGGCTCACCGCCGACTCGACCAGGTCGAGGACCCGGGTGACCGACTCATCCAGGGTGAGCCCGGAGGTGTCCACCAGGGTGACCCCCTCGGCAGCAGTGAGGAACTGGGACACGGTGGCGTCATCGCGGTCGCGGCGTACCACCTGGTCACGCAGGTCGGCTTCATCGACCTTCCTTCCCGCCGCCTCCAGGTCGCCTGCGCGCCGAGCCAGCCGGGCCTCCTCGGAGGCGGTCAGCAGCAGGCGCACCTCGGCCTCGGGGGCGATCACCGTGGTGACATCACGACCCTCGGCCACGACTCCTGCCCCGCGGGAGAAGGAGGAGGAGAGCCCTTCCCGCTCCGCGGCGATGATCTCACGCTGGAGCCGGGCCAGCTCCGCACGGATCTCCAGGTTGGTCGCTACCTGGGAGACCACCTGGGAGATGCGGGGGTCGCGGATCTCCTGGGTGATGTCGGTCCCGCCGCACAGCACACGGGGAGCATCCGGGTCGAGCCCCACCTCCAACGGCATCGTCGCCACCGTACGGGCAGCTGCTGCGCCGTCAGAGAGGTCAGTACCCTGCTGCTGGCACCACCATGCGGCTGCCCGGTACATGGAACCGGTGTCCAGGTAGGCCAGTCCTAGCCGTGCGGCCACCGTCCTGGAGACCGAGGACTTCCCTGACCCGCTCGGCCCGTCAACGGCCACGACAATTCCCATTGCGCTCCTCCAGGTTCAGCCAACAGGCGCAAGCGTCCCACATCGCGGTGCCACGGCGTGGCCTTAGCCCGGATGAGGCAGCACACAGGCAGGCTGCCTCGACCCCGACCGGCTGACAGAAACGTCATGGGACACCATGCTGCCTGCTGTCCTATGACATTTCTGTCGCCTGTCTGCTGTCTCGGGAGGGTGGGAGGCGACTCCTAGGTGACTACCACCCGCCAGCCCCGCTGGTCCAGGGCCTCCTCCAGGCCCTGCGCGGCGCTGGGCAGCACCGAGACCACAGCCAGGCCCACGCTCTGCCCGGCCGAGTGCTCCAGGGCGAAGTCCTCGATATTGACACCGACCTCGCCAATGTCGGCAAAGAGCCTGCCCAGGGAGCCGACGGAGTCAGGCACGAGCACCTGGACCTCACGGTAGCGCCGCGGGGCGCCTCCGTGCTTGCCCGGAATACGTGCCCGGCCACGACCACCTCGGGTCATGAGGTCACTGACAGCGCCAACAGCCCCCGGGGCGAGCGTGGAGGCGTCGCCCCGCCCTGTGTCGCCAGGATAGCCAGGGCTGCCGGGCTCGAAGACGGCGGCCTCCACACCGCGCAGCAGCAGGTCCAGGTCCTCGCGCAGCTCGCGCAGCAGCCCGGCCACCGGGGCGGCGTTACCGACGATGATGGCCGACCACAGCCTCGGGTCGGAGGCCGCCACGCGTGTCACGTCCCGGAGACCCTGCCCGGCCAGCGCCAGGGCGGAGTCGCTGGCCTTCTCCAGGCGGGCCGCCACCAGGGAGGAGACCAGCTGGGGGAGGTGGGAGACTGCCGCCACCGCGACGTCGTGCTCAGCAGCCCCCATGCGCACCGGCGTGGCGCCGACGTCGGTCGCCAGGCTGCGCACCACCAGCTCGGCTGAGGGCTCAGCCCCCTCCCCCACGACCACCCAGGGCCTCCCGGCGAAAAGGTCGGAGTCGGCGCTGCCCGCCCCGGAGCGCTCCCGCCCGGCCATCGGGTGGCTGCCCACGTACCGACGTGCCGCCTGGTCGGCACGGGCACGGACCTCTGTAGCGACCTGCTCCTTGACGGAGGCCACGTCCGTGACCACGGCCCGGGGATGGGCCGCCAGCTGGCGCACCACCACGTCGGCGGCCACGTCCGGCGGGGTAGCCACGACCACTATCCGGGGCTCGGCGTCTACCTCCAGGCGCGGCCGTCCAGCGCCCATGTCTCGGGCCAGGGACAGGCTGGTCGGCGAGCTGTCCTCCAGCTGGACCTCGACCCCTGCCGACGTCAGCGCCAGAGCCAGGGAGGTGCCCAGCAGCCCGGTCCCCACGACGAGCACGGGCCCCTTCGTGGACACCGGCTGCGCCCCGTGCTCCCCGCTCACAGCCCGACCTCACGTTGGAGCGCCGCGACCTCGTCCTGCGTCAGAGCCCTGACCTGGCCGGGAGCAAGCCGACCTAGGCCCAGCGGCCCCAGCCTGGTCCGAACCAGCCGCGTCACCGGGTGCCCCACTGCGTCCAGCATGCGTCTGACGACCCGGTTGCGCCCACAGTGGAGGGTGACCTCCACGATCGAGCCCCGCGCACTGGTGTCCTTGACCGTGACCCGGTCCGCCTGGACGGGACCGTCGTCGAGCTCGATGCCTTGCCTCAGCCTTCGCGGGACCCAGCGCTCGACCTCCCCCTCAACAACGGCGACGTAGGTCTTGGCGATCTCGAAGCGGGGGTGCATAAGCCGGTGGGAGAGCTCCCCGTCGTTGGACAGCAGGAGAAGGCCCTCGGTCTGAGTGTCCAGGCGTCCCACGTGGACCAGGCGTGTGGCCGGGGACAGCTCGGAGTGGTCGGCTAGGTAGTCACGGGCGTAGCGGGCGACGGTGGGCCGCCCCTGCGGGTCCTCCATGGTGGTGACCACACCTGCAGGCTTGTGGAGGACAAGCGTGAGCAGCCCCGGGTCAGTGAGCACCCGGGAGCCGTCCACCCGGATCTCCTGGTTAAGCGGGTCCACCCGCAGCCCGGGCTCGGTGACGACAACCCCACCGACACTGACCCGTCCGGCGGCGATCATTGCCTCACAGACGCGGCGGGAGGCCACCCCGGCATGGGCCAGGACCTTTTGAAGACGCTGCCCGCCAACCACGTGCGGATCATCGGCCCCACCGCGCGCTGTCCGTGCCCGCTCGGCAAGCATCCGGGTCTCCTCGTCCTCGGTGACCGCCTCGGAGTCGAAGGCGGCCAGGGCCTTGGCACCAGCGTCCTCACCCAGGTCCTCGACGTCGTCGTCATCGTAGAACTCCTCCGCGCCGAGTTCTCCTACCGGTCCCAGCCCGGGACTGCTCAGTCTGTCCGCCACTGCCTCTCCTTTCTGTCAGGTTGCCGGGTCTGCCGCCCCTCACCGGTCAGCACGTCCGCCTGCCTCCTGCACACCTGCCGGGCTCGTCAGCTCGCTGACCTCGTCGTCCAGGTCCGCCAGGTCCTCCTGAGCGGGGAGATAGGGTGCCAGCGCGGGCAGCTCCTCCAAGGAGCTGATACCTAGGTACTCCAGGAACTCGGCGCTGGTGCGGTAGAGGACCGCCCCGGAGGACTCGGTGCCGTCCTCCTCAATGAGCCCGCGGGCGCGGAGGGTCCGTACCACACCGTCCACGCTAACCCCCCGGACGGCAGCGACCCTGCTCCTGGTGACAGGCTGACGGTAGGCGATGACTGCCAGGGTCTCCAAGGCGGCCTGCGACAGCCTGGCCGTGGCGCTGCCGACAACGAAGCGCTCCACCACCTCGCTGTAGCGGGCACCCGAGGCCAGCCGCCAGCCTTCACCCACCTGCTGCAGGACGAAGCCGCGCTCACGGCTGCCGGGCACCTCCCCGCGGTACTCGGAAGCGAGCCCCTCCAGGAGCGCCCGGGTCTCCTCCTGACCCAGGTCGAGGGCCTGCGCCAGGGCAGCGGTGGTCACCGGCTCGTCGGCCACGACCAGCACCGCCTCCACAGCACCGCGCAGCCCGACCTGGTGCGGTGTGCCCGGTGCGGCCGTGGCCGTCTCCTGGTCGGTGGCCCCGGTCCCGCCGCCAGGTGCGAGAGCACGCACCTGGGCCTGTGTCATGAGAACTCCTCCTCCACGTCAGCCTCTACTATGCCCTCCAGATCCTCCTGGTCGGCACACCAGGTCACCGTGATCTCACCCATGGCCTCCGTCTGCTCCAACTCGGCGCTACCCTGACGGTGCAGCAGGAGCAGCCCCAGGAATCGCGCGACGACCACGGCAACCCTGTCGGCGTCGTGGGTCAGCTCGGTAAAGGTCAGGCGGCCATGACGCCTGAGCCGCTCAGCGACAAGCCCTGTCTGCTCGCCCACGGCGACCCGCTCATGGAGGTGGAGGGTCTGGACGCCCGGGTCCCTGGGACGGCTCAGGGCCGAGGCCGCGGCACGGGCCAGCTCCTCAGGTGTCACGGTGGCGACCAGAGGGGGCATCAGGGCGGCCAGGCGGGGGTCCAGGCTGACCAGGCGCGGGTAGCTGCGCGAGGCGGCCTCGGCCAGCTCCCGGAAGGCTCCTGCCGCCTCCTTGAAGGCCCGGTACTGCAGGAGCCTGGCGAATAGGAGGTCGCGCGCCTCCAGCAGCTCCAGGTCTGGGTCCTCCTCGTCCTCCTCCCGGGGCAGCAGCCGGTGCGCCTTGAGCGCCAGCAGCGTGGCAGCCACAACGAGGAACTCGGAGGCGTGCTCCAGGTCCCCGTCGGAGCGCATGTAGGCGATAAAGTCGTCAGTAACCTCGGCCAGGGCCAGCTCGGTGACGTCCAGGCGCCTACGGGCGATCAGGCTGAGCAGCAGGTCAAAAGGCCCCTCGAACTGCGGCAGGGCGACGCTGAATCCCGGCAGCCGGGCAGTCGTCTGCGTCCCGGTAACCTCCTGGTTCGGGGCCGGACCATGCGGCTGGTGCCTGGAGGTAGCGGGGTCCCTGGCAGGCGTCAGGGGCTCAGGCGACATCGCCGCGGGCGATGACCTCGCGGGCCAGACGACGGTAGGCCTTGGCACCCGGGTGGGAGGGGGCGTAGCTCGTGATCGGCTCACTGGCTACGGAGGCGTCAGGGAACTTGACAGTACGCCGGATACGTGTGTCCAGGAGCAGCTCGCCGAAGGCCTCCTCCAGGCGCTCCAGGACCTCCCGAGAATGCAGCGTCCGGGTGTCCACCATGGTCGCCAAGATGCCGTCGATCGTGAGGCTGGCGTTGAGGCGGTCCTTGACACGCTCCACCGTCTCCACCAGGAGGGCGACGCCGCGCAGCGCGAAGAACTCAGTCTCCAGGGGGATAATAACCCCGTGGGAGGCCGTTAACGCGTTGACGGTGAGCAGCCCCAGGGAGGGCTGGCAGTCCACGAGCACGACGTCGTAGTCGTCCAGGACAGGACGGAGCACCCTCTTGAGAGCCTGTTCGCGGGCTACCTCGTTGACCAGCTGGACCTCGGCTGCGGACAGGTCGATGTTGGCCGGGACGATGTCCAGGTCCGGGACCGTGGTGGGGTGTATGACCGTACGCACGTCGGGGTGCGCCGCCACCAGATGGTCGTAGATGGTGGACTCCAGCTCGTGGGCGTTGATACCCAGGCCGGCTGAGGCGGCCCCCTGTGGGTCGAAGTCCACGATGAGCACCCGGCGCCCGTACTCGGCCAGGGCAGCTCCCAGGTTGATAGTGGTCGTAGTCTTGCCCACCCCGCCCTTCTGGTTGCACATGGACACGACACGGGCAGGACCGTGGGAGACCAGGGGCTCAGGAACAGCAAAGGCTCTCTCCTCAGCCTCTTCAGACTCCTCAGCCTCCTCAGCCTCCTCGGAGGTGGGCAGGTCGTACAGTCCGGACTGGTCGGTGTCGCTCACGTCTCCCAGACTAGCCGACACCCCAGTGCTGACGCCCGCACCCCGGAGACACGCCCCGTTGCCCGGCTGCTGAGCCACGGACCGGCCACGACCGGCCGCGCGTCCTGGACGCCTAGTCGCGTGCCCTGGGATGGCTGGTCGCGTAGACCTCCCGCAGGTGGTCTACAGTCACCTTGGTGTAGACCTGGGTCGTTGTCACTGAGGCGTGCCCCAGCATCTCCTGGACCACGCGTATGTCCGCTCCCCCGGACAGGAGGTGCGTGGCGAAGGAGTGACGCAGCGTGTGCGGGGAGACGTGACGCTGCCCGGCCACGTCCTGGCCGCCAGACAGGCCTGCCCGTCGGGCCGCAGCCTGCAGGACGGCCCACGCGCTCTGCCTGCTCAGGGGCCTGCCCAGCGTGTTGAGGAACACCTCTGGTACTCCCCGACCCTTCTCCGCCAGGACCGGCCTGCCGCGCACCAGGTAGGCCTCCAGGGCCGTCCAGGCGTAACCCCCGACCGGCACGACCCGCTCCTTGCGGCCCTTCCCGAACAGGCGCAGGACACCGGAGCCGGGATCCAGGTCGTCGACGACCAGACCCACGGCCTCGGAGATCCGCGCCCCCGTGGCGTAGAGCACTTCCAGCAGCGCCCGGTCACGCAGGCTGACCGGACTGTCCCCGCTTCCAGCGGCCTCCAGGAGACGACCGACCTCCTCGATGCTGAGCGCCTTGGGCAGACGCCGCCCCAGCTGAGGAGGCCGCACGTCAGCAGCCGGGTCCTCGCTCGTGGTTCCCTCTTCCAGGAGGAAGCGGTGCCAGCCACGCACCGCCGTGAGCGTCCGGGAGGCTGAGGAGACAGCCAGGGTGCGCGCGCCATCAGCGCCTGTGCGCAGCGCCTCCAGGAAGCTGCTGACGTGCTCGGGGGTGGCTGAGGCGGGATCGTGCACGCCGCTGTGGCGCAGGTAGCGGGTGTAGCGGGCCAGATCCCGCTCGTAGGCCGACAGCGTGTGAGGGCTCAGGCCCCGCTCGACCCGCAGGTGCGCGAGGTACCCCCGCAGCGCGCGCTCCAGGGTGTCGCCACGCGGGTCGCTGCCGGTAGCCCGGGTGCCCGTGGCCTGCCCAGCCTCAGGAGAACCTGGTAATGAGGCCAAGACCCACGATCGTCAGTGCCCAGGTCAGTGCCACGGCCACCGTGATCCGGTTGAGGTTGCGCTCAGCCACGCCGGAGGAGCCTGCGGAGGAGGAGATCCCACCGCCGAACATGTCCGACAGGCCGCCTCCCTTCCCCTTGTGCAGGAGGATGGACATAATGAGGAAGAAGCTCGAGAGCACGAGCAGCACCTGGAGAATGACACGCAGCGCGTCCATACCGTGTTCCCCTACGTTCCCTTCGTCATGGGGCCGTAGGCCCCGCGGTCCTGTCTGTGCCGAAGCCTACCCGCCACCGGGGACCACCGGAGGCAACCGGGTGTGAGGTGGCGCTGGCCGTCTGCTCTGGCCGACACGTCGTGTCGGCCAGAGCAGACGGCCAGGCACCTGAGGAGGCTGTCAGGCGTAGAAGTGAGCCATAGCGGCAAAGGAGTCCGCCTTGAGGGAGGCACCTCCCACAAGAGCGCCGTCAATGTCCTCCTGGGCCATGAGCTCCTTGATGTTGTCCGGCTTGGCGGAGCCGCCGTACAGGATCCGGGTGGCCTCCGCTGTCGCGTCACCGTAGTCGGCACGCAGTGCCTGGCGGATCGCGCCGCAGACCTCCTGGGCATCCTGGGCGGTCGCGGTCTCACCGGTGCCAATGGCCCAGATGGGCTCGTAGGCGATGACGATCCTGGCGACGTCCTCGGCGCTCCACCCCTCCAGGGCGGCACGAATCTGCCCCAGGACAAAGTCCACGTGCGTGCCCGCCTTGCGTACCGCCAGGGCCTCGCCGCAGCACAGGATCGGAGTCATGTCGGCGTCAAGCACCTTGCGGGCCTTGGCACCGACGAGCTGGTCGGACTCTCCGTGGTACTCACGGCGCTCAGAGTGGCCCATGACCACGTAGGACACCCCGAGCCTGGAGAGCATGGAGGTGGAGATCTCACCGGTGTAGGCACCGTTGTCGTGGGTGGAGACGTCCTGGGCCCCGTACCTGATCGCCAGGCTGTCGGCCTCGACCACGGTCTGGACGGAGCGCAGATCGGTGAACGGGGGGATGACGACGACCTCGCACCTGTCGTAGTCGTGGTCGCGGTCCTTCAGCTCCATGTCCAGGCCCTGGACCAAGTGGTTGGCCTCCAGGTGGTCCAGGTTCATCTTCCAGTTGCCCGCCATAAGAGGAGTGCGGTTGCTCATTGTGACACCTTCAGTCGTGTTGAGTTACGTAGCTGTGTGCTGTGTGGGACGAGGACGGCTCGGCAGAGGCTCAGTCAGTCCTCCAGGACGGCGATGCCGGGCAGAGTCTTGCCCTCCAGGAGCTCCAGGGAGGCACCACCACCTGTGGAGATGTGGGAGAAGGCGGACTCGTCGAAGCCCAGGGTGCGCACCGCGGCCGCGGAGTCACCCCCACCGATGACCGAGAACGCCTCGGAGTCACTGATGGCCTGGGCCACTGCCTTGGTGCCCTCGGCGAAGGCCTCGAGCTCGAACACGCCCATAGGACCGTTCCACACCACGGTGCTGGAGGAGGCGATGGCCTCGGCGAACCGGGCACGTGTCTGCGGACCGATATCCAGGCCCATCTGGTCGGCCGGGATGGCCTCGGAGGCGACAACGCTAGCGGGCGCGTCGGCGGCGAGCTCAGGGGCGACCACGGTGTCAACAGGCAGCAGCAGCTCGACGCCACGCTCGCCCGCGGTGTCGATGTAGCCCTTGACCGTGTCGATCTGGTCCTTCTCCAGCAGGGAGGTGCCCACCCCGTAGCCCTGTGCGGCCAGGAACGTGTAGGCCATACCACCGCCAATGACCAGGCGGTCCGCCTTACCCAGGAGGTTGGCGATGACACCGAGCTTGTCGGAGACCTTGGACCCGCCCAGGACCACGGTGTAGGGGCGTCTGGGGTCGTTGACGGCCCTTCCCAGGGCCTCGATCTCCTTGACCACCAGCAGGCCCGCGGCTGAGGGCAGGATCTTGGCGACGTCGTAGACAGAGGCCTGCTTGCGGTGGACCACGCCGAAGCCGTCGGAGACGAACACGTCGGCCAGGGCCGCAAGCTGAGCGGCGAAGGCCTCACGTTCCGCGTCGTCCTTGGAGGTCTCGGCGGCGCTGAAGCGCACGTTCTCCAGCAGGACGATCTCACCGTCGCCCAGGGCCTCCACAGCCGCCTTGGCGGAGGGGCCCACGGTGTCCTCAGCAAGAGTCACCGTCGTGCCGGTGACCTCGGCCAGGCGGGTCGCCACGGGTGCCAGGGAGAAGTCAGGGTTGACCTGTCCCTTGGGGCGTCCCAGGTGGGCGGCGACGACAACCTTCGCCCCCGCGTCGAGCAGTCGGCGCAGGGTCGGCAGGGCTGCCTGGATCCTGCCGTCGTCAGTGATGTTCTTGTCGGCGTCCAGCGGGACGTTGAAGTCGGAGCGAACCAGGACCCGCCTGCCCGCAAGGTCACCCAGGGACTCGATGGTCTTCATAGGAAGCTGACACCTCTCATCAGTCGGTCATTTGCCGGAATTTTCTGGAAGAAACGGGACTGCGCCCGTGCACGCGAGGGGTGCGCGTGCACGGGCGCAGTCAGTGGAGCATCGTGGTCGTACTCGCGGCGAGCGCTGTCAGAGGCGCTCGGCGACGTACTCGGTGAGGTCCACCAGGCGGTTGGAGTAGCCCCACTCGTTGTCGTACCAGGACAGGACCTTGACCAGGTTGCCGATCACCTTGGTCTCGTTGGCGTCGAAGATCGAGGAGTGGGGGTCGCCCACGATGTCAGCGGAGACGATCGGGTCCTCGGTGTAGGCCAGGATGCCCTTGAGCTCGCCCTCGGCAGCCTCCTTGACCGCAGCCTTGACCGCGTCCACGGAGACCTCCTTCTCGGCCTGGAAGGTCAGGTCGGTCAGGGAGCCGGTCGGAGTAGGGACGCGTACGGCCAGGCCGTCGAACTTGCCCTGGAGCTCGGGGATGACCAGGGCGACTGCCTGGGCGGCACCGGTCTTGGTGGGGATCATGGACAGGGCGGCGGCGCGGGCGCGGCGCAGGTCGCCATGGGGGGCGTCCAGCAGGCGCTGGTCACCGGTGTAAGAGTGCACCGTGGTCATGATTCCCTGGACGATCCCGAACTTGTCGTTGAGGACCTTGGCCAGGGGGGCGAGGCAGTTGGTGGTGCAGGAGGCGTTGGACACGATGTTCATCGTGTCCGAGTCGTAGGAGGCCTCGTTGACGCCCATGACAAACGTGCCGTCGACGTTCTTCGCGGGCGCGGAGATGACCACCTTCTTGGCACCGCCGTCGATGTGGGCCTTGGCCTTCTCACCGTCGGTGAAGAAGCCGGTGGACTCCACGACGACCTCGACGCCGAGGTCGCCCCAGGGGAGGTCGGCGGGGTTGCGCTCGGCAAGCACCTTGATGTGCGCGCCGTTGACGGTGATGCCCTCCTCGTCGTAGGAGACCTCGCCGTTGAAGCGACCGAGGATGGAGTCGTACTTCAGCAGGTGGGCCAGGGTCTTGTTGTCCGTGAGGTCGTTGACTGCGACGACCTCAAGGTCCGCTCCCTGCTCCAGGGCGGCGCGGAAGAAGTTGCGGCCGATGCGGCCGAAGCCGTTGATACCAACTCGGGTAGTCACTTTTTGCGTCCTCCTAGTGCGCCCGCAGACGCACGGTTTCTGGGGTCGTTCGCACACCGGAGTGTGCCCCGGGCTCCACGTACCTCCTCACAGAAGGAGACCCGTCGCACCCGGCAGCACAGAGTCTATCCACACCCCTACCGCGCTGGCGAGCCTCCCACCGGCACTAGGAACGCCACGGGCGAACAGGCACAAGGGCGGCAGCCTGCGGCAACCAGGCCGTGACCTGCACCGACCGCGGTCGTGGGACCAGAGTCCCTCCCAGGACCCGGCCAGGCCCCGCAGGCAGCTCAGGGATCCAGCATGTCCTGGGTCAGGACCGACTCGGTGTCGGGCACCCCCAGGTCGTGGGCGCGCTTGTCGGCCATCGCCAGCAGACGACGGATTCGGCCGGCCACCGCGTCCTTGGTCAGCTGCGGGTCGGAGAGGTGCCCTAGCTCCTCCAGCGAGGCCTGCTTGTGCTCCATGCGCAGCCTGCCAGCCTGAAGCAGGTGTGCCGGGACGTCGTCACCGAGGATCTCGAAGGCACGCTCCACACGGGCCCCGGAGGCGACAGCGGCCCGGGCAGAGCGCCGCAGGTTGGCGTCGTCAAAGTTGGCCAGACGGTTAGCGGTGCCTCGCGACTCCCTGCGCGAGCGTCTCTCGGACCAGGTCCTGTTGGCCTCCGGGGCACCCATCCGGTCCAGGATGATGCCGATCGACTCCCCGTCACGTACGACCACCCGGTCGGCGCCACGCACCTCACGGGCCTTGGCTACCACGTCGAAGCGGCGGGCCGCCCCCACCAGGGCCAGCGCCGCCTCTGAGCCGGGGCAGGTGACCTCCAGGGAGGAGGAGCGACCGGGCTCGGTCAACGACCCCCGGGCGAGGAAGGCTCCCCGCCACGCTGCCGCAGCGGCGTTGCGCCCGCCCTGGACCACGGCCACCGGCATCCCGCGCACCGGGCGGCCGTGCTCGTCCACCAGGCCGGACAGGCGGGCCAGGTCCTTGCCCCGGTCCGCTACACGCAGCAGGTAGCGCGAGCCCCGGTGCAGCGACCCTCCCTGGACCACGAGGACCTCCGCGTCCATACCGAAGAGCTCCCTGAGGTAGCGGTGGAGCCGACGCACTGTGGCGCCGTGGTCGAGCTCTACCTCCACCACGAGGCGCTGGGAGACAATGTGCAGTCCTCCGGCGAAGCGCAGCATGGCCGACACCTCAGCGCGTTTCTGCGCCGTGTTCTCGGCGACGACGCCCGAGAGCTCGTCCTTGACGGTGACCGTCAGCGACATGAGAAGGCTCCTGACTGCTAGCGATAGGTTGTCACCCAGGTCCCCGGCGGCACGCAGGAACTGTCCAGGTACGTGCCTGCGCGCGCAGGGGACCCAGGTGCGACAACATATGACGGTTATGACGCGAGGTGCGAGAGGAGTATGAAGAAAGTTCTCTGGATCGGTTGCGGGTCCAGAGAAGATACTATGGAACTGGGCTGTGATACTACTCAGTACCGCCGCCCAGGAGGCTGGGCGTGCCGCCGCGATGCCAGTGAGCGGCGTCTCCCACGTCCCCGATGGCGCCCTCGAAGGCGTCACGAAAGGCCGCCGCCAGCCGGAGGGGGTCATGGTGGAGGCGCGCCTCCCCGGTACGCACCTGCCGCAGGACCAGGGTCGCCCCTAAGGAGGAGGCCACACGGGCCAGGTCGTCGATGTCCTCCACGGTCGAGGGGTCGGCCAGGACCACGTCAGCCCTCACCTCAGGGGCATAGTCCGCCAGGACACGCAGGTGGTCGGCACTGGTCATACCGTCGGTCTCCCCGCGCTGGGCGGAGAGGTTGAGAACGATGACCTTGCTGGCACGCGTGCTGGCCAGGGCCTGGCGCATCGAGGGCAGAATGAGGTGGGGCAGCACGGAGGTATACCAGGAGCCCGGCCCCAGGACCACCCAGTCGGCCTCGTCGATCGCCGCCAGCGCAGCAGGGTGGGCGTCAGCGTCCTGGGGGACGATGGAGACGTTCTCCATGCGCCCACGCGCCGAGGCCACAGCCACCTGCCCGGAGACTCGTTCCCGCCGGTCCCCGTTGACGATGTCCGCCTCGATCACCAGCGGGGAGGACGACATGGGAACTACTCTGCCGTTGATGGACAGCAGCCTGCCCACCCACTCCAGGCCGCCCACGTCGTCCCCGAGAAGCTGCCACAGCGCCAGGATGAGAAGGTTGCCCAGCGCGTGGTTGTCCAGCTCGCCCTGACCATGAAAACGGTGTTGGAGGACGTCACGCCACGTCAGGCCCCACTCGGAGTCGTCACACATGGAGGCCAGGGCCATGCGCAGGTCTCCGGGAGGCAGGCAGTCGAACTCCTGGCGCAGGCGGCCCGACGAGCCTCCGTCGTCGGCCACGGTCACCACCGCCGTCAGCCGGTGGGTCAGGTGGCGCAGCGCCCTCAGCGTGGCCGACAGCCCGTGCCCGCCCCCCAGGGCCACGACACCGGGACCCTCCTCACCACGTCGGGGCCACCCAGCCGTGTCGATCGTCGTGCCCATGGCGCCCTCACTCCCGTCCCAGGTCCCTGTGCTGGACGACGACCTCGAAGCCAGCCTGTCGCAGCCTGGATCCTATGCGCTCGGCAGAGGCCACCGAGCGGTGCTTCCCGCCGGTACAGCCTACTGCGATAGTGACGTGCGGCTTGAGCTCGTCAACATAGTGCGGCAGCGCCGGGGCCAGGAGGTCCGCGTAGCCGTCAACGAAGGGAGCGGCGCCGTCCTGGGCGAAGACGTAGTCGGCCACGGCCGCGTCACGCCCGGTAAGGTGGCGCAGCTCAGAGACCCAGAACGGGTTGGGGATGAAGCGCACGTCCACCACGTGGTCGGCGTCCAGAGGGAGGCCGTACTTGAAGCCGAAGGACATGACGTGGACGCGCAGGGCCAGGTCGGACTCCCGGGCCACGAGCTCGCGTACCCGCCTGGCCAGCTCGTGGACAGAGTAGCGTGAGGTATCGATGACGATGTCAGCCATGCCCTTGAGCCCGGCCAGGAGGGTACGCTCGTGCTCGATCCCCTCCAGCACAGAAGCGGTGCCCTGGAGGGGATGGGGGCGGCGCGAGGACTCGAAGCGCCTGACCAGCGCCGCGTCCGAGGCGTCCAGGAATATCAGCCGCACCTCCGTTCCCGCCCCACGCACCTGGCGCAGGTACTCCATGAAGTGGGCGAAGAACTCCCGGCTGCGCACGTCGACCACGGCAGCCAGCCGGTGGACCCCGGCGCCCACGGTGGTCATCATCCCGGCCAGGGCGGGCAGCAGCTGGGGCGGGAGATTGTCCACCACGTACCAGTCCAGGTCCTCCAGGGCGTCGGCCGCCCGGGAGCGGCCGGCACCTGACATCCCGGTGACGATGATCATCTCGGGACGTTCCGCAGGAGGCACCGGGGGCGCGGCGTCGTCGATAGCGGGGATCTCCACAGGAACCGTGTCCCTCAGCGGGTCGCGAGCGGGCTCGGCAGGCTGTGGGTGCTCCTGTTCACGCATGGCTCAAGCATGGCACGCCGGAAGGGCGGCTGGAGGACAACCCTCCGGCCGCGCCCCGGGACAGGGCCGGGCCGTGGCCGCGCACACGGGTGTCCCGCAGTTCCGAGGCGAGACCACCACCGTGGGCAGACGTGGCCTCGCACGCGCGCAGCCTCCGACGAGGGGCGCGGGCAGGCACGGTTCCTGTCCGCGCCCCTCGTCGGAGGCTGCGGTGCGACCGGTCGTGGCGGCCGACGACGTCCTCAGCCACTCGCTGTCAGCGTGTCAGTCTCAGCCCGTCGGTCTTGGCCCGTCGGTCTCAGTCGGTCGGCGGCGTCAGGTCGGCCCCGTTGGAGGCAATGACCCCCTTGTACCAGCCGAAGGACTTCTTGCGGTAGCGCTCAAGGGTGCCCTGGCCGTCGTCGTCGCGGTCCACGTAGATGAACCCGTAGCGCTTGGACAGCTGGGCGGTGGAGGCAGACACGCAGTCGATGCACCCCCAGGAGGTGTAGCCCATGACCTCGACCCCGTCAGCGAGGGCCTCACGAACCTGCACCAGGTGGTCGTTCATGTAGTTGATGCGGTAGTCGTCCTCGACGGTGGGCTGGCCGTCCTCCCCGGTGACCAGTTCGTCACGCGCCCCCAGTCCGTTCTCCACGATGAACAAAGGCTTGCCCCAGCGGTCCCAGTAGTCGTTGAGGATCGTGCGCAGCCCCCGGGGGTCGATGGCCCAGCCCCACTGGGAGACCTCCAGGGTAGGGTTGGTGACCCCGCCCATGAGGTTGCCGCCGCCTGCCTGGCGGTCCTGGGTGACCGTCTCGCAGGAGGACATGTAGTAGGAGAAGGAGACGAAGTCGACCGTGTGCTCGGCCAGAGTGCGCCGGTCCTCCTCGGTGATATCCAGCTCGATCCCCTTGTCCGCCAACTTGCGCAGGAAGTAGCCCGGGTAGGCCCCGCGCACGTGGACGTCGCCGAAGGCGTAGTTGTCACGCTCGGCCTGCTTGGCCGCCCACACGTCGCGGGGATCGGGGGTCAGCGGGTAGAAGGGGATCGCCAGGATCATGCAGCCGACCTTCAGGTCGGGGTTCACCTCGTGGGCGATGCGGGTCACTGAGGCGGAGGCCACCAGCTCGTGGTGGATCGCCTGGTAGAGGTCCTGCTCGCTGAGCTGGTCCTTGGGGGTGTTGATACCCCCCGCCATAAACGGTTCGTGGAGGATGGCGTTGATCTCGTTGAAGGTCAGCCAGTACTTGACCCGGCTGCCGTAGCGCTCGAAGAGGGTCCGGGCGTAGCGCTCGAAGAACCCGATCACGCGCCGGTCGGCCCAGCCGTTGTAGGCCCTGGCCAGGTGCAGCGGCGTCTCGTAGTGGCTGATGGTGATCAGGGGCTCGATACCGTACTTCTCCAGCTCGTCGAGCACCCGGTCGTAGAAGGCCAGCCCCTCCTCGTTGGGCTCGGTCTCGTCCCCGCTGGGGAAGATCCTGGACCAGGCGACAGAGAAACGGAAGACCTTGAAGCCCATCTCCGCCAGGAGGGCAATGTCCTCCTTGTAGCGGTGGTAGAAGTCGATGCCCTCCAGCTTGAGGTTGTCCGGGGTGGGCCCCTCGGTGCGGGGCCCGACGATGCCCTGGGGCATGACGTCCTGGACGCTGAGCCCCTTGCCGTCAGCGTCGTAGGCGCCCTCATACTGGTTGGCCGCCAGAGCGCCACCCCACAGGAAGCCGTCGGGGAACCGGGACGCAGTGCCCCGTGCGCCTGTCACTGTGTGTACCGCGGTGTCTGTCATGGTGTCCGTTGCCTTTCTTCTCTGTCTGCCTGCGCTTTTACGCAGTCTCTAGTGTCTCTGGCTGTCTGTGGCTGTCTCCGCACTGATGACTGTGCAGTGGTCTCACCGGCTCACGATGACGACGGGGTCCCCGGCACTCACCTCCTCCCCGACGGCAGAGGCGGTAACCTCCTTGTGCGCGGCCGTGTTGGTCACGAGCAGGGCTGTGACGGTGGAGTAGCCAGCAGCCTCGACCTTAGTGAGGTCGACACGGACCAGCTCCTGGCCCGCAACCACCCGCTGCCCCTTGCTGACCGATGTGGTGAAACCCTCACCCTTCATGTTGACGGTGTCGATGCCGATGTGGACGAGGACCTCGACGCCGTCATCGGTCCTGATGCCCACGGCATGCCCGGTGTCGGTGGTCGCTACCACCTCGCCGGCCACAGGTGCCACGACGGAGCCGTCGGCGGGGACGATCCCCGCGCCCTTGCCCATGACGCCGGAGGAGAAGACCGGGTCGGGGACGTCCTCCAGGGCGATGACCCGGCCGGGCACGGGAGCGGTGACGATGACGTCGACGTCGCCGGTGGTCTCGGCGGCATCCACGTCCAGGGCGCGCGGCGCGGCGGTGCCAGGTGCCTCGTCCCCGGTACCCGGCGCGGTACCGGCCTGCCCCGCGTCGTCACGGACCCCGAAGAAGTAGGTCAGTACGAAGGCCATGACGACAGCCACGACGACGCCGACGAGGAACAGCGGGACGTTGGGAGTCGCATCCATCCAGGCCGGCAGGCCGATGATGGAGGGGAAGACGCCCGCGGAGGTGGTCCTGGCTCCGGCCAGCGCACCAATGGCCCCGCCCACGGCGCCGCCGGCGATGCCGAAGTAGAGGGGCAGCCTGCGGGGCAGGTTGATGCCGTAGATGACCGGCTCGGTGACTCCGGCGAGGAAGCCGGAGACCGCGGCGGGGCCGGCGAGCTCGCGGGTCTTGGCGTCCCTGGAGCGCAGCATGACTGCCAGGCCGGCGGCGGCCTGGGCCAGGACGGGGGCCACGAGCGGACCGGTCATGACGGAGTAGCCGTTGGTGGTGATCTCCTGGGTCATGAGGGGGACGAAGCCCCAGTGCAGGCCGAAGATGACGAAGACCTGCCACAGGCCTCCCATGATGGCCCCTCCCAGGAGCGGCACGGTGGCAAAGAGCCACTGCACACCCCCGGCGATGCCGTCGGCCAGGTAGGTGGTGGCCGGGCCGATGGTGAGCAGGGTCAGCGGCACCATGATGAGGACGGTGAGCCACGGTGTCATGAAGTTGCGGAAGGCGCTGGGGATATAGCGCATGAAGAGCCTCTCCAGGTGGCTCTGCACCCACACGGCCACGATGATGGGGATGACCGAGCTGGTGTAGCTCATCATGACCAGCGGGATGCCGAAGAAGTCATGGGGGCCGCCCGCCTCGTTGAGCGCGATGATGCTGGGGTAGACCAGTGCCCCGGCGATCGCCATGGAGGTGAACTGGTTGGCTTTGAAGTGCCGGGCGGCCGTCACCGCCAGGACCATGGGCAGGAAGTTCATGAAGGCGTCGGAGGCGGCGTAGAGCACCGTGTAGGTGTCGGTGTCCTCCGCCAGCCACCCCAGGGTGGTGAACATGGTGAGGAAGGCCTTGAACAGGCCTGTACCCGCCAGGGTCCACAGCATGGGCGAGATGATCCCTGACACCAGGGAGATGAAGGCGTCCAGAGGGTTCTTCCGCTCCGCGGGGGCGTCCTCCTCCTCACCCATGGGGCCCAGGATCTTCATGAGCTCGGCGTAGGCCTGCGGGACGTCGTTGCCGATGACGACCTGGTACTGGCCCCCGGCCTGGACGACGGTGACCACGCCGCCGGTGGCCTTGACGGCCTCGGTGTCGGCCTTGGACTCGTCCTTGAGGACAAAGCGCAGGCGGGTAGCGCAGTGGGCCAGGCTACGGACGTTGTCCTGACCTCCCACCTTGGTAAGCAGGTCCGGCGCAAGCGCCGCGTAGTCGGTTTTGGCCATCACGATCCTCCTTGATCACGTTGACACGCTCAGGGAACAAAAAAGACCCGAGGTCCCCGCGGCGCACACAGCACCCAGGTTCCTCAGGTCTTGCCCCGTATCGGGTCACAATCCATCGGACCGTCCCTCGGTCCAGGACCATGTTATCCACATTGGGACCGCCATCGACAGTCGCCTCATATTGGTATAGACCACAGTTCTATGCTAGTTCTCTGGTCCTGCTACGGACTCTTGGGACTCTGTGTGGTTCTGTCGAGCCAGAGCGGCGTCAGTCCAGGACTGCTTCCGAGGTGTGCGAGCCAGCGCGCCGCGCCTGGGAGGCCGCGCCCTCCAGGCGGGCCACGTGGATGGTCAGGTAGGCCGTCTCATCAGCGGAGACAGGGTTGGCCAGGCGCAGCTCCAGCAGCTCGCGTATGCGCAGGGCTATCTGGTAGGCCCGCGGCCTGGTCTCGCGTAGCACTCGGGCAACTGCGTGCGCAGTGCCGTCAGCCACCTGCTCACCGGTGCGTACACGGGTCAGGAAGTAGCGAAGGTGGGCTGCCAGCCGTGCGGCATCGATGGACTCCGGGTCGAAGTCCTGGCCGTAGGCACGTGTGAGGACGTCGAAGATCTGGGCGATAAGGCGGGACTGCTGCCAGGCCCGTTCTGCGGAGGGGCTGCCCACCACGGCGTTGAAGAGGTGCAGGGCCAGGGCCGTCGCCTCGCCAGCAGGCAGCTGGACCTCCTGGACCGCGTTAAGCTCGTCAATCATCCGCTCGGCTAGGCGCAGCTCCTCGGGGTGGAGGTGGGCGACCTCGGCCCGTAGGGGGTAGTCCATGACCAGGCCCTGCCGCACCCGCTCCATGGCCTGGTTGACGTGGTCCACCACGGCGAGGACCGTGGAGGAGGGGGTCGGCGCCCCCAGCTCGCGCGTGGCACGGGAGAGGGCCTCCTCGATGAGCGTGATCCGCTCCAGGGGGATGTCGGCAATGACCTCACCCACGGAGCCCGCGTTGCGCGCCGGGACGAAACGACGAGCCACCCGGCTGGCATCGACCTCCTGGCCGGGCCGGGCCTGGAAGCCGACACCCCGTCCGGTGACCACCGTCTCACGGCCCAGCTCGTCACGTGCCAGCACGACGTTGTTGTTGAACACCCGCAGGATCCTCACGAGCAGAGTCTGCCCACGGGGCTGGCCCAGCACAAGCCCTCTCAGCCCCCGGGACTGCTGTCCTCCTGTTCCCCCTGGTCCCGGGACCCAGCGGTGGTGCTGGCCGTGAGGTGGGCAAGAACAGCCTGGGCCAGGGTCGGCCCGATCCCCTTGACCTGGGCGAGGCGCTCGGGTGTGGCCTGGCGGATCTGTGCCACGGAGCCGAGCTCACGCAGCAGAGCGGCCTGACGCGTCGGCCCCAGCCCCGGGACATCATCCAGCACCGAGCGGGTCATCCCCGCCGAGCGCCTCCTGCGGTGGTGGGTGATAGCGAAGCGGTGGGACTCATCGCGCAGGTGCTGGAGGAGGTACAGGGCGGCCGAGCCGCGCGGCAGCACCAGGGGAAACTCCTCCCCCGGGACCCAGACCTCCTCCAGGCGCTTGGCCAGGCCGACCAGGGGCACGTCCACACCGAGCTCGTCGAGCACCGCCCGGGCGGCGCTGACCTGGGGGAGGCCTCCGTCAACCACCACCAGGCCAGGGAGGTAGCTGAACCGCCGTGCCCGGCCCGTGGCCGGGTCGACAGGACCGGAGACCACGGGGACCCCCTCCTCGTCGACAGGAGCAACCACCTGCCCGCCCTGACCGTCGGGGACCAGGACACTCGGGATGGGCTCCTCACCCCTGGCACCCTCGACACTGTCTCCTGGCTCCCTCTCTGAGCCTCTACCTCCGGCCACGTCGTGCCCGGTCCCGGGCTCAGCACCGCGCTCCGCAAGAAGCCGCCTGAAGCGCCTGGTCAGTACCTCACCCATGGCGGCCGTGTCGTCCGCGGCCCCCTCACCGTTACTACCGCGCACAGTGAAGCGCCGGTAGTCGGACTTGCGGGGGGCACCGTCCTCAAAGACCACCATGGAGCCCACCTGGTAGGTGCCCTGGGTGTGGGAGACGTCGTAGCACTCGATGCGCAGGGGCGCCTCAGGCAGGTCCAGGGCCTGAGCCAGCTCCTCCAGCGCCTGGGAGCGCTGGGTGAGGTCCCCCGCCCGCCTGGCCTTGTGCAGGCGCAGGGCCTCCTCGGCGTTCCTGCGCACGGTCTCCAGGAGGGAGGCCTTGTCACCACGGCGTGGGACTCGCAGGTCCACCCGACCTCCCCGCAGCTGAGAGAGCCACGCGGTCACTGCGCTGGCGCTGCCCGGCATGACCGGAACCAAGACCTCCCGGGGAACAGCCGTGGTCGCGGTGTGGGCGACGTCATCGACACTGGTGGCGGCAGCCTCACGGCGGCGCGAGGCGGACGACTGGAGGGGCGCGCGCAGCCTCGAGTCTTGCGACCTGGCACCCGTGAGACCCACGGAGGTTGTGAGCCCCGAGGCGGGTGGAGCCTCAGGGCCTCCGGTACCGCTACCAACGGTTTTCGTGTCTTCAGCGTCTTCAGGGGCTGCCGGGCTGCCGGGCTCCCCCAGGCGGTCGTCAGCGGGGTCCGGGAGCGCGGAGTAGACCTGCTGGAGGAGACGCTCCACCAACTCGGAGTCCTCGGGACTGTCTGCCAGGTCCACGACCCAGCCCCTCTGGCCGCGCACCCGCCCCCCGCGTACGTGAAAGACCTGGACAGCGGCCTCCAGCTCGTCACGCACCAGGGCGAAGACGTCGGCGTCGGTGGCGTCGGGCAGCACGACGGCGTTGGTCTCGATGACCTTGCGCAGAGCGGCGGCGTCGTCCCGCAGGCGGGCTGCCTTCTCGAAGTCCAGGGCCGCAGCAGCCGCCCTCATCTGGGAGTCGACCTCACGTAGGTAGGGGCCGGTGCGTCCGGCCATGAAGGAGCAGAAGTCCTCGGCAAGCGCGCGGTGGTCCTGCTCGCTGACACGCCCCACGCAGGGAGCTGAGCACTTGTCGATGTAGCCCAGCAGGCACGGACGCCCAGAGGCCTGGGCGCGGCGGAACACCCCCGCAGAACAGGAACGCACCGGGAAGACACGCAGCAGCTGGTCCACGGTCTCACGGATGGACCACACCGCCACGAAGGGGCCGAAGTAGCGAGTCCCGCGCCTGCGGGCACCGCGCATGACCTGGACCCGGGGGAAGGTCTCCTGCATGGTAACGGCCAGGTAGGGGTAGGACTTGTCGTCCTTGTACATGACGTTGAAACGCGGGTTGAACTCCTTGATCCAGGAGTACTCCAGGGCCAGGGACTCTACCTCGGTGGACACCACCGTCCACTCCACGGCGCAAGCGGTGGTGACCATCGTCTGGGTGCGCGGGTGGAGGGCGGCGATGTCCTGGAAGTAGCTGGACAGGCGGGCACGCAGGTTCTTTGCCTTGCCCACGTAGATGACCCGGCCCTGCCCGTCGAGGAACCGGTAGACGCCCGGAGACGTGGGGACCTCGCCCGGGGCGGGTCGGTACGTCGAGGGGTCGGCCATGGCTCAAGACTACGACGTGCCACACCGCCGAGGACCACAGGGCTAAGATCCTGAGGCAGGGAGGCGCCCGCCGCTGGGCGGGCCGGTCGGAAGTGGAGGAGACAGGCCGTGGACGTGCGCCAGCTGGAGCTCTTTCTGGCCGTGGTCGAGGAGCAGACCTTCACCCAGGCTGCGCGGAGGAGCTTTGTCAGCCAGTCCGGTCTGTCGTCCTCCATCAGGGCGCTGGAGCGCGAGCTGGGCGCGACCTTGTTCGCCCGCAGCGCCTCCGGTGCCACCTTGACCGCTGCGGGCGAGGCCTTCCTCCCCCGCGCTCGCAGGATGCTTGCTGATGCCACTGCCGCCAAGCGTGAGCTGATGGGCCTAGGCTCGTCCCGCTCCCTGCGCCTGGGCTCTGAGCAGTGCCTGGGAGACCTGGTCAACCTGGCCGACGTCCTGACTGCCTTCGCCCCGCAGCAGGAGGGTATCGAGGTCTTCTTCCAGCAGGCTCCCTCAGACAGTCTCCTGCGCGACCTGCGCTCAGGCAGGCTTGACGCCGCCCTGATCGCCGGGCCTCCTGGTGAGTCCGGTGCCAGACTCATCCAGGACCTGGAGGTGACCGTCCTGCGGCAGGAGCCGTTTGTGCTTCTGGTCCCCCGAAGCCACCCCCTCGCCTCCGAGAGCTCGGTCGCGCTCGCGGCGCTGCGCCCCGAACGCCTTGTCGACTTCGCCCCGTCGTGGCCGGCCCGCAGCATCCTGGACCAGGCCCTGAGCGAGGCTGGTGTGTCCCGGCGCGCGACGGTGGAGGTGACGGACGTCCACATGCTGCTGTCACTCGTGGAGTACGGGTTCGGGGTCGCCGTCGTGCCCCAGTCCTTCTCCGCCAAGCCTGAGGCAGCCTCGTTGGTAGCGCTGCCGCTGACTGGCACCAGGCCCTGCTGGGAGACGGCCCTCGCCCTCAGCCCCCAGGCTGGGACCGCTGCAAGGGCCTTCGCCTCCATGTTTCTGGTTGACGTCCCCGGTTGATGTTCCTGGTCGGTGCTGCTGACACAGCCGACGCCGCTGGCACAGCGGGCGTCAACGGCCCGGTGGCAGCGGCACCGCAGCCCACAGAAGCCCTCAAGAGCCCTCAAGGTCTCACCGCCGCTGGAGGATACCAATGCCCCCGCCACCTGCGAGCCCTGCCAACGAAATCTTCCCTGGCCCCAGAAGAGTCTGCTGTTGGCTCCCCGGCAGTTACGGTCCGTAGCCTGGCAACCATGAGCTCTCATGCCTCCAACCCCGTTATGTACGCCCAGCAGCTGGATGCCCCTGCACCGATCGAACAGGCACCGTTGCGCTGGCGCCAGGCGCCCACCCCTCAGCCTGGGCCTGGCCAGCTCCTCATCAAGGTGGCTGCCTGCGGCGTGTGCCGCTCCAACCTCCACATGATCGAGGGTGACTGGGTGGGTAACGGTGTCCCCGCGCTCAGCCCTATCGTCCCCGGGCACGAGGTCACCGGCTACGTCGCCGAGCTCGGTACCGGTGTCGAGGGGTTCAGGCTCGGGGACAGGGTGGGGGTCCAGCCGCTGTGGTCCACCTGCGAGGAGTGTGAGTTCTGCACCACCGGCCGCGAGCAGCTGTGCCACGAGCGCAGAATTACTGGAGAGCACGTTGACGGAGGCTATGGCGAGCTCATGGTCGCCACCGCCCGGCACACCTACCATCTACCTGACACCCTGGACATAGTGGAGGCCGCACCCTTGTTCTGCCCCGGCATCACTGCCTTCGGCGCGGTGGACAAGCTCGACCTCGGCCCGGGTGACCGGGTTGCCGTCTTCGGCCCGGGCGGTGTGGGGCACATGGCGGTACAGTTCGCAGTCCTCACCGGTGCCGAGGTCACGGTTGTCGGGCGTAGCCCAGAGCACCTGGCCGTGGCCCGCGAGCTGGGTGCCACCCACACGGTTGAGGCCACCGACCCGCAAGCTCTTGCCCAGGTCGAGGACACCGCTGACGCGGTCCTTCTCTTTGCCCCTGCGGAGGCAGTCACTGCCCAGGCGCTGCGCACCCTGAAGTGGGGAGGCACGCTCGTCAGCGCGGTCCCACTCACGCTGCGCGGCTACCCGTTCGACCGCGCCCAGACACTGCGCACCTCCCTGCTGGGCAACCGGGCACAGATGGAGAACGTGCTGAGCCTTGCGGCTCAGGGCAAGGTACGCACCGTCGTCGAGCGCTTCGCCATGTCCCAGGCGCCACGGGCACTGGAGCTGCTCAAGGCTGGGCAGCTGCGCTCCCGAGCAGTCCTGGAGGCCGCTGGCTGAGCCAGCGGGCGGGACCGGTTCCCTGTGTCTCTAAACCCACCCGAGCGGGGCACCCCGGTCCCGGCGGGGCGCTGTCGGCCGACAGGACCCGGCACCAACAATCACATGTCGGCAACACCTTATGATACGCTACGTAGCGAGGCTTATAGGCCTTTCTGCAGTCGGCTCACGGGAACTAACATGGACAGCCAGACAATACACGAGACAATATACGACCGCTTTGCCAGGCAGGTTGCCTCACAGCCAGACGCGTCGGCTATCATCACCCGGAAGAGGAACGTAACCTACGCCGAGCTCGACCGCATGGCGACCTCGATCGCAGCCATGCTGCCGAAGGACCCGCGCTTTGTTGGCATTGTCATGGACCACGGCCCGGCCATGATCGCGGCTATGCTCGCGGCGCTGAAGACGGGAGCAGCCTACGTCCCAGCAGAGCCCTCCTTCCCTGTAGAGCGCATCCACTTCATGCTCACCGAGGCGGATGTGGATGTCGTGGTGACCCAGCAGGAGTACGACAGCCTGTTTCGCCAGGCAGAACGTGTCTACGTCGAGCCGGCCTACTCCGGCACGTCGGCTCCAGCGCACACCACGAGCAGCGGCACCGCGGAGGACCTGGCCTACGTGCTGTACACCTCGGGCACCACGGGTGAGCCCAAGGGCGTGTGCGTGGAGAACCGTAACGTACTGGGTTACGTCAAGGCGTTTGAGAACGAGATGAGGATCGGGCCGGGTGACGTGATGCTGCAGTACTCGGTCTGCTCCTTCGACATCTTCGTCGAGGAGGTGTTCTGCTCACTACTCACCGGTGCCACGCTCGCCATCCCGTCCTCCGCCGAGCACGACGACCTCCAGGCGTTGCTCGACTTTGTTGACGAGATGGGCGTGACCATCGTTGACGGTTTCCCCTACCTTATCGCCGACATCAACGCCTCCGGGAGGACGCCAAAGAGCGTGCGGCTCTACGTCAGCGGCGGAGATGTGCTCAGGGCGGGCTACTGCGACCAGCTTGTCAGGAGCGCCGAGGTCTACAACACCTATGGTCCCTCGGAGACAACCTGCTGCGCCACGTACTACTGCGCCAGCGCCGGGCAGCCACGTGAGGACGACACCTACCCGATCGGCAAGGCCGTCCTGGGCTACCGTGTGCAGCTCCTTGACGACCTCCTGCGACCTGTCCCCCCGGGTCAGACAGGCGAGATATGCATTACGGGCGCAGGCGTGGCTCGCGGATACCTCACGGACCGCCCGGAGACGGGTAACTTCGTCGAGCAGGAAGACGGCTCACGTCTATACCGCACCGGAGACCTGGGTGTCGAACTGAAGGACGGCCAGATTGCCTTCCTGCACCGCAAGGATTCGCAGGTCATGATCAAGGGGCAGCGGGTCGAGTGCGAGGAGGTGGAGAACGTGCTGTCGGCCGACGAGGCGGTCAACCGCGCGGTAGTACGTGCTCACATCGACGAGAACAGGCTCTCCTACCTGGTCGCCTACCTGACGCCGAGGCACCAGGACCAGGGCATCGTGCTCTCCCAGCTGCGCAAGCGCCTCGCGCGTCGGCTCGCCTCGTTCATGGTTCCCGAGTTCTTTGTCGTCATGAGCGAGATTCCCTTGAACAGCAACGGCAAACCCGACGACGCCGCGCTGCCGGTAGTGCTGAAAGAAGGGTGATGGCGGGGCGGAGGCCGTGAAGATACCGTAAGACAGGCACCATGACACCACTACGAACAGGCGCTATGAGGTATGAGGATTGAGGTGGAGCAGGTCGGGCTCGCTCGCATTGACGAGCTGATAGCATGGCGTGTCGAGGTGCTTCGCGAGGTCTTTGGTAACGCCTTCGACGCAGACGTCTCCGCCCTTGAGCGCGCCAACCGGGCCTATTACGAGCAGGAGCTGGCAGCCGGAAGGCACGTCGCCTGCCTGGCCAGACTGGACGGCGAGCCGGTCGGGTGCGGCGGTCTCTGCCTGCACAGGGAGATGCCCTCGCCTGATAACCCGAGCGGCCTGTGCGCCTACCTGATGAACGTGTACACGCGTCCGGCGTTCCAAGGCCACGGAGTAGGGGCCGCGGTCGTCAGCTGGCTAGTCCGTCAGGCACGTGCGCGGGACGCAGGCAAGGTGTACCTTGAGGCCTCCGACGCGGGCAGACGGCTCTACGAGCACGCCGGCTTCACCGATATGCCCAGTATGATGCACCTGACGCAGGGTGGCGACCTGCAGGGCAGCCCCTGCGAGTAATCACGTCAACCTGCAACCAGAGCCTGAGGACTGTGAGGACACTGTCATGGAGCGTGACATGAAGTATGTGAGACCGGATCTCGCAGTCTGCTACGAGGGCACGGTCGGCAGGACCGGCCCGGTCATCTACGTCATTGACATGAGCGGGCGCCCGTTCGAGATCGATGACCTGTGCGCGGGCCTCGCCGCCACTGTCGTGGCGATCCCGGTCGAGGAGTGGGATGACAGCCTCACCCCCTGGCCTGCACCGGGCCTGTACCCGGGAGACCCCGACTTTGCCGGGGACGCGGACAGGACCCTCAAGGAGCTTCTTGACATGGCCCTTCCCGTTGTGGACGACCACTTTGGGCTGGTTCCTTCCCAGCGCGCCATCTGCGGCTACTCGCTGGCCGGGCTGTTCGCGATGTACGCCTTCGTGCACTCGGACACTTTTGCGGCGGCAGGCTGCCTGTCGGCCTCGGTGTGGTACGAGGGGTGGCTCGACCACCTGCGCTCGCTGCCGCTGGAGCTCTCGGGAAAGTTCGCCTTCCTGTCCATCGGCAGCCAGGAGCGTGAAGCCCCTGAGAAGATCCTGCACCGCGTGCAGGACAACATGGAGGCCTGTGCGGGGATCCTGCACCAGGCCGGCTGCGAGACCCGCTTCGAGGTGGGACCCGGCAACCACATGCAGTACGCCAGGGAGCGATTCATCGCTGGCCTGGGCGCCATCGACGCGTTTTATAGTAGTAAGGTGGCACAGCAATCTCCTGCTGGAAAGACAAGGCAACATCATAGGTAGTAGTACGGCCGGAAGAACACTGCGCGGACAACTGTGTGCCAGCACCGCTGTCTAGCACAGTCTCTGCTGCCCGCCCTCTATCACCCCCACAGTACTCTGCTAAGGCCCAATTCGGGCTCGCGACAGCCTCTATCAGAGTCCCGCTAGTCTCCCCACTATAACCCGACACCTGATATCTATTTTACGAGTGACCAACATCAGTCACAATCGAGTTTTTCATCGAAAAATATCACCCCCAGGCGACGCATAGCACCCAGCAGACTAGAACTCCGACTTAATAGCGACACCACTGTGGGCAGTAATTACAAATAATTACACAAGCGTAGCCGACAGAAACGCAGTAACAAGCGTCATAAATAGCGCCCCAACCGCACCCTCACCACCGACCAAGTGGGCCTACACCACTGAGGCCGAACCAGCCGTCGCCTACAACGACTGGCTCCGCTACTACAACCACCACCGACCCCACACCAGCATCGACGGCCAGACCCCCGGCACAACACGTACACAGTCTCACAGGAAAATACAACTAGGTATGGATGTGGCCAAGGTGTGGATATTGGAACTCCTACACAGCTCACCAATACATTGACCTGCCCTCCGTCATCCTCACCTGAACTGGTCACGCTACGCTACCTTGACGGCCTCGGGCTGACCGTCCTCAGCCAGTTTCCGGCAGCAGGACATCGTTGTGGTATTCTGTCGAGCCAGGCTACTAGTGCCAACGCTGTAGTTGCCGAAGCCGGGCACGCGATACTTCAGTAAGACCGTACGACGCATGGCTTGCGTCCCACGACCGTTCTAACTCGATCGCGCACATATCGGTGCCCTTCGTCTGGCACCAAGACCTGGCGGGTGCGGCGCTGTCCTGATCGTCAAGGTGGCCAGGAGGACGCTCCACTGAGCGCTGAAATTGCTCATGGTCACCTGCCTGTCAATGACCCGAATTACTGCCTCTCAAATGTAGTTTGGAACACCGCCGACGAAACGCTACAGGCCGAAGGTAGGCGCCTACATATCTACCGGCTAGAAGGAGCAGATGGCGTGACGCAGAATGAAGTTGACATGCACCACATAATCTCAGCGACCTGTTACGCGATGACCGGCGAAGTCAAGGCAGCTTGGGACCCCTACGAGGCAGCACCCTAACCTACGTAGCCTTACTCACTAAATTGCCCGGTAGTTGCTTGGACGCCACCAACAACCCGACCGGTTCTCAGACATGTAAAGAGCCGCCAAGTCCGGGACAACCCTTTTATACACTATACGCACAGCGGTCACACCCGACGTTGTCCTCCACCTTGCGCATTAGCGGCCTGATACCCTTATCCAAACCTTCCTCAAGTGAGTCTACCGAAATAAGCATTGGAATGATGTTTCAGCCCGTATCGCGGATAAATTCAGTTCCTGCCCAGGGCCACTTAACTATCCGTGAAGAGCCCCAGAGTGAGCCACGGACTATAAGGTGCACTTCACCAGTACTCGACTGCGCACTCCACCCAAGACCAAGTCCTGATCCAACATCAAGAACCTCGTCCCATAAATAAGGAAAAGCACCTTGTCAGAATAGAATCCAGTTCGAGGTATCTAACTGGCCAAACTCATTAGCACCGACACCAATAACCGAGCCATCAGATCGCAGCCCGACTGTGTGAACACCTCCCGCTGCAATGGCCACGACATCCTTCCATCCAGACACGTCACACTGTCCAAAGTCAGATCTTCCTGCGGCGACAACGGTACCCTGGGCAGTAAGGCCAACAGTATGGTAACTACCGGCAGCCACAGCGACAATTTCCCTCCACTTCTCGCAACCTCGCCAGAATTCTGATTGCCCGGTTGCTTGTACCTTGCCATCGACTGTGAGACCGATGGTGTGGAGATATCCAGCTGCCAGGAACTCAATCTCGCGCCAGGCGTGGACCTCACACTGTCCGCATGTATTGTTGCCCGAAGCTCGAACGGTCCCATCAGATATTCGAACTGCAACGTGCCAGTCCCCGCACGTAAGCTTGTCGACCTTCCGCCAGCGGGCCAGTGAGTCCGAAGCGAAGCGCCCAGTTGTCACAACAGTTCCGTCACTGCGCAAACCAACACTGAATCTCCAGCCCGCAGCGACAGCAACTATCTCGCGCCAGTCCTGTACCTTACACTGCCCATGCTTATTCCAACCACAGGCTTCAACAAGTCCATCAGATCTGAGACCTAGCGTGTGTGACTTACCTGTATTACGAGCGACATGCACGTTCCCGGCCGCAACTTCAGTTATGTCGCGCCAGGCCGAAGTTCGGCACTCTCCGGCGGTAGAGGCGCCAACAGCCACAACTGTGCCATCTTTACGCAGGCCAACCGTATGCCGACGTCCTGCGGCAAGCAGGCGTTGAGTGATCGTTGCAAGTTCCTTACTATTCATCATTTGCCATGTCATTCGACTAGGAAGTATAGGCCCGGTCCTTATTGAGTCGTATACCAGACGAATCGTCGGACCGTGCCCCGCACATCCTACCTGATATGGGGCGGTGGCGAGGCAACAGGTCAGGCGGTCGAGGGAATTAACCAGGGCTGAGACAAGGCCTCTACCTGCCAGGGATCTACGAGGTCAAATCGTGGGCCGGTGACCACCGAGGGCAGTAGTGAGCACCTCCAGATTGCTGCCGATCCAGCACGCCACCTCGCCAAAAGTCACATATGCGATCGCCCTCCCTCAGAGTTCGGCTCAACAGTAAAGTAACTATTCGGTTCCTTATGACACAGATTCTGCTGGTCGGGAGTATCATCAGGTAGGCAGCCCCGCCAGCCTGGACGTCACAGACCCGGTTCGCGCAACCGCCCCGCGACAGCCAATCAAGACCATGACTCATGCTATACTCCATAACCTTCACCGCACGCAAGAGACGCAAAACACGAAATAAAAGGTCATTTCTGGTGGTCTGCCGTCCCCGGACCACGAGCCAACGATCTCCGTTCTCCCAAGGCGCTTTATTATGAACTCCCCCTCCTCCCGCCCCCGCATCGTCCTGGTCGACGTCGACGGCACCCTCGTCACCTACGCCAACGAGCTGCCCTCCTCGGCGGTAGAGGCTATACGCCGCGCCCGCCGCCTGGGTCACCGGGTCTATCCCACGACAGGCCGCTCCAGGGCGGAGATGCCAGACTATCTCTGGGACATTGGCCTTGACGGGATGATCGGGGGCAACGGCTCCTACGTGGAGCACCAGGGGGAGGTGCTCCTGCACCAGCACCTCAGCCGCGAGGACTGCCAGGCCCTGGTGGCCTGGCTGTCGGGTCGGGGCCTGGAGCTCTACCTGGAGGCGAACTCGGGGCTCTTCCCCTCCCCCGGTTTTCGCGATGCCGCCCTGCCCGCCGTGCGCGCCTACGCCGCTGGCAGGGGCCACGCGGGCGCGGACTCAGTGACGGTGGAGGAAGTTTTCCCGAACTTTATCTACGACGCTGACCTGGTGCGTGACGACGTCAACAAGATCAGCTACCTGCTGTCCGGTCCTGAGGACCTGGAGGCTGCCCGCCAGGCCTTCCCCTGGCTCAGGCACGGTAGCTGGGGCGGGCGCGGGCACGACGCCCTCTTCGGTGACGTCGGCGTGGCCGGAGTCTCCAAGGCACACGCCGCTGACGTGCTCCTGGAGCACCTGAGCGCCAGTCTGGAGGACGCGATCGCCGTCGGTGACGCTACGGTGGACCTGGACATGATCGAGCACTGCGGGACCGGGGTGGCCATGGGTAACGCCAGCAGGGAGGTCAAGGCGGCTGCCAACCTGGTTACTGACGACGTCGAGGAGGACGGCCTCGCCAAGGCCTTTGACCGGTTGGGGCTGCTGGGCTGAGCGCTTGTGCCAGGACGGCAGGCACGGGCGATAGCCGGATGCCGTCCTGCCGTCCGCACAAGCCAGCCACCAGCGGCAGGCGCGCCGTTGAATCGGCCGACCGTTCTTGGTTGTACCTTCCGGCCCGCCGAGTCTGGTGGGCGATACTGGGTTCGAACCAGTGACCTCTTCCGTGTCAGGGAAGCGCGCTACCGCTGCGCCAATCGCCCGAGGTGGGTACCGGATTCGAACCGGTGTCAACGGCTTTGCAGGCCGGTGCCTAACCTCTCGGCCAACCCACCGTGAGAGGCAGGGTGCTGGCCGCTCCCGGCTCCTCCGAGCGGATGACGGGACTCGAACCCGCGACCCTCACCTTGGCAAGGTGATGCTCTACCAACTGAGCCACATCCGCAGTTCCACCACCAGCGCGACAGACCTCCCCACTACGTCTGCTGTGGGACATCCGATGCCCGCCACACCACTGGCTGCGGTGAAACCATAGCACCCGGGGTGCGGGCCGCAGCAAACCAGCAGCCGGTGATTCACCTCACCGAGACTGTGGGGGCACCGAGCTTGCCCTGGCGCCCCCGGCTGGCTATGGTTATCGCCGCGCAGGGCGATTGGCTCAGGGGTTAGAGCGCCTCGTTCACACCGAGGAGGTCACTGGTTCGAATCCAGTATCGCCCACCACGAAGCAGGATCCTTCGTCAGTGCTTGGGTACTGACGGGCCTCATTAACGGGTCGGGGCCAGGGCGCGCTGGCGCATCAGTCAGGGACCGGCCATTCGTGTCAGTGGGTCGTGGCAGACTCCTCGGTGCCATCAACACCGAAGGACTTCCATGTCTACTTCCCCAGCCAGCCACCCAGGTTCCACCGCTACCACGTCCCCTCTGAGGACGTTGTCCCCCAGCGCCCGCTCCCTGTGGGCCAAGTCCGGGGACGAGACCGGGTGGCTCTGCCTGCCCCAGCACATGCTCGACTCGGCAGGCGTGGCCACCCGCCTGTGGGACCGCTGGGTCTCCTCCGCCCTACAAGACTCCTGCGCCCGGGCCTGTGGCCTGAGCACCAGGGACACAGGCACCCTGATCTCCTGGCTCGCTGGCGCCCACGACATCGGCAAGGCGTGCAGAAAGTTCCAGAACCAGCTGGACAGCAGCCCGGAATATACTGCCTTCGCCCAGCGGGTCCGTGAGGCGGGTCTGGATCCGCAGCCCTCTACTCTGGAGGAGTCCTCTCCGCTACCCCACTCCGTGGCCAGCCAGGTCATCCTTGACGGGTGGCTTGCTACACGGGGGCTGAACAAGAGAGTGGCACGGTCACTGTCCGCAGTGGCGGGGTGCCACCACGGGGTACCGCCGGGCTCCCACCTGGAGAAGACGGCCAGCGCGGTGCTCGACTCCTACGGCGAGTCCTGGCGCCAGGTGTGGGACGAGCTGCTGGCCTTCATCACCGAGTACACGCAGGCGGGGCCGGTCCTGGAGCGCCTGAACCGGCCCGTACCGGTTGCGGGACAGATGCTGGCGACCGGACTGGTCATCATGAGCGACTGGATCGCCTCCGACGCGGAGAACTTCCCTATGGAGGTCATCCCTGACCAGGAGTTGCGTGTGGAGCAAGGCTGTGCGGCAGTGGACCTCACCGCACCCTGGGAGCCGGAGCCACCAGACCTGAGCGACCTGGACGCCTTCCTGCGGCACCGATTCTCCTGGCCCGAGGACGCCTCGGCCCGTCCGTGCCAGCGGGTGGTCGCTCAGGCCTGCCAGGAGGCCGAGGGTCCGACACTGCTGATCCTGGAGGCGCCCACCGGCGAGGGCAAGACGGAGGCTGCGCTACTGGCCGCAGAGGTCCTGGGGTCCTCAGGCGCCCCGACTGGCGGCGTGCTGCTGGCCGCCCCGACCATGTCCACCTCGGACTCCCTGTTCCGCCGCACCCGGGAGTGGGCAGCCAGCTCCTCAGAGGACCTGGGGGAGGTGCTGTCCATGTTCCTGGGCCACTCCAGGAACGCGCTCAACGAGGACTACCAGCGCCTGCGCGCCGCCCAGGTCTACGACGAGACCGCCGACCACCATGAGGATACCGACCGCGGCCAGGTGGTGGCATCACAGTGGATGTCGGGACGCAAGAAGGGAGTTCTGTCCACAGTGGTGGTCTCCACCGTGGACCAGGTCCTGTTCATGGCCCTGCAGGCCAAGCACGCGATGCTGCGCCACCTGGGCCTGGCAGGAAAGGTTGTGGTCATCGACGAGGTGCACGCCTACGACGCCTACATGAACGTCTACCTGGCACGGGCCATCGAGTGGCTGGCAGAGTACGGCACCTCGGTGGTCCTGCTCTCCGCGACCCTACCGGTGCAGATCAAACGGACCCTGATGGAGGCCTACGCGCGCGGCCTGCACGCCCAGCGGCCGCTGGGGGAACTCTCCAGCGCCTACCCACTGGTGACGGCGCTCAGTCGGCCGGGCTCACGGGAGCTGGCAGTACCGCCACGGCCTGCGGACATCGACGCTGCCGTGTCCACCATCGCCGACGACGTAGCCACCCTGGTGAGCACGGTCCTGGAGAGCACTGAGAAGGGCGGATGCGTCCTGGTGCTGTGCAACACGGTAGCCCGTGCGCAGGACGCCTACACAGCCCTGCGCACGGAGATGGGCGAGGACGTCAGGCTACTGCACGCACGCTTCGTCGCCGGGGACAGAGTGAGCCTGGAGAAGGAGCTGGTGGCTGAGATGGGACCGCGCGCCCACCGTGGCTCAGGCCGACCAGCCCGCCGGGTGGTGGTAGCAACCCAGGTTGCCGAGCAGTCCTTGGATATCGACGTCGACCTGCTCATCACCGATATCGCGCCGATGGACCTCATCCTTCAGCGCCTGGGGCGCCTGCACCGGCATGCACGCCCTGAGGGGGACAGGCCAGAGGGGCTGCGCCACCCCCGGATGATCCTGCGGGGCCTGGTGGGAGCCGACCCGCAGACCGACGCTGCCACGCAGCTTAGCGGCTCCGAGGAACTCTTCGACCCCTCATCGACAGCTGTCTACGACGAGGCGCTTCTCCTGGCCACCTACGCCACTCTGCTGGAGGGCCCCCTGGGCGGCGGTGTCCTGACCCGCCCTGACGACGTCCCCCACCTGGTGCAGACCACCTACTCCCCCGCTCCCCCGATCCCTGCCGCGTGGGAGAAGATATGGCAGGAGGCCGTGGTGGCGCGGGGGCGGGACCGAGACCGTTCCGAGTCCCGAGCCTCCACCTTTGTCTTCCCCCCGGCAGGCAGCGCGAGGCGACTCAGTGACCTCTTTACCGCCCAGGACCGGGACATCGCGGACTCAGCCCGCTCGGAGGCCTCGGGACTGGCCCAGGTGCGCGACTCCGACCCGACGATCGAGGCCGTCGTCATCGTTGACCGCCCGGGAGGCTACACGCCCCTACCGTGGCTGGTACGCGGTGGTGCGACGCGGACCCTGGTTGACGACCAGGATCCCGGGTGGACCACGGCTCGTGTGCTGGCGCGCTCAACGGTTCGCCTGCCCAGGTCACTGTGCCTGGGGCGAACTTTTGACACCACGATCGACGCCCTGGAGCGAGCCACACCCATCGGCTGGGCTGCTAACGGTCTGCTGCGCGGGCTGGTGGCGCTGCGGCTCGACAGCGAGCTGACCTGTGAGGTCTCGGAGCGCCGCCTGCGCTATGAGCGCGAGCTCGGCCTCCAGGAGACCCAAGAGCAAAGAGGAACTTGAGCAGGGACACATGTCACTGGTGCATGTTACGCTCGACACTCAGTGACTACATCTTTCACATCCAGGAGACGCTGTGTCCTCCTCATCCTTCTTCTCACTCCTATCCCAGCCCTGGATCCGCTGCGACATGCCCGACGGCTCTTCCCAGGAGCTGTCCCTGCGAGAACTGTTCGACGGCGAGCACCACGCCCTGCGCGTGCGCGGGGACTCCCCCACCCAGGACTACGCGGTCCTGCGTCTGGTCTTGGCGATCACCTGGCGCGCCCACCGCACGGACGAGGTCCTGGCCGACGTTCACGACCCCTACCGCTTCGACGACTGGTGGGAGGAGACCTTCGCCCAGGCGCGCTCGGGAGCCAGGGACGAGGTGGTGCTGGAGTACCTGGAGCAGCACGCCGAGCGCTTCGACCTGCTCCACCCGCAGACCCCTTTCCTCCAGGTGCCAGACCTGGACACGGCCAAGAGCACTCGGCTTCCAGTGCGTAGGATCGTCCCGGAGGCCGAGCAGGACTACTTCACCACGCGCGCCGGGCACGAGCTGGACAGCCTCACACTGGCTGAGGCGGCTCGCTGGTCGGTACACCTGCAGGCCTATGACTACTCGGGCATCAAGTCCGGAGCGCTGGGTGACCCGAGGGTCAAGGGAGGCAGGGGCTATCCCATTGGCCAGGGCTGGACGGGACTGACCGGCGGGGTGGTCGTCCACGGACGCAGCCTGCGTGAGACGCTCGTCCTCAACACCCCAGCACGGCTGGTGATGTCCACTGACACAGCGGCTGATCTCCCCGCGTGGGAGCGCCAGCCCGATGACGCCACCGAGCGTCCCAGCACGGCGCCCACCGGCCCTTGTGACCTGCTGACCTGGCAGTCGCGTCGGCTCCGGCTGTTCGTGGAGGATGGCCGCGTCACCTCCGTCCTGGTCAGCAACGGGGACAAGATCCCGGAGGCTGGAGCCAACATCCTGGCTGACCCCATGACGCCCTACCGGTACTCAGCCAACAAGTCCAAGAAAGGCTCCCCTGTCTTCTACCCCCGGCCCCACGACGCCGAGCAGACCGTGTGGCGCAGCCTGGAGCCCCTGCTGGTCCGTGAGGGTGTCATCGTCGACCTGCCGGGCGGCGGACGGGCCAAGGGGGCTCAGCCCCCCAAGGCCCCGGCTACCATCACCGCCCTGACCGAGCTGAGGAACGAGGGCCTCCTCACCGAGGAGCCCCTGACCGTCGAGCTCGTCTCCGTGCACTACGGGCCCCAGGCAGCCTCAGTGTCCCACGTTGTGAGCACCCTCCTGGAACTGCCCCGCTCCGTCCTGACCTCACGCAGTCCCCAGCTCACGGAGGTTCTCCTCTCCGCTGGCCGGGGGGCACGGGAGGCGTCTGTGCGCTACGGCCGTTACGTCGGCAACCTCCTGACAGCCGCAGGCGGGGACTACGTCTACCAGGCCGAGGCCGCCGCAGGCGTGCTTGATACCCTGGAGCCTGCCTTCCGCTCATGGCTGGTCACTGTTGACACCCAGGATCCCGACGGCTCCCTCGCCACCTGGTTCCGGCTGGTCGAGCACCAGGTCCTGGACATGGCAGCCACGCGTCTAAGTGGCGCGGGCCCCAAGGCACTGGCAGGCCGGGTGGTGGACCAGGGTGGCTCCTCGCGCATCATCTCCGCAGGTACCGCTTTCCAGCGCCTCCAGCACGACCTGCACGCGCTTCTTCCCCAACCAGTCCTGAACAAGGAGAAGGCACATGACTGAGGCACCCGTCCTTGCTGACAGCACCACCCCACCACAGGCACCTCCTCAACGACCCAGAGGAAAGGGAGAACGGCTTGCGTCGGCTGTCGCGGCAGCAGCCTCAGGCCTCCAGGATGCCTACCTGGGCCGTCGCACCCAGCAGAAGCAGGCCGAGGCCCGGCGGATTCTGGCCACGCTCCGTCGCCGGGCAGGTATGACGGCTGACAACGACCCCTTAGCGTGGCAGGCGGCGCTGGAGGAGCTCCTGCCCAACCTGGATGAGGACCTTCTCGGAGGCGATGAGGTCAGCCCTTATGAGAGTGCCGCTTTTGCGGCACTGTGCCTGTTCGCCCTGCACATGCAGTCCCAGACCGCACCCATGCATGTGACCGGTCAGAGCCTGGCCCGGGCTGTCGGGCACCTTGACACCCGTCGGGAGTCAAGCTCTATCAAGCCCCGTTTCGACGCCGTCCTGCTCTGCCGCAACCCGGTGACGCGCCTGCACCACCTGCGGAACCTGGTCACCTTGCTGCGCACCGAGCACATCGGAGCCGATTACGGGCGCCTGGCCGTGGACCTGCGCCTGCTGGAGCTTCCCGACCGCAACCGGGTGCTGCTGCGCTGGGGGCGGGACTTTTCCTCCGGCCACTACACGACACCGTCGCAGACCAGCACTGCCGACACCACCACAGCCGACAACCGCTGAGCACCCTCCCCACGAAAGGATACTTCTACCATGGCCCTGACCATCGATATCCACGCTCTGCAGTCCCTGCCGCCCAGCAACATCAACCGTGATGACACCGGCGCTCCGAAGTCCGCAGTCTTTGGCGGGGCGGTGCGGCAGCGTGTGTCCTCCCAGGCCTGGAAGCGGGCCATCCGCAAGGACTTCGACTCCTACCTCAGCAAGGCGGACCTGGGAACCCGCTCCAAGCGTGTGGTGGACCTGGTAGCCAAGCGCGTGTGCCTGCTGGATGAGGGCTACAGCCGCGAGACGGCCTTAAAGGCCGCTGAGGCCGTTTTCAAGGCCGCTGGGATCAAGACGGTGGAACCCAAGGTGCGTGAGGATGAGGAGCCTCGCGCACCAGAGACCGGCTACCTCCTGTTCCTGTCCGACAGGCAGGTGGAGCAGGCCGCCCGCTTCATCCTGGACAACGGGGGCAAGGCCCCGTCCAAGAAGCAGGCCAAGGATATCCTCGACCAGGGTCACAGCATCGACGTGGCCATGTTCGGCCGGATGGTGGCTGACGCGCCGGACTACAACGTGGATGCCGCCGTCCAGGTCGCTCACGCCATCGGCGTGCACGAGTCCGAGCCCGAGTTCGACTACTTCACCGCAGTGGACGATGAGGTACAGCGGGGTGGGGAGGAGACCGGCGCGGGGATGATCGGGACGATCCAGATGATGTCCTCCACGCTCTACCGCTTCGCCACCATTGACGTGCTGTCCCTGCGGGAGAACCTCGGGGGTGACTCGGAGGCGACGCTGACGGCCGCGAGCAGCTTCCTGCGCAGCTTTATCCGCTCCCTGCCCACAGGCAAGATCACCACCTTCGCTAACAATACCCTTCCCGAGCTGGTGTACGTCACCGTACGTGACGACCGCCCCGTGTCCCTGGTCAATGCCTTCGAGAATCCGGTACGCGGGGACGAGGGCACGAGCCGACGGCGCGCAGCAGCCCGGGCACTGGCCGAGGAGGCCCGTTCCGTCAGCGAGGTCTATGAGATGCTACCTCTGGCCTCGTTCATCGTGTCCCTGAGTGACCTGGGAGAGGAGATGGATGGCCTGGGTGAGAGGGTGAGGCTTTCAGAGCTCTTGGACCGGGTGACATCAGTTGTACGTCAGAGGCTCAGCGAGGGATCACAGGCATGACCCACTCACTGCTGCTACTGCTGCGGGGACCGCTGCAGTCCTGGGGAGATGACAGCCGCTACACGATACGGCAGACGCGCTCCTATCCGGGCAAGTCGGGGGTGCTGGGTCTGCTGGCAGCCGCTCAGGGACGCCGACGTACCGACCCGGTAGAGGATCTGGCGCGCCTGTCCTTCGGGGTGCGCGTGGACCAGCCAGGGCGCGTCCTCAAAGAGTTTCAGACCTCAACGGCCTGGCAGAAAGGCGAGTCTACTCCGCTGGCGCTGGTGAGTCGCTACTACCTCACCGATGCGGTTTTTGTGGCCGCCGTGGGTGGGGAGAAGCCTCTCCTCAAGGCACTGGAGGACGCCCTGAAGCGTCCTCGGTTCCCTCTGTTCCTGGGGCGGCGCTCCTGCCCGGCGGGCACGGATCTGCCCATCGGCGTGCGTGAGGGCGACGTCGATACCGTGCTGCGGGCCGAGCCCTGGCATGCCTCACAGAACTACCGCCGCAGCGTGCCTCAGCGGATGAGTCTGTCAATCTTCCGGGACAGGTTGCCCGGTGAGCAGGAGGCGGCCTACGCGCGCCGTCGCGACGTCCCCCTGAGCTTCGACCCGGCACGCAGGGACTACGGATGGCGCGACGTCATCGCCGCAGATCCCGTTGACGTCAGTAACCCCGAGGGATCGGCAGTGCCGGACCCGTTCTTCTCCGCGGTGGTGTCCGCATGACAATATTCACGCGAGTTCTGCTCAATCCTGGTAAGAGGCGAGGACGGGAGCTCCTGCTCGACCCGCAGGCAATGCATGCAACGGTCAGAGCACTCTTCCCGCCAGATCTCCGCACTGATGAGGGCCGGGTGCTGTGGCGGCTCGACTCGTCCACGGAGCACACGCACCTGCTGTACATCGTGTCACCAGAGGCACCAGATGCCACCGACCTGGTAGAGCGTGCGGGGTGGGTCACGCGCCCAGCACAGTCAGTGGACTACCAGCCGATGCTGGACAGGCTGCGCACGGGTCAGGAGTGGGAGTTCCGGCTGCGCGCCAACCCGGTACACAGCGAGCCTCATACTCAGGGCCCGCGAGGCAAGGTGCTGCCTCATGTCACTGTTGCCCAGCAGACACGGTGGCTGGTGGGCAAGAGTGCCCAGCATGGTTTCGAGGTGCTGTCTCACAGCGAGTTCTCCTCCGAGGGGGATGATGAAGTAGTCGTGCACCAAGTAGCCGTTACGGAACGTAGGGACCTGCGCTTCCGTCGCTATGACTCGAAGCATGGCAGGCACGGCCACGTCACGCTCCGCCAGGCACAGTTCGACGGCGTGCTGCGGGTGACGGACGCGGGACTACTGCGCGCAGCACTCGTCAACGGCATCGGGCGGGGTAAGGCCTACGGCTGCGGACTACTAACCCTGGCACATTCAAAGGTGTGACCCCGTGGCTGCACCCAAGGGCGCTCCGCCCCCGGAGCGCAAAGAGCTGGTCAGGGTAGAGGATCGGTTGTCCTTCCTGTACGCGGAGCACTGCACGGTACACCGCGACGACAACGCGCTGACTCTCACGGATCAGCAGGGCGTGGTGCACGCCCCAGCGGCGACGCTCGGTGCGCTGCTGCTGGGGCCGGGCACCCGAGTCACCCACGGCGCAATGCGCCTGCTCGGCGACGCCGGTGTGACAACTGTGTGGACCGGGGAGATGGGCGTGCGCTACTACGCCCACGGCAGGCCCTTAGCGAAGTCTTCCCAGATGGCGATGACTCAGGCACGACTGGTAACCAACCAGCGTTCCCGCCTAGAGGTTGCGCGCGCCATGTACCGCATGAGGTTCGAGGGCGAGGACGTCAGCAGGCTGACCATGTCCCAGCTGCGGGGCCGGGAAGGGGCGAGGATGAAAAAAGTGTACCGGGACCTGTCCCGGCGCACCGGCGTGGAGTGGGACCGCCGTAGTTACCAGGTAGAGGACTTCGAGGCCAGCAACCCGATCAATAAGGCGTTGACATCTGCTAACGCCTGCCTGTACGGGGTGACACATGCCGTCGTGGTGTCCTTGGGCTGCATCCCCTCCCTCGGTTTCGTCCACCAGGGTACGGATAGAGCCTTCGTCTACGATGTCGCCGACCTCTACAAGGCCGAGGTCGCGATTCCTGCCGCCTTCGAATCCGTTGCAGCCAGTGCAGCCGGTGGAGACGACCCGGAGACGGCTGCCCGTCGTCGGGTCCGTGACGCGGTGGTAAGCGAGCGACTCCTGCCACGGATGGTGAGAGACGTCTGCGACCTGCTGCAGGTGGATGACCTGGAGGCACCGGACATAGGTGACCTGGTGCTGTGGTCCGAGCTGGGCACGGTAAGCAGTGGCGTCAACTACGCGGAGGCCGAGCAGGAATGATGACCTTAGTCCTTAGTGCCTGCCCGGCAGGACTTCGAGGCGACTTGACCAAGTGGCTGCTGGAGATCAGTCCGGGTGTGTTCGTCGGGCAGGTGAGTGCTCGCGTGCGTGACCTGCTGTGGGAAAGGACTGTGGCGCTGTGCAAGGACGGTCGGGCTCTGCTGATCTTCAGCGCGGCCACGGAACAGGGGTTTGCCTACCGGACCCACAACCACGAGTGGGAACCGGTGGACTGCGATGGGGTGCTGTTGCTTCGCAGGCCGCTCCAGCCGAAGAGGCAGGTAAGACGCACGGGCTGGAGTACTGCCCGAGCCCAGCAGCGCTCTCGGCGCCCGCGGTGGGCAGCACCACGTCCCGACGCAACCAAGTCGTACCAGAACGAGCCGGATCCAGGGTAAACTCGCAGGTCAGGAAGTGTGTTCCCCGCATACGCGGGGATGAGCCGCTCCTCTCGTCGTTGCGGAGCAGGTGGGGACCGTGTTCCCCGCATACGCGGGGATGAGCCCACGGTGGCTACTCACACGGCTGAGACGATTCAGTGTTCCCCGCATACGCGGGGATGAGCCCGAGTTGGACATGACGCCCAGGTAGTTGACCGCGTGTTCCCCGCATACGCGGGGATGAGCCGTACACCGTCGCACTGGCATAGTCCCCGGCGTGGTGTTCCCCGCATACGCGGGGATGAGCCGGGGGAGGACAAGGACGGCCGCGACTGAGCGGCGTGTTCCCCGCATACGCGGGGATGAGCCCCGAAGAACTCCCTCCTGCGGTAGTCCAGGTACGTGTTCCCCGCATACGCGGGGATGAGCCGGACGAGGAGGTGCCGGGCACCGTTATCAAGAAGTGTTCCCCGCATACGCGGGGATGAGCCCACGTTGGTGACGATATTGCGGACCGTGTTCACGTGTTCCCCGCATACGCGGGGATGAGCCCCGTGCAGTGCGCAGACAGTTCCAGGGCCGGGGGTGTTCCCCGCATACGCGGGGATGAGCCTGTGGGTTTTTGGGTACAGCATGTTGTCTATGAGTGTTCCCCGCATACGCGGGGATGAGCCTCATGCCCTACGACGCAATCGCCGACCTGTACCGTGTTCCCCGCATACGCGGGGATGAGCCGTGCGTGCTGCCAGCCGGGATCGTAACCGACGCGTGTTCCCCGCATACGCGGGGATGAGCCGGGGGTCCGGGTGTGTGACAGGTGGCAGGACTTGTGTTCCCCGCATACGCGGGGATGAGCCCCTGGCCCGTCTCGGGTACCTGCACAAGGGTGAGTGTTCCCCGCATACGCGGGGATGAGCCGTTCACGCGCTGCCGGGAGGTCCTGGCCACCCAGTGTTCCCCGCATACGCGGGGATGAGCCGGACGACTACACCCGGGTTCTGGGCTGGTACGCGTGTTCCCCGCATACGCGGGGATGAGCCCGGCCGGAGTACTTGTAGATCTCCCGACCAGACGTGTTCCCCGCATACGCGGGGATGAGCCCCTGGAGTCGGAACTGCATGAGGAGCGCAAGCAGTGTTCCCCGCATACGCGGGGATGAGCCGCAGGAACAGCAGAAAGCCGCTAGGAAGGCCCTGTGTTCCCCGCATACGCGGGGATGAGCCGGGGGTCCACCCGGTCATCGGTGGGGTGGAGCAGTGTTCCCCGCATACGCGGGGATGAGCCCTCCGTGGCCGAGTCGCTGGTGTACCTGGACCTGTGTTCCCCGCATACGCGGGGATGAGCCGGTCGAGGGGGCGGTGTATATCCACGAGGTTGAGTGTTCCCCGCATACGCGGGGATGAGCCGCTGTCAGCCGGTGTCGCGGCTGACGTGACACGGTGTTCCCCGCATACGCGGGGATGAGCCGCGGTCCTACTGCCGGGTAGCGGACATGCACTGGTGTTCCCCGCATACGCGGGGATGAGCCCACCGGCCGGTTCTCCTCCCGGGGCACCCAGTTGTGTTCCCCGCATACGCGGGGATGAGCCCTACGGAGCACTCTCTAAAACTTTCCTAGATCCGTGTTCCCCGCATACGCGGGGATGAGCCCGTGTCCCACAGCCAATTACCGATCGTGATCGCGTGTTCCCCGCATACGCGGGGATGAGCCCCCCTCCAAGACCTTGCGGGCCTCTCGCATATCGTGTTCCCCGCATACGCGGGGATGAGCCCCCCACTTACCGACCTCGCGGGTGATCTCCTTCGTGTTCCCCGCATACGCGGGGATGAGCCCTGGATGGCCAACACGAACAAGACGCAGTTCCAGTGTTCCCCGCATACGCGGGGATGAGCCTCATCGTTTTCTTAGCTCGCGTATCCCACGCCAGTGTTCCCCGCATACGCGGGGATGAGCCGTCGCAGACCTGTGCGACTCGGTATATGACGCGGTGTTCCCCGCATACGCGGGGATGAGCCCTTTCGCAAGTCTACGAAAGTCTCTGGGTCCAGGTGTTCCCCGCATACGCGGGGATGAGCCCCAGGACTGTCCCCGCCTCAATCTGATCAGCGAGTGTTCCCCGCATACGCGGGGATGAGCCGGCGCTCCGCCGTGAGGTCACCACGGACCTGGTGTGTTCCCCGCATACGCGGGGATGAGCCGTGGACACACGTCCTGAGGTTCCCTGTAGCCCAGTGTTCCCCGCATACGCGGGGATGAGCCGGAGATCGCGGCCCTGGAGGCGTCCGCTGTGAGGTGTTCCCCGCATACGCGGGGATGAGCCTCCATGCCGTCCCGATCGTATACCCGACGTCTGGTGTTCCCCGCATACGCGGGGATGAGCCTTAGGTGACGGACCGTATGTCACGGTCTACGTGGTGTTCCCCGCATACGCGGGGATGAGCCGAGTCCACGCTAAAAGATCCCTCACGGCCGACTGTGTTCCCCGCATACGCGGGGATGAGCCCTTCCGGGGCGGCTTGTCGCCCCGGAGAATGGTGTGTTCCCCGCATACGCGGGGATGAGCCGTCGTGCACACGACACCGAGGGGAGTCGGGACAGTGTTCCCCGCATACGCGGGGATGAGCCCCCGGCGATGCGGTCGCCCGCACCGACAATGCCGTGTTCCCCGCATACGCGGGGATGAGCCGGTGTCGGTTTGGTAACTGGCGCGCCCCTGCCTGTGTTCCCCGCATACGCGGGGATGAGCCGACAGAGACCTACCACCCCCTGACGCTCCGCTGGTGTTCCCCGCATACGCGGGGATGAGCCGTGGACACACGTCCTGAGGTTCCCGGTAGCCCAGTGTTCCCCGCATACGCGGGGATGAGCCGGCCCTGCGGAGGGCTACCAGGCAGTGGAAGCAGTGTTCCCCGCATACGCGGGGATGAGCCGCCCTTGAGGTGTCCCACACCGGGGACCATGCCGTGTTCCCCGCATACGCGGGGATGAGCCGGACGAGTACACCAAGCTCCTGGGCTGGTACGCGTGTTCCCCGCATACGCGGGGATGAGCCCTCTTCTGCCATGGCGGTGTAGGCGTGAGCCTGGTGTTCCCCGCATACGCGGGGATGAGCCCCAACCCCTCCCAGCACTGTGCCAGGCCCTCGTGTGTTCCCCGCATACGCGGGGATGAGCCCAACCCCCTCCTGTGCGACGGCGCACCCACCCTGTGTTCCCCGCATACGCGGGGATGAGCCCCGGGACCCCTGACACTACCCCCGTAAATGAGCGTGTTCCCCGCATACGCGGGGATGAGCCCTCGCGAGGCTGCTGGAGGACGGCTGGGTCATCGTGTTCCCCGCATACGCGGGGATGAGCCGTGGGCCGCCCCTGTGGGCCTGCCCACGTCGAGGTGTTCCCCGCATACGCGGGGATGAGCCGTACTCGCCATACTTCTGGGCATACCAACGGCCGTGTTCCCCGCATACGCGGGGATGAGCCCTCGGGCAGATACACGCTACATCACCACCGCTCGTGTTCCCCGCATACGCGGGGATGAGCCATCTCCCATCGCGCAGGAGGCTGACGACACCCAGTGTTCCCCGCATACGCGGGGATGAGCCCTGGGCCGCCATCAGCCGCACGTGGGACACGGTGTGTTCCCCGCATACGCGGGGATGAGCCCGGGAGTACCAGCAGGCCTAGGCCCATCGTGAAGTGTTCCCCGCATACGCGGGGATGAGCCCGGCAGTAGTAGCCATGACTCTCCTTGAGTTGTGTGTTCCCCGCATACGCGGGGATGAGCCCAGTAGACGAGACGGACTCTCCGCCCGTCAGACGTGTTCCCCGCATACGCGGGGATGAGCCGCTCTTCGGTGATTCTGTCCCACGTCTCGTTGTGTGTTCCCCGCATACGCGGGGATGAGCCCCTCGATGGACTTTTTCCTGGCTCTCGTGATGCGTGTTCCCCGCATACGCGGGGATGAGCCCTCCTCATCGTCGCCCTCCCAGTCATCGGGGAGGTGTTCCCCGCATACGCGGGGATGAGCCCGGGTCGATGTGGGCGTGGTAGAACCCACCGTTGTGTTCCCCGCATACGCGGGGATGAGCCGTCCGCCGTGATCCCGCAGCTAGTGGGCAGCCGGTGTTCCCCGCATACGCGGGGATGAGCCCGACGGACAGGTCACCGGCCTGTGCCTGGATGTGTGTTCCCCGCATACGCGGGGATGAGCCCGAGGACCCGGTTCAGCTGCTGGCTGAGGCCAGGTGTTCCCCGCATACGCGGGGATGAGCCGATGGTGGTGGGGAGGACCTCGATGGCGGTCAGGTGTTCCCCGCATACGCGGGGATGAGCCGCTGGTACGCAGCCCGTAGGCGGTCACCGGTGGGTGTTCCCCGCATACGCGGGGATGAGCCCCGAGGAAGCCCATGTGGTGATCGCGTCCCACACTGTTCCCCGCATACGCGGGGATGAGCCGGTCACCCAGGCCCACCGGTCAGCCACATCAGGGTGTTCCCCGCATACGCGGGGATGAGCCGCACCGCCCTCCTGGTAGCAGCACCAGCCGGTCGTGTTCCCCGCATACGCGGGGATGAGCCCTCCGCAGCGGCCACATCACCCAACCCACCGGGGTGTTCCCCGCATACGCGGGGATGAGCCGGTCGGCGCATCGCTGCCGGAGCTGAAGATGTAGTGTTCCCCGCATACGCGGGGATGAGCCGTTGTACACGTCCCGGCCGGGCGTGTACCCGGGGTGTTCCCCGCATACGCGGGGATGAGCCGAACCAGGGGAGGTGTTCCCCTCGATGGTCTGGGTGTTCCCCGCATACGCGGGGATGAGCCGAACCAGGGGAGGTGTTCCCCTCGATGGTCTGGGTGTTCCCCGCATACGCGGGGATGAGCCTCAGTCAACTCAATCTCACACTGGGTGGCGCCCGTGTTCCCCGCATACGCGGGGATGAGCCCTCCCACGGACCGCGCTTGCAGGAGATCAGCGTGTGTTCCCCGCATACGCGGGGATGAGCCCCGGCGTCTCACGCACCCGCATACCGAACGTCGGTGTTCCCCGCATACGCGGGGATGAGCCCGGCAGTAGTAGCCATGACTCTCCTTGAGTTGTGTGTTCCCCGCATACGCGGGGATGAGCCATGACCATCAGGATTGTCAAGCCACTACCGGTCGTGTTCCCCGCATACGCGGGGATGAGCCTACCCCGCACGCGCCACACCTCGCCCTGTGCCCGTGTTCCCCGCATACGCGGGGATGAGCCCGCCGCGCCTCATCGCGAGTCATGATCGGGCCAGTGTTCCCCGCATACGCGGGGATGAGCCGGCCGTGTTCCCGAAGCAGAAGTGGATCAAACTGTGTTCCCCGCATACGCGGGGATGAGCCCCGGACCGTGTGCCGGGTTGTCCCGGTGATGGGGTGTTCCCCGCATACGCGGGGATGAGCCCAGATCAGACGCCCCACCCTCAGGCTCCGGAGGGTGTTCCCCGCATACGCGGGGATGAGCCGAGGCTGCGTGCGCGCACCCGTACCCGAGTCCAGTGTTCCCCGCATACGCGGGGATGAGCCGCCAACACGCGCGAGTGCACCTTCGTTGATCATGTGTTCCCCGCATACGCGGGGATGAGCCCCTGGTGCTGCGAATGTACGTCTGCCAGACGTCGTGTTCCCCGCATACGCGGGGATGAGCCTACTTGGCCTAGAGTAAGGAGCAGAGATGGCCAGTGTTCCCCGCATACGCGGGGATGAGCCGAGGTCCAGCACCTGTTGGGAGGGGACGTTCAGGTGTTCCCCGCATACGCGGGGATGAGCCCTGCCGCACGGACTGGACAGCTTCTGGCTGACCGTGTTCCCCGCATACGCGGGGATGAGCCTCTCCGTCCCACCGGCCGTGCGTCCTCATCTCCGTGTTCCCCGCATACGCGGGGATGAGCCGGTCGGCCGTGCTTGGGTCGTGCCCGCCAACGCGTGCTCCCCGCATACGCGGGGAAATGAACCAAGCGCCCATATGGTGGGTGGGAACAACGGCCTCCGAGCATCTACGCGCACCCGTCGGCTACGAGCATCCACCCACTACCAGGCGATTGGCAGACTGCGCGGCCACATAGGCCATGCGCTGCATAACTCTCCGAAGCAGTACCCTTAACAGCAGCTCACGGGTCACGACACAGAACGCTGTAAAAATGCCTCGCTCAGATCCGGGTGCCAGAAGGAACAATCCCCGGCGACCCCTCCTCCCTCACCACGGCGTCCCCGGTCGCTACCACGTCAGCACCGAACGTCCAGTCGCCCTCCACGGTCAGCGAACTCGCCCCGCGCACAGAGGGGACACCCTCAGGGAAGCGTGCCTCGAAGTCCCGGATGGTCTTGTAGTAACGAGGGTCCAGCACCACCGTGCAGGCCTCCTGCGGCACCTGCACCAGCAGGCCGTCCTCGTCAACCTCGTAGACGTCAGAGCGCAGCAGGAACAGGTCGTTGGTAGTCTTGACTGGGAGGAACCTGCTGCGAGACACCTCTACAGCCGTTGCCTTCTCGAAGGCCTCCACGGCCGCACCCATGGCCGTCTCCATCTGGATGACCGGGGTGGAGGCGGGGTCGGAAGGATCAACCGTCTTGGTGTTCCTGATCAGCGGCAGCCCGAGGATCCCCTGGCGCTGGCTCAGCGTGTCCCGCAGCACCTCCAGGTCGAACCAGAGGTTGTTGGTGTGAAAGAAGGGATGGCGGAACTGGTCGGTGAAGTAGTGCATCTGGTCGGCAGGCGTCTGGGCGGTGTCGCGCAGGATAATCCGCCCGTCACTGCGGCGCACCGCCAGGTGCCCCCCCTTGACGTCGGCGGGCGTGCGACGGCACATCTCCGGGGCGTAGGCGGCTCCCGAGGCAGCGAACCACCCGGCGATGCGGGCCGAGGGGGCAGCCCCCAGGTTGTCCGAGTTCGAGGTCATGGCGTAGCGGTAGCCCCGCTCCAGCAGGGCGTCCAGGACTCCGGAGGCGGTTAGGGCCGTGTAGATGTCCCCGTGCCCGGGCGGGCACCACTCCAGCTCCGGGTCGGCCTCCCAGGTCACTGGGGTCAGGTCGTCGGCGCGCAGCTTGGGCTCGCGGTTCTGCAGGAAGTCCAGGGGGATCCCCTCCACCCCGATCGGCGGGCAGGACTCCAAGGCCTCGAAGGTATCCTCACGGGTGCGGAAGGAGTTCATGAAGACCAGCGGCAAGGTCACGTCATAGCGTCTGCGGGCGGCCAGGACCTGGTCCACGATGAGCTCCAGGAAGGTCTTTCCGCCCCGGACGGGGAGCAAGGACTTCGCCCGGTCCAGCCCCATCGAGGTCCCCAGACCCCCGTTAAGCTTGATCATGACGGTACGGCTCAGGGCGTCCCTGGCCTGCTCGGGGCTGACCTCCACGTCGCTGATCGAGCTGATGTCCGTCAGAGGCTCAATGCTCTCCTCCGGTACCAGCCCGGTCGCTCCCTCCTCAAGAGTCCTGTAGTAGTAGCTGAAGACGTCGATGGCCTGCTGGGCGACGCCGGCGTCGCGCATCTTGGCCTGGGCCAGGGTGAGTCCGTTCTCGCTCATGGCAGGAGGGTATCCCGCCCTCGGCGGAGTCACGCGGCAGCCACGGCGTGCCCGCTGCTACCCGCCGTTCCACCCACTGCCGCGGTCCCGTCGGCGTCTCGCCTAGGCCCGCTGCCCCTGGAGGACCTCGCTGAGGAACTGTCCCGTGTGGGATGAGGTGTTCGCGGCCACCTGCTCCGGGGTGCCGGTGGCCACCACCGTGCCACCGCCCTTGCCGCCCTCGGGTCCCATGTCGATGATCCAGTCGGCATGAGCGATGACGTCCAGGTTGTGCTCGATGACGACCACGGTGTTGCCCTTGTCCACCAGGCCCTGGAGCACACCCAGAAGCTTACGGATGTCCTCCAGGTGCAGACCGGTGGTGGGCTCGTCCAGGACGTAGACGGTCCGCCCGGTAGAGCGACGCTGGAGCTCGGTAGCCAGCTTGACGCGCTGTGCCTCGCCACCGGACAGGGTCGTGGCCGCCTGGCCCAGGCGCACGTAGCCCAGGCCCACCTCCACCAGAGTGCCCAGGTGGCGGGAGATGACGCCGGAGGCTGAGAAGAAGTCCGCCGCCTGGTGGATGGTCATATCCAGCACGTCGGCCACCGTCTTGTCCTTGTACCGGATCTCCAGGGTCTCGCGATTGTAGCGGGCACCGTGGCAGACCTCGCAGGGCACGTAGACGTCCGGCAGGAAGTTCATCTCGATCTTCAGGGTGCCGTCCCCCTTGCAGGACTCGCAGCGCCCGCCCTTGACGTTGAAGGAGAAGCGGCCAGGGCCGTAGCCACGCACCTTGGACTCCGGTACCGAGGCGAAGATCTTGCGGATGTGGTCCCACACACCGGTGTAGGTCGCGGGGTTAGAGCGCGGCGTGCGCCCGATGGGCGACTGGTCGACGTGGACCACCTTGTCCAGGTTGTCCACCCCCCGCACGGTCCGGTGCCGCCCGGGCACACCCCGGGACCGGTTGAGACGGTTGGCCAGGACCTGGTAGAGAATAGAGTTAACCAGGGAAGACTTGCCCGACCCGGACACCCCGGTAACGGCAGTAAGCAGCCCCAGGGGGAAGGTGACGGTGACATCCTTAAGGTTGTTCTCCCGGGCACCGACCACAGTAACCTCCCGGCCTTTGCGACGGGGTCGACGTGACCGGGGGACCTCAATGCGGCGGCGACGTGCCAGGTAGTCACCGGTCACCGAGCCCTCCGCCTCCACCAGGGCGCTCAGCGGCCCGGAGTGGACGACCTGCCCACCGTTCTCCCCCGCCCCGGGTCCAATGTCCACGATCCAGTCCGCGGCACGGATGGTGTCCTCGTCATGCTCCACGACAATGAGCGTGTTGCCCAGGTCCCGCAGCTTCTGGAGGGTGGTGATGAGCCGGGCGTTGTCCCTCTGGTGCAGCCCGATGCTGGGCTCGTCCAGCACGTAGAGGACACCCACCAGGCCCGAGCCGATCTGGGTGGCCAGGCGGATCCTCTGTGCCTCGCCCCCGGACAGGGTGGCTGCACCCCGGGACAGGCTGAGGTAGTCCAGGCCGACGTCAACCAGGAACCCCAGGCGCGCGGCGATCTCGCTCAGCACGCTGCCCGCGATCTGACGGGCCTGGCCGGACAGGTCCAGGTGGGCCAGGAAGTCCCGGGTATCGCTGATAGGCAGGTCGCACAGCTCGGCGATGGACAGCCCGCCCACGCGCACCGCCAGCACCTCGGCCTTGAGTCGGGTGCCGTGGCAGGCCGGACAGGGGACCTCCCGCATGTAGCCCTGGTAGCGCTCCCGGGACCAGTCGGACTCGGTCTCCTGGTGCTTGCGCATGACGTAGTCCATGACGCCCTCGAAGCCGGTGGCGTAGACCCGCTCCCGGCCCCAACGGTTGCGGTAGCGCACCTTGACCTCGTAGTCCTTGCCCCGCAGGATCGCCTCCCTGGCCCGCTGCGGCAGCGCCCGCCACGGAGTGTCGACGTCGAAGCCCAGGTCCTCCCCCAGGGCGGCCAGCTGGCGGGTGAAGTACTTCTGGTGGCTGGACCAGGGGGCGACGGCTCCCTGCGCCAGGGTCAGCTCCTCGTCGGGCACGACGAGTTCGGGGTCGACCTCCAGGTGGGTGCCGATACCCGTGCACTCCGGGCAGGCCCCGTAGGGGGCGTTGAAGGAGAAGGTCCGCGGCTCCATCTCGTCGAGCTGGAGAGGGTGCTCGTTGGGGCAGGCCCGTTTCTCAGAGTAGCGCTGCTCGCGGGCGGGGTCCTCCGCCTCGGCGTCTACCCGCTCGATAATCACCAGGCCCTCGGCCAGAGCCAGGGCGGTCTCCACCGAGTCGGTCAGGCGCTGGCGGATGCCCTCACGCACCACCAGGCGGTCCACGATGACCTCAATGTCGTGCTTGAGGCGCTTGTTGAGAGCTGGCGGGAAGTCCAGGCGCTGCGTGGCCCCATCCACCCGGACCCGGTTGAAGCCGCGCCCGCGCAGCTCCTCGAACAGCTCGGTGTACTCCCCCTTACGCCCGCGCACCACTGGGGCCAGTACCTGGAAGCGGGTGCCCTCCGGCAGGGAACGGACCTGGTCGACGATCTGCTGAGGGGTCTGGGAGGAGATGACGGCGTCACAGACGGGGCAGTGCTGGGTGCCTGCCCGGGCGTAGAGCAGACGCAGGTAGTCGTAGACCTCGGTGACCGTGCCCACCGTGGAGCGGGGATTGCGGGAGGTGGACTTCTGGTCGATGGACACCGCCGGGCTCAGGCCCTCAATGAGCTCGACGTCAGGCTTGTCCATCTGACCCAGGAACTGGCGGGCGTAGGAGGACAGGGACTCCACGTAGCGACGCTGCCCCTCGGCGAAGATCGTGTCGAAGGCCAGGGACGACTTACCCGACCCGGACAGCCCGGTGAAGACGATCATCTGGTCCCGAGGCAGGTCGAGGTCCACGCCCCTGAGATTGTGCGCCCGGGCTCCACGGATGATGAGAGAGTCGTTCACGGGACGGCAGTCTAGGAGGGCAGACACGGTCTTCAAACACGCGTTCGAGCACGGCGTGGGAGGTCTTGGCCACGTGCCGGCGGGACCGCTGGTCTAGCCTGGTGCCATGAGCAGGATCTTCACCGTTGAGTACCACTACGTCACCGACCAGGACGAGGCCATGGGCGAGCTGCGCCCCTCCCACCGCGCCTTCAACGCCGAGCTGGCGAGCCAGGACCGGCTCCTTGCCGCAGGCCCCTACGTGGGTACCCACGAGGCCCTCATCATTGTGCGCGCCCAGGACGAGGCGGACGCGCTGGCCCTCCTGGAGGACGACCCCTTCTACCAGGCGGGCTTTATCGCCGAGCGCGTCGCGCGCCAGTGGAACCCGGTCATCGGGGTGCTCTCCCCCACCAGCTAGCGCCTGGACCCAGTTGCCGGGACAGACGTGGCTCCCGGAGCAGGCTTCATCCTGGGGCCAGGCTGAGCGCACCAGCCGCTCACACCGCGCGAGCCACCCGCTGACGCACCAGGTACACCGCCTCGATACCGCCCACGGCAAGCGCCGCCATGGCTGCGGTCACCCACCACACGCCCGGCTGGGGCCAGCTCAGGAGGAAGAAGGCACGTACCGCAGGCAGGACCACCCCCAGGACCGCCGCCACGCCCATGAGGAGCACCAGACCCAGCCGCCACCCCAGCAGCGGGCGGGCCGTCAGCGTCAGCAGCCACAGCCCGGAGGCAACCAGCACCAGCGTGACCCCGGTGGTCACCTGCGCCTCAGGAGCACCGGTCAGCGTCAACCAGGTCCAGGTCAGCAGCGTCACGGTGCCCGCCACCAGCCCCGCCGGAACCGCCAGAGTGAGGACCCGCCCCAGGAAGCCCGGCCGGTAACGCTGGTGGCTGGGTGCCAGGGCCAGGACAAAGGCAGGGACCCCGATCGTCAGTGAGGAGACGATCGTCAGCTGGCGCGGGGCAAAGGGGTAGGAGATCGCCAGCGCTGAGACCACCACCGCTATGAGCGAGGCGTAGACGGTCTTGGCCAGGAACAAGGAGGCGATGCGCTCAGTGTTGGCCATGACGCGCCGCCCCTGGGCCACGACTCCCGGAAGCGCGGAGAACTCCCCGGACAGCAGCACCAGGCGGGCCACCGCCCTGGTCGCTGGTGCCCCGTTGCCCATGGCGATGCCCAGGTCGGCCTCCTTCAGCGCCAGGGCGTCGTTGACACCGTCACCGGTCATGGCCACGACGTGCCCGCGCGACCTCAGCGCCCGCACCAGGGAGCGCTTCTGCTCCGGAGTCACCCGTCCCAAGACGGTGACCGGCTCCACCAGCTGCGCCAGGTGACCCAGGTCCTCCGCAGAGTCCTGGCCGTCCTGGGCACCCGGGTCCTGGCCGGCACCCGTTACCTCCGGCAGGTCCCGGGCGTCCACGGCGACCAGCTCTTCTCCGCCTGGTCCCCTCACCCCGGCCCTACGGGCCACCGCAGCCACCGTGGCCGGGCTGTCACCAGAGATGACCTTGACCTCCACGCCCTGATCCCGGAAGTACTCCAGGGTCTGGGCGGCATCAGGGCGGACCTCCTCCGACAGGACGACCAGCGCGCGCGGGCACAGGCCCGCAGGCAGCGCCGGCTCCTGACCGGGCACGCCGGGCTGATCACCCCACAGGTGAGGGCTGGAGGCCAGGGCCAGCACACGGGCCCCGGTCGTCGCTGCCTGGCGGACCTGCTGACGCACCTGCTCCACCAGTGGTCCCGGGGAGTCCACCTGGGCTGCGTCCAGGAGGATCTCCGGAGCACCCAGGACCCAGGTCGTCCCCTCCTCCCGCAGAGCCGACCACTTCCGTCGTGAGGAGAAGGGAACCTGGGCCTGGGGACGGGCAGCCCGGGCGACCTCCAGACCCCGGGGTCCCAGCAGCTCGGGCCTGCTGAGGCCTTCGCTGATGGCGGTGGCGCTGGCGTTGGGGTCCTCTCCCCCGCTGAGCCGGGCCAGGACCGCCAGAACCTCGGCAGCGGGCTCGTGCACCTCAGACCTGGGGGCGCCAAGGTCGTGGAGGTCGCAGACCTGCTCCAGGCGGATCCGCCCGGTCGTGATGGTGCCAGTCTTGTCCAGGCACAGGGTGTCGACCCGGGCCAGGACCTCCACCGCTGGCAGCTCTTGAACCAGGACGCTGCGGCGGGCCAGGGCCAGGGCAGCGGTGGCAAAGTTCACCGAGGTCAGCAGCACCAGGCCCTGAGGCACCATACCGACTACTCCCGCGACCGCAGGAACCACTGCCGCGCTCCAGGATCCGGAGGAAAGGGCATGGGCGAGACCTCCCTCCTCCCCGCGCAGCTGGGACCACGCCAGCAGCAGGGCCACAGGCACGATCACCCAGGAGATCCATCCCAGTACCCGGTTGGTGCCCGCCTGGAGCTCGCTGACAGCCACGGAGTACCGGCGTGCCTCACGGGCCAGACGGTGGGCGTAGGCATCGGCCCCCACCGCCGTGGCCCGGAACAGGCCGGTCCCGGCAGTCACCGTGGTTCCCGACATGACCCGGTCCCCGGTGGCCGGGCGCACCGCAGCGGACTCACCGGTAAGGATGGACTCGTCGATTTCCAGCCCCTCGCAGGACAGCACGGTGCCGTCGGCAGGGACCTGCTCTCCCGACCGCAGCCGCACGACGTCGTCGAGGACGACCTGCGCGACGGGCACCTCCTGCTGCTCGCCATCGCGCACCACCGTGGTGTGGGGAGTCTCCAGCACGGCAAGCCGGTCCAGCGCGCGCTTGGCCCGGATCTCCGCGACGGTCCCGGTGCTCGTGTTGAGCAGGAGCACGATCCCGAACAGGGCGTCTGCCCAGTGGCCGAAGACGAGGACCAGGACCAGTGCCACCCCCAGGATCGCGTTGAAGACGGTGAAGAGGTTGGCGCGCAGGATCTGGGCCACGCTGCGGGAGGTCTTCTCCTCGTAGGCGTTGGTCAGGCCGCGACGGACCCTGTCGGAGACCTCAGCGGCGCTCAGTCCCTGTGCTCCCGTCATGGTAGAGGCGCCGGCACCCACACCGGGGCCCGCAGCCGCATTGTCGCGCGCCGTGGTGGCGGAGGGTCCTGGCCCGGCCGCCCTGGAAGTCACTGCGCGCTCCTGGCGCTCTGGGCGCGACTGGTCGCCTCCGCTGGGGCGGCTGGGTCGGCGGTGCGCGAGGCCTGCCGGTGGTCCAGGTTGTCCTGCTGGGTCGAGGAAGTCGTGGCCTGGACCTGCCTGGAGTCGGTACGAGACCGGACGGCGGAGGCGACCACGGTGACCAGGACGGCGACGACGATGACCCCCAGGGACACCTGGATGCTGGGCTCGGGCACGACGTCCACCTCCCGTCCGCCGTTGATGAAGGGCACCTCGTTTGTGTGCAGCGCGTGCACGATCAGCTTGAGGCCGATGAAGCCCAGGATGGCGGCCAGGCCGTAGTGGAGGTAGGCCAGGCGGTCCAGGAGGCCGTCGATGAGGAAGTAGAGCTGGCGCAGACCCAGGAGCGAGAAGGCGTTGGCGGCGAAGACCAGGTAGGGCTGCCTGGTCAGGGAGTAGATAGCAGGGATCGAGTCCACCGCGAACATGACGTCAGCGGTCCCGATAGCGATGATGCACAGCATCATGGGGGTGATCATGGTGCGTCCGGCGTGACGGTGGACTACCTTACCGCCCACAAAGCCATCGGTCATGGGTACCACCCGGGCCACGGCCCGCACGAACCCGCTGGGCCGGTACTCCTCAGTGGCCGAGGAGTCCTCCGGGTCCTCCACGCCCTCGCGGGCCTGGGAGACAGCCGTCCACAGGAGCCAGGCGCCGAAGAAGTAGAAGACCCAGGAGAAGTTCTCGATGAGCGCGGCCCCGGCCAGGATGAACACCAGTCGCAGTACCAGGGCGATGACGATACCTGCCAGGAGTACCTCCTGCTGGTACCTGCGGGGGACCCGGAAGGAGGAGATCATGATGACAAAGACGAAGAGGTTGTCGATACTGAGCGCCTTCTCGGTGATGTAGCCCGCGAAGTACTCCGTGCCGTAGTCACCTCCCCATACGGCCCACACCACCAGGCCGAAGACCAGGGCCATGGCGATGTAGGCCACTGACCACCGGGCAGCCTCCCCTATCGTGGGCTCGTGAGGGGTACGCACGTGACCGACGATGTCGATCGCGATCATGACGAGAATAACGGCTCCCAGAGCCAGCCACCCAAGAGCGTGGACATCCACAGAATGCACCTCCGGTACGGATCGGGTACCAGAGGTCTCCTCCCGCCTCACTAGGGACAGCGTGCCCCCGGGGAGGCCTGCGACGCCGGGGCCGGGACCTGATCCGATCGCCCGTGGTGACGACGTCGCCGTTAGTGGGAGTACTCCCCTCCGCATGGTTTTGCCGTAGTCTAGCCGCCGTCTCCTCGATGTACCCGCCACCGTGGGGACAGGGAGTGTGGGGTGCACGACGCCGAGGTGTCCTGTGCCGCACGCGCGGGCACCTCACGCGAGGCCCACAGGCAGTGAGGCCGGGATGAAGCCGGGAGACCGCAGCCAGCCCCACGCATGCCGCTCAGTAGACCGGGTCGCGGTCGATAGGGCAGGTCATGCAGTGGCTGCCACCACGTCCACGACCGAGCTCGGAGGAAGGGACCTCCAGGACCTCGATACCGGCGGCTCGCAAGTTGGCGTTGACAGAGTAGTTGCGGTCATAGGCCACCACCACGCCCGGGGAGAGGGCCACGACATTGTTGCCGTCGTTCCACTGCTCGCACTCTGCGCCGTAGCGGCCTGCAGTAGAGGTGACCGGCTGCAGGTGGACGCCCAGCGCCTGGGAGACTGTACCCACGAAGTCCCCGCCGTCGTGGGTGACCCGGATGCCGCCGCGCTGGGAGTCGTCGGGACGCAGGGAGAAGACCTCCATCTCCCTGACCACGGGCTCGTAGATGTTGACCACCTCCTCCGAGCACAGCGTGAACACGGTGTCCAGGTGCATGGCGGCGCGCTCCTTGGGCATGCGGGCGGCGATGACGCGCTGCGCCGAGCCGGCCTGGAACAGCGAGCTGGCGATCCGACTGACCGCCTGGAAGGTGGAGCGCTCTCCCATTCCGACCAGGACAACCCCCTTGCCGACCGGCATGATGTCTCCGCCCTCGATAAAGGTGTAGCCCGTGTCCTCGTCCAGCGTGTTCAGCCAGGTGCGGTAGGTGTAGTCGAACAGCGGGTGGAACCTGTAGACCGCGGCCAGCAGGAGCACCTCGCGCTGGCGGGCCTCCCAGAACATGGAAGACAGCTCCACGCCGTCGTAGATCCACGCCGAGTTGTCCCGCGTGAACAGGGTGTTGGGCAAGGGAGCGATCAGCAGCTCAGGGTCGTCGCTGTTGACGTGGTAGGGGTCGATGCACGTACCGAACACGTCGGAGGGAACCTGGTCGGACACCAGCCCGCCGATGAGCAGGTCGGCGAGCTGGTCGGAGGGCATCTCCTCCATCCAGGCACGCAGGTCCTCGGCCACCCCGACCCCCATAGCAGCGTGGTTGACCCTACGGTCCAGTACGAAGGCCCGTCCCTCGGGGATGTCCAGGACGTCGGAAAGCAGGTCGTGCAGTTCCAGGACCTCCACGCCCCGCTCACGCATGAGGCTGACGAACAGGTCGTGGTCGCGCTGGGCCCTGGGCACGTCCAGGACGTCGTCGAAGAGCAGGTCGTGGCAGTTGGTCGGGGTCAGGTGCTCATGGGCACGGCCCGGCCGACACACCATGACGCGTCTGAGCGTGCCGACTTCGGACCAGACTCCGTGGCTGACGGTAGTTGCAGCAGTCGCCATGATTCTCCCTCTCGGTTCTTGTCTGTTGGCTAGCAGCGGTCAGCGTCTGTGTCTGTCTGTGTCTGTCTGTGTCTGTCTGTGGCGTCTTCGTGCACTCCCGGGACCGTGACTCGGCAACCGTGGCTCAGCGGCCCCCGCACCTGCGCGTCCTCTCCCGGTACCCCGGCACCAGGGTCGGCTCCCCCGCACAACTCACAGGCACCTCACAAGGACAGGGTCCCGCGAGCCAGGCCGTAGACCGCGTAGGCCGACGCCGCCACCAGGACGGCCACCAGGACCTGTTCCGCCCGGGTCAGGACAGGTGCCCCGCGCTCACGACGCGCCACGACGAAGAAGGGCAGGCCGACAACGTAGAAGATCGCGGTGTACAACAGGTAGACCGGGCCGGCGGCGTAGAGGAGCCACACCCCGTACAGGGTTCCGCCCAGCCCGACGAGCAGGTCCCTCCAGGCCCCGTTCCCGGCCCGCCTCGCCCGCAACGCCACCATGACCTGGTACAAGGCGGAGAGCAGGTAGGGCAGCAGGATGAGCGAGGAGGCCAGAAGAATAAGGGTGGTGTAGGTGGAGGCGTTGAAGTAGGTCCACACCAGGAAGAGCTGGACCAGCCCCATGGTCAGCCACAGGGCTGCAGCAGGCACGCCCTTGCTGCTCTCCCGGCCGAAGATCCTGGGCATGAGGCCCTCCTGGGCCGGGACTCGGACGATCTCGGCGCACATGAGGAACCAGGACAGCAGCGCCCCGACCAGGGAGACGACCAGGCCCAGGGCGATGAGCCGTGCGCCCCAGGGACCGACAGCCGCCTCCAGCACCCCGGCCAGGGAGGGATCGCCCAGGGCGGCCAGCTCAGTACGTGGCATGATCCCGTAGGACAGGATGTTGATGGCCAGCAGAAGCGCCAGCACGGAGACGAAGCCGAGGATGGTAGCCCGCCCCACGTCGGTGCGGGAGCGGGCGCGCTCAGAAAAGACAGAGGCCCCCTCCACGCCGATGAACACCCACACGGTGACCAGCATCATGCCCCGGACCTGGCTCAGCACTGAGCCCAGAGAGGGGTCGGCGGCACCCCAGAAGTCCTGGGTGAAGACGTCAAGCCGGAAGGCAAACACACCGATGACGACAAAGACGACCAGGGGCAAGACCTTGCCGACCGTCACGACCGCGTTCACGATCGATGCCTCACGTATTCCCCGCAGAATGAGCACGTGGAACAACCACATAACGACAGAGGCAATAATAATGGCCTGCGCCGTGTTTCCGTCCCCGAAACCTGGAAAAAAGACACCGAGGGACGCCATGAGCAGGACCAGATAGCCGACGTTTCCGATCCACGCCGAGACCCAGTACCCCCACGCCGAGGAGAACCCCACCAGGTTGCCGAATCCGGCCCTGGCGTACCCGTAGATCCCGGCGTCAATGTCCGGCCTGCTCAGCGCCAGGCGCTGGAAGACGAAGGCCAGCATGAGCATGCCGACCCCGGTGACGACCCAGCCCATGACAAGGGGTCCCGGGGCGGCCGCACTGGCCATCTGCTGGGGCAGGCCAAAGATCCCGCCCCCGATCATCGACCCGACGACCAGCGCCGTCAGCGCCGTCAAAGGAACCTTCTGGGCGGGGGAACGGCTCTCCGCGGCAGAAGACTCCTGCGTACTGTGTGGGCTCATGCGCGCTTCCGCTCCTCTACCAGTCTCGACCTCGACCCGGCAACCGTGTGGCAGAAATCATTGTAGGGAGAGAACCACGGAAAAGCAACGCAACACAATCATGAATATAGAACCACGACAACGAATACTATGATGAATAGTTCCAGGATACTACATTTATTTCTAGTGCTGCCGGACCGCGCCGCAATCGCCCGACGCCTTCTGGTACGCGCTACTGCGCCGCGCGCATGGATCGCAGCTCCTTCTTGAGGTCTTGCACCTCGTCGCGCAACCGTGCCGCCAGCTCAAAGTGGAGGTCCTGGGCAGCAGCGTGCATCTGCTCGGTCAGCTCAGCGACCAGGGCCTCCAGGTCCTGCTGGGCGCTGCCAGCCAGCCGCTCGCGCACAGTCGCCTCCGCCGCCTTCTTACGACGGGTACGCACCTGAGCCTCCTCGTGACCGCGGTACCCCCCGGCGAGGAGCTCGGCGGTGTCGACGTCCTCACGCGCCAGCATGTCGGTCACGTCGGCAATCCGCTTGCGCAGGGGCTGGGGGTCAATCCCGTGCTCGGTGTTGTAGGCCAGCTGCTTGGCCCGCCGCCTCTCCGTCTCCTCGATAGCCTCAGCCATAGAGGGGGTGATGTGGTCGGCGTACATGTGGACCTCACCGGAGACGTTGCGGGCAGCGCGCCCGATAGTCTGGATGAGGGAGCGGGTCGAGCGCAGGAATCCTTCCTTGTCAGCGTCCAGGATGGAGACCAGGGAGACCTCCGGCAGGTCCAGACCCTCACGCAGCAGGTTGATGCCTACTAGGACGTCAAAACTGCCCAGCCGCAGCTCGCGCAGCAGCTCGACACGGCGCAGGGTGTCCACGTCAGAGTGGAGGTACTCCACCCGCACACCCCGCTCCGCCAGGTAGGTGGTCAGGTCTTCTGCCATCCGCTTGGTCAGGGTGGTGACCAGGACCCGCTGGTCCTGCTCGGTACGCTGACGCACCTGCTCCAGCAGGTCGTCGATCTGGCCCTGGGTGGGCCTGACCACCACCTTGGGGTCCACCAGGCCAGTCGGTCGGATGATCTGCTCGACGACACCGTCGGACAGGTCCATCTCATAGTCTCCAGGAGTTGCCGACAGGTAGACGGTCTGACCGATGCGCTCACTGAACTCGTCAAAGGTGAGAGGCCTGTTGTCCAGTGCGGAGGGTAGGCGGAAGCCGTGGTCAACCAGCGTGCGCTTGCGGGAGGCATCGCCCTCGAACATGCCGCCGATCTGGGGGACGGTCACGTGGGACTCGTCGATGACGAGCAGGAAGTCCTCAGGAAAGTAGTCCAGCAGCGTGTTGGGCGGGGTACCCACCTCGCGCCCGTCGATGTGCAGGGAGTAGTTCTCCACCCCCGAGCAGGTCCCGATCTGCTGAAGCATCTCCAGGTCGTAGGTAGTGCGCATCCGCAGGCGCTGGGCCTCCAGGAGGCGCCCGTCACGCTCCAGCTCGGCCAGACGCTGGGCCAGCTCGGCCTCAATACCCTGGATCGCCTGCTCCATGCGCTCCGGCCCGGCGACGTAGTGAGAGGCGGGGAAGACGAAGACCTGGTCGGCGGTGTCGATGACATCACCGGTGACCGGGTGCAGGGTGGCCAGGGCCTCGATCTCGTCACCAAAGAGCTCGATACGGATAGCCAGTTCCTCGTACATGGGGATGATCTCCACCGTGTCGCCCCGGACCCTGAAGGTGCCACGGGTGAAGTCCGTGTCGTTGCGGGTGTACTGCATGGACACGAAGCGGCGCAGCAGGTCGTCACGGTCCACCCGGTCCCCCACGGCCAGGGGGGTCATGCGGTCCACGTACTCCTGGGGCGTACCCAGGCCGTAGATGCACGACACCGAGGAGACCACGACGACATCACGGCGGGTGAGCAGGGAGTTGGTGGCGGAGTGGCGCAGGCGCTCCACCTCGTCGTTGATGGAGGAGTCCTTTTCGATGAAGGTGTCCGTCTGGGGGACATAGGCTTCCGGCTGGTAGTAGTCGTAGTAGGAGACGAAGTACTCCACCGCGTTGCCCGGCAGCAGCTCACGGAACTCTGCGGCCATCTGGGCGGCCAGGGTCTTGTTGGGCTCCAGCACGAGCGTGGGGCGCTGGACCTTCTCCACCAGCCAGGCCGCCGTCGCGGACTTGCCAGTACCGGTGGCCCCCAGCAGCACGATGTCCTTCTCGCCGGCCTCCAGGCGCCGAGCCAGCTCAGCGATGGCGGTGGGCTGGTCGCCGCTGGGTGTGTAGGGGCTGACGACCTCGAAGGGCTTGACGGCACGGTGCAGGTCAGTGACAGGACGCATGCTCCCAAGGCTACGCGAGTGCCGCGACAGCAGGTCAGGGGGCCAGCTGCTCCTCCCACAGGGAGTCAACCTCAACGACCAGGTCCTCCAGCGTGGCGGAGTTGAGCAGGACCACGTCGGCCACGGCCCGCCGCTCAGCATCGGTCGCCTGGGAAGCGATGCGGGCCATCGCCTGCTCGGCCCCCAGTCCACGCTCGGCCAGCCGCTCCAGGCGCGTGTCCAGGTCAGCCTCCACCACGACGACGAGGTCAAACATGTCCTGCATCTGACCCTCGACAAGCAGGGGCACATCATAGACGGCCACCTGTCCCGCAGGTACCCCCTCCAGACGTGCCCAGGCCTCGGCAGCGATGAGCGGCAGCAGGATCTCCTCCAGCCTCGCACGTCGCAGCTCGTCAGCAAAGACCACCTCACCCAGCGCCGAGCGGTCTAGCGTCCCGTCCGCGGTCAGTACATCTGGGCCGAACTCCGCAACCACCTCCTCCAGGCCGTGTGTTCCCGGCTCCACTACGTCACGGGCGATGTCATCGGCCCTGACCACTGTGGCACCGTGCCCGGCCAGGAGATCGGCCACCGTGGACTTACCGGTGCCGATCCCCCCGGTCAGGCCGACACGCAGCGCTCTTCCCGGCGGGTGAGGAGGACGGATACCACGAGCCATAGACCCATGATGCCCTCCACCAGGCTCCCGGTCAGCTACGGACCAAGATAAGCCGCAACCAGGCAGTACGAAACGTGTGGGTCCCACCTGGTCGGGTGGGACCCACACGCCTTTCACCAGCGGCCGAGAACGTCGGTGAGAACCTCGCAGCGCTAGTGTCAGTTACCGGTCAGCTTCTCCCTCAGGGCAGCAAGGGCCTCGTCAGAGGCGAGAGTGCCCGAGGCCTCGGACGGTGTCGAAGAATAGGAGGTGCTGGCGGCCGCTGCGGTCGCGGCCGAGTCCTGCTCCTCCTCCATCGCCCTGGCAACCTGTGCCTTGTGAGCCTCCCAGCGAGCCAGGGCAGCGGCGTACTCCGCCTCCCAGGCCTCGCGCTGGGCCTCGTAGCCCTCAAGCCACTCGTTGGTCTCCGGGTCAAAGCCCTCTGGGTACTTGTAGTTGCCGTCCTCGTCGTACTCGGCCGCCATGCCGTACAGGGACGGGTCGAAGTCCTCCGAGACAGGGTCCACGCCCTCGTTCGCCTGCTTGAGCGACAGCGAGATGCGGCGACGCTCCAGGTCGATGTCGATGACCTTGACGAAGACCTCGTCACCGACCTTGGCGACCTGCTCCGGCACCTCAACGTGGCGCTGTGCCAGCTCAGAGATGTGGACCAGGCCCTCGATACCGTCCTCGACACGGACGAAGGCGCCAAAGGGAACCAGCTTGGTGACCTTCCCGGGCACGACCTGGCCGATAGCGTGGGTACGGGCGAAGGCCTGCCACGGGTCCTCCTGGGTGGCCTTGAGGGACAAGGAGACGCGCTCCCGGTCGAAGTCCACGTCCAGAACCTCCACGGTGACCTCGGTGCCCACCTCGACGACCTCGGAGGGGTGGTCGATGTGCTTCCAGGACAGCTCGGAGACGTGGACCAGGCCGTCCACGCCCCCCAGGTCCACGAAGGCGCCGAAGTTGACGATGGAGGACACCACGCCGGAGCGGACCTGGCCCTTCTGAAGGGTCTGGAGGAAGTTGGTGCGGACCTCCGACTGGGTCTGCTCCAGCCAGGCTCGGCGGGAGAGGACCACGTTGTTGCGGTTCTTGTCCAACTCGATGATCTTGGCCTCGAGCGAACGACCCACGTAGGGCTGGAGGTCACGGACGCGCCGCATCTCGACCAGGGAGGCAGGCAGGAATCCGCGCAGGCCGATGTCCAGGATCAGGCCGCCCTTGACGACCTCGATCACGGTACCGGTGACGACGCCGTCCTCCTCCTTGATGCGCTCGATCGTACCCCAGGCGCGCTCGTACTGAGCCCGCTTCTTGCTCAGGAGCAGACGCCCTTCCTTGTCCTCCTTCTGCAGGACCAGAGCCTCGATCTGGTCGCCGACGGCGACGATCTCGTCAGGATCGACGTCATGCTTGATGGACAGCTCGCGGGCCAGGATGACGCCCTCGGTCTTGTAGCCGATGTCGAGGAGGACCTCGTCGCGGTCGACCTTGACGACAGTGCCCTCGACGATGTCACCGTCGTCGAAGTACTTGATGGTCTCGTCGACGGCGGCGAGGATCTCCTCGGTCGCACCGATGTCGTTGACTGCGACCGGGGTGGGGCTGGGCGGAGTGGTGGTCATTGAGTGGTTGCTCCGAATACGGATAGGTGGTTCGGGTTGACAGGGACCGTGCGTCCCCCGCGCCCTGCGCCGGCCCGGACCGGCTCACGACGCGGCTGGGACCGGAGTAAAGAAGATGCCCAGGAACGCACGAAAGTACCCTATCAGCACGTGACGGAGCCGTGACTGGACTGTTCCCGTCTACGCTCCTCCGAACACGTGCAATCGCTCACATTCACGTCTACTGGCCTGCTCGGCCAGGAACAGCGCGAGGAAGACAGCAGAAGCGACACGGAGACGTAGCTGGCAGCCCGCCAGTCACGCCAGTATGTATCGGTAGAAGCACGTGTCAGTGGCTGGCAGCCCGCCAGCTGAGCCCGCTGCCGGTGGCGACGTCCAGCGGTACCGACAACTCGGCGGCCTGGCTCATCCGCTCCTGGAGCAGCTCCTTGACGGTGTCAGCCTCCCCGGCAGCCACCTCCACCACCAGCTCGTCGTGGATCTGGAGCAGCAGGCGGCTTGCGAGCCCCCCCTCAGCCAGCGCCTGGTCCACGTCGATCATGGCCTTCTTGACGATGTCGGCCGCGCTGCCCTGGATCGGGGCGTTGAGGGCCGCCCGCTCCGCCATCTCACGGCGCTGACGGCTGTCGCTGGTGAGGTCGGGCAGATAGCGGCGGCGGCCGAACATGGTCTGCGTGTAGCCGTCCCTGCGGGCCTGCTCGACCACGGACTCCAGGTAGTCGCGCACCTGTCCGAAGCGGGCGAAGTAGGCGTCCCTCAGGGCAGCGGCCTCGGCGTTGCCGATCCCGAGCTGACGGGCCAGGCCGAAGGTAGACAGCCCATAGGCCAGCCCGTAGCTCATGGCCTTGATATGGCTGCGCTGCTGGGAGGAGACCTCGGCGACCGTGGTGCCGTGCACCAGGGCAGCCACGTAGCGGTGCAGGTCCTCGCCGCTGCGGAAGGCCTCGATCAGCGCCTCGTCCCCCGACAGGTGCGCCATGATCCGCATCTCGATCTGGGAGTAGTCCGCGGTCATCAGGCACTCGTAGCCCTCCCCCACGGTGAAGGCCTCCCGGATACTCAGCCCCTCCTCGGTGCGCGCCGGGATGTTCTGCAGGTTCGGGTCCTTCGACGACAGGCGTCCGGTGGCGGCGATCGTCTGCTGGAAGGTGGTATGGATACGACCGTCAGGCTGGACCGCCTTGCGCAGACCCTCCACGGTCTGACGGAGCTTGATGGCGTCACGGTGCTCCAGGAGGTGCTCCAGGAAGGGGTGCCCCGTCCGGGCGTACAGGGCGGCCAGGGCCTCGGCATCTGTGGTGTAGCCGGTCTTGGTCCGCCTCGTACGGGGCATGTTGAGCTCGTCGAACAGCACCGTCTGGAGCTGCTTGGGACTGGAGAGGTTGAGCTCGTGGCCAGCCGCGGCGAAGGCGGCCTCGGCAGCATGGGTGACCCGGGCCTCCAGCTCGATCTCCCGGCGGGCCAAGACGGCGTCGTCCACGGCGATGCCGGTGTGCTCCATCATCGTAAGAGTTGCAGCCACAGGCATCTCCAGCCCGGTAAAGAGACCCGTGCTCTCACGCTGGGCCATCTGGGCCTCCAGGACCTCCTGGAGGCGTGGCAGGAGCCCCGCCCGGCGGGCGCTGGCCAGAGCCTCCTCAGGGAGGTGGCCGTCATCAAAGGGGCTGTCCAGGCAGCCTAGGTCCAGGGCGGTCTGGTCAGGCTGGTGCGAGCGCCCCGAGCCCGCAGGCTGGGGCAGGGGATCCGGGGAGTCCAGGGAGGAGTCCAGGTCGATGCCCAGCCAGCGCTGGGCCAGGTCCTTGACCGCGTAGGAGCGCTGCTCAGGACGGCACAGGTAGGCCGCCAGGGACGGGTCGGCCACCACACCGTCCAGACGCAGTCCGCGGGCCTCCAGCGCGTGCCAGGACCCCTTAGCGTCAGCCACGACCTTGGGTCGTGACGAATCGGCGAGCAGCCGGGCCAGGGCAGCCTCATCCTCCGGCGTGACCAGGGACGGGTCCACCACCACGGCCCTGCGGCCGTCGCTGAACGACAGCAGGGTGGTCTCCCCCAGCGTCGGCTGCAGACTGCCCACGACGTCCAGTCCCACGACCCCCGAGCCCCCCACGACACCATCCCGGGGCTGCTCGTCACTGTCGCTACTGCCGTCACTGCTATCACTATCATCAGCACCCGCACCCAGGTGCTGACGCAGCCACTGCCCCAGCGACCCCGCAGGCAGGTCGTGGCCCAGGACCGAGACCTCCAGCGCCCTGAGCGCCTCCAACGGGTCCTGCCTCCCGGTTCCCGGGCCGACACCCTCAGCACCGTCAGCACGGTCGTGGTCGTCGTCAGCCAGCGGAAGCGTACGCAGGGCGCGCTGGTGCAGCGTGCGGAACTCGAGCGCCTCGAAGACCCGAGCGAGGTCACCACGACGACTGCCGGACAGGCGAAGGTCCCTGCTCGGGCTCACGCCCAGGTCAAGGTCGGTCAGCAGCCGGTTGAGGCGGCGGTTGCGCAGCACGTCGTCCAGGTGGTCGCGCAGCGACTGCCCCGCCTTGCCCCTGATCTGGTCGGCGCTGGCGATGACACCGTCGAGGCCGTCGTATGCGGTCAGCCACTTGGCGGCGGTCTTGGGCCCCACGCCGGGAACCCCCGGCAGGTTGTCGCTGGGCTCACCCACCAGGGCCGCCAGGTGCGGGTAGCGCTGGGGCGGTACACCGTAGCGGGCCTCGACCTCCTCAGGCGTCATCCGGCGCAGCGTGGAGACCCCCTTGACCGGGTAGAGCACGGTGCAGTGCTGCGTCACCGTCTGGAAGGAGTCCCGGTCGCCCGAGCAGATGAGGACCTCCATACCCTCCCACTGGGCGGCGGTCGCCAGGGTGGCCAGGATGTCGTCGGCCTCGTAACCCGGCGCGGTCAAGGTGGGCACCCTCATGGCGCCCAGCAGCTCCTGGATCAGCTCGACCTGACCGGTCAGGGCCTGCGGGGTCTCCTCCCGGGTCCCCTTGTAGTCAGCGTACTCGCGGGTGCGGAAGGTTCCCCCGGGCAGGTCAAAGGCGACGGCGACATGGGAGGGCCTCTCGCTGTCAAGCAGAGACAGGAACATTGAGGTAAAGCCGTGGACGGCGTTGGTGACCTGGCCCGTCGAGGTAGTAAACCCGTCAGCCGGAAGGGCGTAAAAGGCCCGGAAGGCCATGGAGTGGCCGTCAACGAGCAGGAGGCGGCCGACATGGTCAGGACTATGGTCAGGACTGGTGGCGGTGGTGCTCACCGTGCCAGCCTAGGCCTATGACTGAGCATCATGACGACACCCCGGCCCGCGGCACGCCCCCGCGAGGCACCCAGGGCACCGCTGCGGCAGCCTCACCCGCCGTCGTCGGCCCCAGCGGACCGGTAGGCCAGGACACCGGAGCCTGCCTGGCCGAGGTGAGCGCGGCACCGGTCGCCTTCCCGACAGCCTCTCCCCGCCCCTACCCGGACCCGCGCCCGGCGGGCTCGGCAGTCTCCGCAGCCAGTGCCCAGCAGCCGCTCCCGGAGGAGTCGCAGGACGGGACGCTCATGGACACCCTGGCCATGGAGGTCCTGGTCCGCGGTGCCGAGCACACGGTGGTCCGCATGCCCGTGGACGGGGCGCGCCAGGTAGCCGGGTTCCTCCACGGAGGTGCCAGTGCCGCCCTGGTTGAGACCGCCGCCTCCGTGGCTGCGCGGGCGGGGGCGCCCCAGGGCAGGCTCCCGGTGGGAGCCGAACTGACGGTTAGCCATCTGCGCCCAGTCAAGGAGGGGTGGGTCACGGCACAGGCGGTCCCTGTCCACCGAGGGCGGCACACCGTGGTCTACGAGGTGAGCATCAGCGACGACCAGGGGCGGCAGGTGGCGCGCGGCAGCCTGCGCAGCCTGTTCACCTGAGCAGGAGCCGGGCGGATCAGGACTCCTTGGCTGAACCCACCTGCTCCACGACGGCGTCGGCCACCTCACGCATGGTGAGACGACGGTTCATCGAGGTCTTCTGCAGCCAACGGAACGCCTCCGGCTCGCTCAGGCCCATACGCTCCATGAGGAGGCCCTTGGCACGATCCACGCGCTTGCGCGTCTCGAAGCGCTCGGTGAGGTCGCTGATCTCGTTCTCCAGCGACACGATCTCCTCGTGGCGAGAGAAGGCCACCTCGATGGCTGGGACGAGGTCGGCCGGGGTAAAAGGCTTGACCACGTATGCCATGGCGCCTGCGGCACCAGCGCGCTCGACCAGGTCGGTCTGGGAGAAGGCAGTCAGCATGACAACGGCGCAGGAGTGCTTGTCAAGAATGCGCTCAGCAGCGGTGATGCCGTCCATGACGGGCATCTTGACGTCCATGACGCACAGGTCCGGCCTGTTCTCCTCCGCCAGGCGGACAGCCTCCTCCCCGTCAGAGGCCTCCGCCACGACCTCATAGCCTGCGTCAGTGAGCGTCTCGACAATGTCAAGGCGGATAATGGCCTCGTCCTCGGCGACGAGGACCCGGCGGGACCTGGAGAGTTCTGTGGGTTCTGGCTCGTTGCTCACAGCCGCAATCCTAGTATGATCCTGCTGATCACCTCGCAGCTGAGCGGACGGCGCGCCTCCGTAGCCCAATTGGCAGAGGCATCCGACTCAAAATCGGAGCAGTGTGGGTTCGAGTCCCACCGGAGGCACCGGGCACCGGCCACAGGGCGGTGACCTTTTTCGTTGGAACTACGCGCTCGCCCCTGGCAGACACAGGTGACTGCCCGTCCCAGGCGGTCAGCCCCACCCCAGCCCTCCAGGCTGGGACATGAGGTACTCCAGGCGCCTGGCGGTGGCAACCCGCCGAAACTGGGTCTCCTCCCTGGGGTCGATGTCGTAGCCGTCGTCCTCAACGGTGACCCCGCGGGAAGTGCCCCATACCCAGATGGTCTCTGCCGCCTGCAGCGCCGCCCGTAGCACCGCCCGCTCGTCCTTGGCACGCCACCTCAGGCCAGGGACACGCAACCCGCCGCCGTCCGCACCAATGACGTGAACGGTCGCCACCGTCCGCGCCTGCGCCCTTAGCGCCGTGACAAAGATGGAGGAACGAGACCTCGGCCACTCCAGCCGCTTGGACCACAAGCCGTTGAAGTAGGTGAGGCCCTCACGAGAGGCCACCAGACGGGCGCGCGCCCTGCTCCAGGCCCCCACCAGGAGCCCAAGGGCAGCAAGCAGGCAGGCGGCCCCGAAGGCCTGCGTCAGCGCGCCGTGTCCCATGAAGATCCTGCCGCGGCCAAAGGACTGTTCGTAGGGGTGAGTGACCAGGTAGGCTCCGTAGCCCCCGAACAGGAGGCTGAGAAGGAGGCGCCCTGTGACATCCGCGCACTCCCTGGGCCATGCCCTGAAGACCAACGAGTCCTGTCTCAGCAGGTCGTAGTCGACAGGCACGGAGTCGCTCTGGCGGCCCTCCCGGTCGGGCTCGCCCTGAAGCTGTAAGACGGTCTCTCGGGCGTACCCGCGCGCCAGCGCCCACGCCCAGAGGTCGTCAACCTCAGCCTCACCCCGCACCAGGGCCTCCTGCACGCTGTCAGCACTCACCCGCGGGGCCACCAGCCGGATACTCCCCCTCCTACCGGGCACCTCCATGGTGGCCACCCACGAGCTGCGTCCGCTGCGCGACACGTTGACCGTGAAAGCGGCTCGCGAGTCAGGCCAGGCGGTATCAGCATGGCTGAAGAAGGTGGAGGAGTGGATCCCGTCAGCGTCGAAGACGGTGCGTCGCCCCCAGGGCACCACGCCGAGGGCCAGGAAAGGAAGGCCGAGAGAGACGAGGATGGCCCCTCCGACCAGGTCTCGGTAGGTGATCAAGGTAAAACCACGACCCTCCAGCGCCACCCCCACGAGGAGGAGCAGGCTGGCGCCAAGGAGGGAGAGCGGGCTGGAGCGACGCACCAGGGAGGCGGGCAGGTCGGCAGACGCGCCACCCGGGACAGGCGGGACCACGCCGACGTCGGTCGGCCCAGCCGGGTCGCCACCGCCGAAGACCCTCAGATGGCCGGCAGGCTGGTCTGAGCCGTAGGGGGTGTCGTAGGAGGGTGCGGACACGTCGGCTCCTTCAGCAGGCACTTGCGTCACTAGTACTATCAGTGCAGCCTCGCTCCCGCAGCCGTTCCGGTCCACACAGCGAGCACCCTGCAGGCTCGGCAACCTCCATAGCCACTACCTCGGTGCGGGCCAGTCGGTCGGGGCGAGGAGGCCACCGCCCGGTTGTTGCGGTGCCCGCCCAGCAAAACAGGTCACGGCAGTGCACCAGGGCAGTGAAGGCGCCCAACTGTGCTACCCACCGGTCCGCTACGGCCCTTCGTGGCAGGCGAGTTACAGTGATGCATGCCCGACCTGCTGATCCGCAATGCGCGCATCGTCGCCTTCCGCTCCCGTCCCGTGCTCGCCGCCCTGCGTGCACGGGCTCCGCGCCCCTTCCACTCCCCGGCTGCGGAACCCCGACCCGGCCCTCCGCAGCCCCCAGGCGCCACTGGTGCGGCCAGCGCACAGACCCGCCCGGACAAGGGCGCACCGGTTACCGACATCCGTGTCACTGCGGGGCGCGTCACCCAGGTAGGCCCCGGCCTGCCCTATCACGGCGAGCAGGTCCTGGACGTGCAGGGGGCATACGTCATCCCGGGACTGTGGGACGCCCACGTCCACCTGGACCTGGAGGCGGCCAGGAGAGCACGCATCGACACCTCCGCCACCACCTGCGCCCAGGACGCGCTCGCCCTGGTGGCCCAGGCGCTTCGGAAGCACCCCCGTGAGCACCCGCCTGCCAGCGTGCAGGGCTTCGGCCACCGACTCTCCCTGTGGCCTCGGGTACCTACCGTCGCCGAGCTCGACGCCGTGTGCGGTGACGTCCCAGTCGTTCTGGTCTCCGGCGACGCCCACTCCGGGTGGCTGAGCTCGGCGGCCCTGCGCCACCTCGGACTGCCCGGAGCCACCACCAGCGACCCGGGCTCCCCGCTGACTGAGGACGCCTGGTTCTCCGTCATGGACCGCCTGGACCTCATCCCCGCAACCCGACAGCTGCGCGAGTCCGGATACCGTCAGGTGCTGGACAACCTGCTGCGCCAGGGCGTCACCGGGGTGGTGGACATGAGCTGGGCACCCAGTCCGCAGGACTGGCCGCTGCGCCTGGCTGCCATGGCTGAGGCCGGCGCCACCACGACGCTTGGGGACGGGACGTCTGCGCTTGTACCGCGTATCCGCACCGCCGTCTACCGCGACAGGCTGGACCAGTGGATCGCCGCAGGCCTGCGTACCGGGCAGGGGCTGGAGGGCTCTCCCGTGGGTGAGGACGGAGCGCCGCTACTTACCCAGGGACCGCTCAAGGTCATCGCCGACGGCTCGATGGGCACCGCCAGCGCCCACGTGCACGACCCCTACCCCGAGTCCCTGGGGCTGAGCCACACCCACGGCGTGGTCAACATTGACCGCGAGGAGCTGAGCGCCCTGATGACCCGTGCCGCACGGGCAGGGTTCGACATGGCGGTGCACGCCATCGGGGACGCCGCCGTGGACGAGGTCGCCGCCGCCTTTGCCGCCTCCGGTGCACGGGGTCGGCTGGAACACGCCCAGCTGCTGCCGCGCGACGCTGCCCAGGCTGGGACCGGGGCACTGGCCAGCCTGGTCGCGTGCGGGGTCGAGCTCTCCGTTCAGCCCGCTCACCTCCTGGACGACTGGCAGGCCGTGGAACGGGTCTGGCCCGGACGCAGGCAGCGAGTCTACGCCTTTGCCGACATGGTGGGGGCTGGCGCCCTGCTCCACCTGGGCTCGGACGCCCCAGTGGCCCCGCTGGACCCGTGGCTGGCCATGTCGGTCGCAGTCGGCAGAAGCACCCCAGACCACCAGGTGTGGTCGCCCGACCAGCGGCTTACCACCGAGGAGGCCCTGGCGGCCTCCGTGGACGGGCAGGGGCCGGTGCGCCCTGGCTCCCGCGCGGACCTGGTCGTCCTGGAGAAGGACCCGCTGAGGCTGGGTGCCGACGCGCTGGCCGCCGTGCGACCGCTGTCCACCGTGGTCGCGGGCCGGGTGCTGGCCCTGTAGGAGTGGTCCCTGGCAGTATCCAGCAGGACCGTGGCCCACTCCGACGTCATCCCCGATATCGAGCAGATCACCAGCATCAATCCCGACGTGGTCATCCGGTGGGCTGACCAGGGTGACGCCGCCACCTACATCGAGCCTATCGAGGCCGCGGGGTACCCCGTCATCGGCCTGACGTACGGAACCTAGGAGATGCTGGAGGAGTGGATAGTGGATCCAGATGTTTGCCACCCTGCTGAGGCAGGAGGAGCGTGGCGAGCAGACTCTGGATCGGATGTACCAGACGATCTCGTCCCTGGAGGCCTTTGCCACCGAGCAGGACGCCTCCCCCACGGTGCTCGTCCTGCGCTCGGCGGGAGACGAGGGCTACAACGCGGGCATGGGCTCAACCAAGGGTTACATGAACACCTGGATGACACTGTGCGGCGCAACCAACATCGGGGCCGACTCCGGTACCAGGCCTCCTGCCACCGTCAGACCGTGTAGTCCGCCTTCTCTCCCACCGTGTGGACGCGGATGGAGTTGGTGGAGCCAGGCGTGCCCGGAGGCATGCCAGCCACGATGACGACGACGTCGCCGGGGTTGGCCAGGTGCTTCTCCTGAAGGATCTCGTCTACCTGGGCGACCATCTCGTCAGTGTGGCGCACCTCAGGGACACGGTAGGTGGTCACGCCCCACGTGACCGACAGCTGGTTGCGGGTGGAGTCCAGGGGGGTAAAGGCCAGCAACGGGATCGGGGAGCGCAGCCGGGACAGGCGCCGTGCCGTGTCACCGGAGTGGGTGAAGGTCACCATGCAGGACACGTCGAGCTGCTCGCTCATCTCGGCGGCGGCACGGGTGAGAGCACCGCCACGTGTCTGCGGGTAGGAGCCGAGCTCAGCGATACGCTCCCCGCCGTTCTCCTCGACGTTCTCGATGATGCTGGCCATCGTGCGCACCGCCTCAATGGGGTAGGCGCCCACAGAGGTCTCTCCGGAGAGCATGACCGCATCGGCACCGTCGAGGATCGCGTTGGCGCAGTCAGAGGCCTCGGCCCGGGTGGGACGCGGGTTCTGGATCATGGACTCCAGCACCTGCGTCGCTACGATCACCGGCTTGGCCTGGCGCCTCGCGAGCTCGATGGCGCGCTTCTGGACCAACGGCACCGCCTCCAGGGGCATCTCCACACCCAGGTCGCCGCGGGCCACCATGATGCCGTCAAAAGCGGAGACGATCTCGAAGAGGTTCTCCACCGCCTGAGGCTTCTCGATCTTGGCGATGACGGGGATGCGCACGCCAACCTCGTCCATGATCTCGTGGACGTCCTCGATGTCGGCCGCGTTGCGCACGAAGGACAGGGCGATGAGATCGGCACCGATCCCCAGCGCCCAGCGCAGGTCGTCGCGGTCCTTCTCGCTCAGTGCGGGCACGGATACCGCCACGCCAGGCAGGTTAATGCCCTTGTTGTTGGACACGTAGCCGGGGACCTCGACCTTGGTGACCACGTCGGTGTCCGTCACGGACACGACGCGCACGGCGACGTTCCCGTCGTCTATGAGGAGTCGGTCGCCGGGGCGGCAGTCCCCGGGCAGACCCTTGAAGGTGGTGGAGCACCGCTTGACCGTACCGAGTACCTCCTCGGTGGTGATGGTGAACTCGTCCCCCTTGTTGAGCATGACCTTCTGGTCGTTGACGAACTTGCCCAGACGAATCTTGGGCCCCTGGAGGTCCACCAGGATCGCCACGGCCCGCCCCGAGGCCCGCGCGGCGTCACGCACACGGTCAATGACCTCCTCCTGGTCCTCCGCCCGACCGTGGGAGCGGTTGATACGTGCCACGTTCATGCCGGCGTCCACGAGCGCCTGCACCTGTTCGGGAGAGTCCGTGGCGGGGCCGAGGGTACATACGGTCTTGGCTCTGCGCATGGGCCAATCCTACCGGGCCGCCACCGGGACGGCACCGTCTTAGGACGCGCTGCTGACGTCGCTGTCCCCTGGTGCCGGTTCTCCCTCACCCGCGGCCCGCCCGGAGTCCTCCCGGGGCACGGCCTGAGGCACGGCGTAGACCGCGTCACTCGGCGTCCTGCGCGAGGTCAGGACGAGTCCCGCTGCGCCCAGGACGAAGACCACCAGGCAGGTCCACACGTTGAGCCGCAGGCCCAGGACCGTCTGGGCCTCGTCGATACGCAGCATCTCGATCCACACCCGGCCCGAGGTGTAGACCATGAGGTAGGCCCACATGAGCCGCCCCCCAGCAGCAGTCCCACGAGCCGCCAGCCGGTGGCCCAGCCACACCAGGAGCACCGCCCCGGCAAGGTTCCACAGGGCCTCGTAGAGGAAGGTCGGGTGAAAAAGGGTACCGGAGGGGTAGCCGGGGGGAAGGTGGGCGTCGTCGATCTCCAGGCCCCACGGCAGGGTGGTGGGAGAGCCGAAGAGCTCCTGGTTGAACCAGTTGCCCAGCCGTCCGACAGCCTGGGCCACCAGCAGGGCCGGGGCGAGCGCGTCAGCGAAGGGAGCCAGGCGCAGGCCCCGTCGGCGCACCATCCAGGCAGCCGCCGCCGCACCCGCCGCGACACCGCCCCAGATGCCCAGGCCACCCTGCCAGACCTGCGGGATGAGCCGGAGGTCCCCGCCAGGGCCAAAGTAGGCCTGCGGGGAGGACACAACGTGGTACAGGCGGGCGCCCAGCACGCCTGCCGGGACAGCGAGGACAGCGACGTCCAGCACGACCTCCCCGGGGCCGCCCCGTGCCCGGTAGCGCCGGTCCCCCCACCACACAGCGATGACGACGCCGACCAGGATGCACAGAGCGTAGGCGCGCAGGGGCAGCGGTCCCAGGTGCCACACGCTGGAAGAAGGGCTGGGGATGGAGGCCGGGGCCGCTACGACAGGGTCGCGGGGCACAGGGACGTGGGCCAGGCCGGGGATCAGAAGGTGCACTCAGGGAGCCTCTCGGTGGACGGCGTGAAGGAGGGAGGGATGAGCGCCAGCGGCCACCAGCTCGGCCACCAGCTGCTGAGGATCAGTCGCCTGCATGACCGCCTCGCCGAGCACAACCACGTCCGCCCCGCTGCGAGCGCAGTCCATGACGTCGTGGGGCGTACGCACGCCCCCGCAGGCGATCCGGATGACCTCGGGAGACAGGACCTCGGCGACCTGCTCGAAGCGGGTGCGGTCAGTAGCCAGGGTCTGCAGGTCGAGGGCGTCCACGGCGACCACCAGGCTCCCCAGCTCCATGGCGGTCAGTGCCTCGCGCCGGGTACGGACCTTGATGACGGCGGTCATCCCCAGCGAATGGGTACGCTCCACCAGGGCCTCCAGGACCAGGGGGCTGAGACGGGCGTCAAGCGCCACCAGGTCCGCCCCGTGGGCACGGGCCTCGTGTACCTGGTAGGGAGTGACGATGATGTCGTTGACCAGGACAGGCAGATCGACTGCGGCACGGACGTCGTCAAGGTCGCGCAGGGACCCGTAGGAGGCGGTGGGCCCGGTGACCACGCAGATGCAGGCGGCGCCACCAGCGGCATAGAACCGGGCCAGGACACCCGGGTCCCCGGTACCGGAGAGGTCGGCAAAGGTGGCCGTGGAGCGCCTGACCTCGGCAATGACCGTCACGGCGCGGCCAGCCACCCGCATCGCGGTGCGGGCGTCAATCGCCCCGGGAACGGTGCGGGAGAGCTCCTTGACGGCCTCCAGCGGGACCTGGCGCTCCCGCTCCTCCACGGCCCGGCGCGCCTCGACCGCACGCTGCTCGAAGTGACCGAACACTGCCTCCGTACACCTCCTTTACAGCACTCACGATCCAGGGCAGGACCTCACAGGACTCCTAGGTCGCCTGCATCATCGTCCCCGGGAGCGCGCCCGAGAGCAAATCCTCATCGAATCTTCCCAGGGCCTGGACACCGCTGGCCGGTGGGAGGCGGCGTCGGCACGAGTACCAGGGGCAGCATCCGGGTAGCAGCAGACACCTGGGTCTGCGTCCTGCTGAGGTGTGGACACGTCAGGACCTGCTGCCTGTCACGACGCCGCTACGACCATGTCGCAGGGTCGTCGGCCAGCACCTCAGCCCTGGTCAGCCCCAGCCCGGCCCTCCCCCGGCGATCCGGGCTCCTCATGGGCGCCAGGGTGCAGGGCGGCGCCGACGACCGCACCCAGGTCGCCGCCAGCCATGAAGCAACTACGACGCCCAGTGTGGCAGGCGGCGCCCACCTGGTCCACCGTGACCAGCAGCGCGTCCCCGTCGCAGTCCAGGGCCACCGACCTCACGTACTGGACGTGGCCGGAGGTGTCCCCCTTGCGCCAGTACTCCTGGCGGGATCGTGACCAGAAGGTGACGCGCCCCTGCCTCAGGGTGCGGTCCAGGGCCTCGTCGTCCATCCAGCCGACCATGAGAACCTCCCCGGTGTCGTGCTGCTGGACTACGGCGCACACGAGCCCGGCAGGGTCCCGCCTGAGCCGGGAGGCAATGTCAGGACGCAGAGTCACTGTCGTATCCTCTCACCTCAGCCCAGCACCCCCGGCCCCAGGCTCGGTCCCAGGTAGGCCCACAGCCCGGGCAGGTTACGCACCACCGCGAACAGGACCGCAGCGAGGCTGTAGGCCAGCATCTCGCCCGAGGAGGCCAGGAGGCGGCTCCTGCCCGAGCACCTGGCCACGAGCCAACGCACGAGGGCCAGGACGATGAGGACCTCGGTGGCCACGGCGAAGGGGTTGTAGGACAGGGCTCCGGAGAGGTCTGCGGACAGCAGCTCGCGCGTGGCCCGGGTCCCCCCGCACAGGGGGCACCACAGGCCGGTGGTGCGGTGGAGCATACACAGGTCCGGCCCGTCCATCTCCTCGGCAGGCCTGCCCAACGAGGTCATGAGGACAATGACGGAGGGCAGCGCGGGCACCGCCGCCAGCACGCCCAGGACAACCAGACCGGGGCCGCGCCACGGCCCGGCCCCACGAGCCGGGGCAGCGGCGCCGGAGGCGGCCGTCTCAGCCAGAGCGGACCGCCCCCAGGCGTCTGGACCGCCACTACGGGCGCGGCGGCGCACAAGGACCGGCAGAGGACTCACGTCACTGCAGGCTGTCGAGCTGGTCCATCATCTCGGCGTATCCACCTGACAGGGCCCAGACAATATTGCCGACAAGAACGATCACAGAGATGACGAGGCCGGCGATGGACATCCCCCTGTTAGTCGCCCGGCCCTGGTTGGCCGCAACGATGCCGAGGATACCAAAGACGATCGACACCAGGCCCGTGATCCCGCAGCAGATCGAGGCGAGCCCCAGGCCGAGCGACCAGCCCCCCATCCAGTTGCTCTCCGTCGGGTTCGGCCGCGCCCCGTACGCTCCGTAGCCTGCTGGGTACGCCCCGGGCTGCTGGCCGGGGTAGCCGCCGGGCTGGGCAGGGTAGCCCCCCGGCTGCTGACCAGCAGGGTAGCCGCCGGGCTGGTTCGGGTCATAGGTGCTCACGATGACAGACTCCTCAGGTCACTCGTCACTGCTGCCGGATAGAGCCACCAGGCACTCCCAGCCAGCGCCCGCCACGTGGCAGGGCGGTGCGAGGCTACACGACCCGTGACTGCCTCGCAGCGCTTCGGTAACCGAAGCTCAGTTTGAGCTGCTTCCTCGGACCACCTCGTCAGGCTAGTTTCCTCGGGCACTTCATCAGGCCTCACCCGGCTCTGTCAGGCCTCTTCGTCGCAGCGCTCTCCTCGGATCGTCCCACCGCCCCGCAGCCGACTGTGCGACTGTGCCCCGTCAGCGCACCGGGTGCCCTGCCTCGCGCAGCGCCTCCTTGGCCTGAGCCACAGTCATGGCCCCGTAATGGAAGACAGAAGCGGCCAGGACGGCATCCGCGCCGTGGTCGGCCGCCTCGGCGAAGTCCTCGGGCTTGCCCGCACCTCCCGAGGCGATCAGCGGAACCGTGATCTCACGGCGCACGGCGTCGATCATCTCCGTGTCGAATCCGTCAGCGACACCATCAGCATCCATCGAGTTCAGGAGGACCTCCCCCACACCTAGCCCGACTGCGCGCACCGCCCAGGCCACGGCGTCGATACCGGTGGAGCGGGTCCCTCCGTGAGTGGTCACCTCGTAGCCGGAGTCGGTAGACGCGCCCTGCGGGCAGCGGCGCGCGTCGAGAGAGAGCACCAGGACCTGGCTGCCGAAGCGCTGAGCCACCTCGGCCAGCAGCTCGCTGCGCGCCACGGCCGCCGTACTGACGCTGATCTTGTCCGCTCCTGCCCGCAGCAGCCGGTCCACGTCCTCGACACTACGCACCCCGCCCCCGACGGTGAGCGGGACAAACACCTGCTCAGCCGTGCGCGAGACTACCTCCACCATCGTGGCTCGCCCCTCCGCAGAGGCCGAGACGTCCAGGAAGGTGATCTCGTCAGCGCCCTGGAGGTCGTAGCGCGAGGCCAGCTCCACGGGGTCACCCGCATCGCGCAGGCCCTGGAAGTTGACCCCCTTGACCACGCGTCCGTCCTTGACGTCGAGACAGGGAATGACTCGAACGGCAACACACATGGCTCTCTCCTCCGTAGCCCGTCCCGCCTAGCCCTGTCGGGCCGAGGCGGAGGACGGGGAACCTGCTGTGGCAGCTGGTGCTGCGCCTGACGCCGCCGTCGGTGCGGCGGCTGGTGTGGCGGCCGGTGACGGCGTTGGCACGGCACTGGCTCCCGCCCCGCCAGGGGCCTCCTGGCCGGAGGCTGCGCTGTCCTTGATCGCCAGGACGTCAATAACGGCGACGACGGCGTCCTCCCCCCGGGCCAGCTCGGGGGGCAGTGCCATGACCACGCGCGAGCCGACCGTGACGTCGGCCAGCAGCTGGGAGATCCCCGCCATGGTGTCCGTCATATCGATCACGCGGGGGAGGACGGCGTCACCGTAGGTCGACTCCGTGACGTCCTTACCGGTGGACCAGCTCACGATGGAGTACCTGGCCACGACGCGGTCCGTCGGCCCCACCTGCCGTCCCCCGCCCCGGACCAGGGTGGAGGCTGCCGCGCTCGTAGGGGCGGGGAGGTCATCGACCGAGACGGACACGGTACCGTTGTCCTCCACCGTGACAGCGGGCATGTTATCGGCTGCCGTCTGCTCCTCCCCCGTGGCAGTGGTGGGCAGGATGTCCACGACGGTGATCTCCGTGGTCCTGGTGCCGTCCTCCTCCTGCGCGGGCGCGCGCAGGACGACGCGCGAGCCCTCTGTCCTGCCGCGGAGGGCGGCGTCCATGTCCTGGCCCACCTCCTCGGTGAGCCTGCCCGTGTACAGGTAGGTCCCTGAGTCCGTCCCGGTGGTGTTGGAGCCGTCGATCCCGGAGAAGGTGGACACCGAGAGCATGACCGGCTCGTCCTCAGCGACAGCGCGGCCCGTCCCCTCCACCAGGACGTCAGTCACCAGGGAGGAGGGAGCGGCCAGGACCCCCTTGACCGACACCACCGGCACGGTCCCCTGCCTTCCCGCGATCTCCGCCACCGTGCTCAGCTCGGCGTCGCCAGGCAGGACCGTCTCCACGGCACCGGCGGAGCTGGAGGCCCCCTGCCCGCCCAGGCCCAGGTGGGTCACCGCCAGCGGGATCAGAACCATGGCGGCCACCACCAGACCTCCCAGGGCCAGGGCAGCCAGCCCCCGGGGACGCCGCCCCAGTGCCGCACCCAGCACCCGCTGGGGGCCGGTGGCCGGGGCAGGCTCGGCCGCTACCGCGTTCTCAGAGTTCTCAGAGTCCTCTGGGTCAGCAGCGCTTCCGGGCTCGGCGCCGCGATCGCGCACGCCCGGCTCCGCAGGGTGAACAGCGGCTGCCGGAGCCAGAGGAGCAGAGTCGGCACCGGGAGGAGTGGCGGCCGCAGGGGCAGGTGTGGACAGCGCGACCGAGGTTCCTCCCCGTCGAGGTGTCCCCGCCCTCCGACGAGCGTCCAGGGAGCGCCTGGCCCCCTGAGCGGGGGAACCCCCCTGGCTGGGAGAAGCAGACCGCTCCGGAGGGGCCGATCGAGGAGCAGCAGGGACCGACCCGGTGACGACCTGGTCAAAGGAGGTGGTCTGAGCAGCCCACCGATCCGTGGAGGCCCGGGGCGGCGACACAGGCGCTGCGGGAGCCGTCACAGAAGCAGGTCGGTTGGGAACTGAGTCAGCTCGGTCGGGGAGGGAGCCAGTCCCGGGTGCCTGCCCCGACTGCCGCGCACGCTCCGCCTCCTGGGCGCGCTCACGCTCACGACGCTGACGGCGGGTCAGCGTCGTGCCGCCCCCAGGGCGCGGCGTGCTCGGTGTGCTCATAGGTTCTCCTGGTTATGACGGCTCAGACTCCGGCGGAAAGCCTGCCGGAACGAGACTCCATCTCCGCCATAAGGGCATCCACCCGCTCGTCAGCCGAGGCAAAGGGATCACGTAACGAGATCACCGGCAGGCTACCGTCGTCAAGTCTGAGACTGACCCAGTCTACGGTGAGATCCTGCCGTGTGTCCTCAGCCAGCGCCACCGCCCGGCCCCTTAGGTGCGCCCGCGTAGTCGCCGGAGGCGTGTCCACTGCCGCCTGGCAGGCCTCCCGGTCCACGTAGCACCGGAGTGCCCCGGAGGCCTCCAGCCGGTCACGAAGCCCCGCGGTGGCAGAGACGTCGTGGTAGGCCAGGGCCAGGCGAGCCGCACGCGGGTCACTCAGGTCGGTGCCCAGGCGCTCGGTGAGACGCGTGAGCAGCCTGAGCTTGGCAGCCCAGTCCAGCTCATCAGCCACGAGGTCAGGGTCCCCGGCGGCGACAGCCTGCAGCCCCCGTTCCCACAGGTCCAGGGCGGCTGCCTGCAGTCCGGTGAGGTCACGGTGGTACTGCACGTGGGAGCGCACACGGCGAAGGTGCTCCTCCTGCACCTCGCGCGCCGTGATGGTGCCTCCCATGTCTCGCTCCAGCAGTGCTCCCCCAGTCAGGTCCCGGCAGGTGTCGCGCACGGCCCTCACCGGGTCTGCCAGGGCCAGGTCGGACAGGTCCCCCCCGGATTCCAGGTAGTCCAGAAGGAGGTCCACGGAGGCGACCTTGAGCAGCGTGGAGCCCTGCGCGATGTTGGAGTCCCCCACGATCACGTGCACGCGACGGTAGTCCTCGGCGCGCGCCAGGGGCTCGTCCCGGGTGTTCACCATGGGGCGGGCGCGGGTGGTGGCAGACGACACCGTCTCCCACACCTGGTCAGCCCGCTGGGAGAGGACGTAGCGTGCTGGGGCACCGCCAGCAGCAGGCAGGATGTGCCCGGAGCCCACCAGCAGCTGCCGGGTCACCAGGTGCGGGACCAGGGCGCGAACCTCGTCAAGAAAGCTGGACCGACGGTGCACCAGGTAGTTCTCGTGGCAGCCGAACCCGTTGCCCCGGGTGTCACTGTTGGTCTTCAGCAGGTGGACACGCCCGTCAACGCCGGCCCGGCTCAGGCGCGAGGTGGCCTGGTCCGCCAGGTCGGCCATGACCAGCTCGCCGGCACGGTCCTGGGCCAGCAGGTCCTCCAGCCGATCGCACTCCGCGGTGGCGTACTCGGGATGGGAGCCCACGTCAAGGTAGAGACGCCCCCCGGAGCGGGTAAACACGTTGGAGGAGCGCCCGCGCTGGACCACCGGCTCAAAGAGCTCGCGGGCAGCCTGGTCGGCGTCCAGGGGAGGCGGGCCCCCGCGGGTGGAGGCGCAGGTGACGCCGAACTCGGTCTCGATCCCGAAGACGCGACGGGCCGGGGGGCGGGCGCCCCTCATCCCTACTGGCCCCCTTTCTGCACAAAGCCCTGGACAAAGGCGGCCGCGTTGGTCTCGATGACGGAGTCGATCTCGTCCAGGATCTCATCGACACCGGTGACCTGGGCCTGGGTACCGACGGTACGCGGACCTGCCTGCGCCTGCGGGTCCCCTAGGACCTCGGCTGTCCCGACCTGCTGGTGGACGGTGTGCGACGATGTCATGTGCCTGTCTCCTCCCCGTGACGGATGCGGCCCCTGCCTGGAGGAGGCTCCTCCTCCAGGCAGCGGGCGCCTGCCTGCTCCCAGTCTCCCCCAGGAGCCACCTCCTCTCCAACGGCCTGGAGAATGGCAAGGGTCTCACCGTCGTCGGCGCGCACGCCGCCGGGAAGGTCCAGCCGAAGAAGGCCCTCGCGTCCCGGCAGGTCCAGGACCAGGCACGTCCAGGACGCTGCCACCACCTGCGGGTAGCGGGCGACAGCCAGCCCACGGGCCTGTGCCCTGGTCCCTCGGGGCGGAGCGTCCGCCGCCGCCGCCACCTCCTCGGCGGAGGCCAGCCTGTGCACGCGGCCGGCAGCGTCCAGCCGGTCCACCACGGAGCGGCCCTGGCGCAGGTCCGCCCACTGGATGTCCAGTGCAGCCAGCCGCGGGTCCTCCCAGCCGCAGCCGTGGCGCCGACGCAGCGCCTGACACAGCTCCAGCTTGGCGACCCACTCCACCAGGGACGCCGCACTACCGCTGCGGTCGCGTGCCCACCGGCGCAGGGCCGCCAGGACCTCCGCCCACATGTCGAGCGCCTCCACGGTCTGTCGGCCGACGGACCCGGCGTCACAGCCCCCGAGATCCTCAGTCAGGGCCTGCCTGACAGCATCCAGGTAGTCTCCCTGGATGTCCAGCGCGGTCATGAGTCCACCTCGCGTGCGCAGCCTGTGGGTCAGCGAGGTGTCGTGGGAGAAGGCCCAGTGCTCCTCCACAGGGTCTCCGACCAGCTGGAGGTCGGCCAGGCGGCCCAGGCCCTGGCCGAGCCGGGTCTGTCGCTCCAGCAGCCACAGCACCAGGCTGGTGGTCGCCACCTTGAGGTAGACGGGTACGTCAAAGCGGTTGGCGTCCCCGTTGATGACGTGCAGACGGCGGAAGCGCTGCGCGTCGGCGTGGGGCTCGTCGCGGGTGTTGACGATGGGGCGGCTGAAGGTAGTCTGCAGGCCGTGGACAGACTCCACGTAGTCGGCACGCTGGCTGACCTGGAACCCCGGCACCTCGCTGCGCTGGCCGATTCCCACGCGCCCGGCGCCTGCGTAGACAGGGCGGGTGACGAGAAAGGGGACGAGGGCTGCCGCCAGGTCTGCGAACGGAACCTCACGGGAGACCAGGTAGCTCTCGTGCGAGCCGTAGGAGGCGCCTTTCCCGTCCACGTTGTTCTTGTACAGGACGACCTCCCCGCCTGCCTGCCTGGTCTTTGCCGACAGCACCGTAGCCTGCCCAGGTGCCCCGGAGGGTCCGGGCGGCTCCGGACCTGTCCGGACCAGCGTCTCCATGGCACGCTGGGCGACGACCTCCCCGGCACGATCCCATACCACAGCCTGGCGGGGGGTCAGGACCTCCGGGGAAGAGTACTCGGGGTGGGCGTGGTCGACGTAGAAGCGGGCGCCGTTGGACAGGACCAGGTTCGTCGCCGCTGGCAGCGTGGCCATCTGGGCGCTGGGCCGGGGTCGGCTGCTCCAGGTTCCACGCACAGGCTGCCCCTGGCCCTCCTCTCCCCTGGTCCGAGCACCTCCGGGCTCTCCTACAGGGGCCGGGCCACGCTCTCCCGACGGCGCGGGATGAGACGGGTCGTCAGTCAGCTGGCTGGGGTGCGCCCAAGCCCGGTCCAGGCGCCCTCCCCGCAGGTCGGCCAGAGGGTCCTCCCCCTCGTAGTCCCAGCGCACAGGCGGGGCGGCGGCCCCGTCAGCACCGACCAGGCCGCGACGGGACGAGGCGGCGTAGGCCTGGACCACCCTAGTTGCCACCGCGACAGGGTGGGTCCGTGGAGCGCCGGGGCACAGAGCACCGTACTCCGTCTCCAGGCCGACCGGACGCTCCACCGGCTCCGGCGCCCCGTCCTGGTCCTCCCGGTCCTGCGGCTGCGGCGCCCCAGGCGCAGGGTCAGTCGCTGACGCTGGTCTCACAACCAGCCTCCGTCCTGGTCCCCGGCACCCGGTCCTGGTAGTCCTGGAGTCTCTGGCCGTCCAGACGGCCCCCCGACGTCACGGCCGCTGCCACGTGAGCCCCTGGCCAGGCCTGTGCACGGGTCCTGACCCCCGCCCCGAGACCACCGGGGGCGGGGGCAGAGGGTATCAGCCTACGCACGTGACGGATTCCCCGTCCGTCACGGTCCACGAGGCGCTCCCACTCCTGCGGGCTGGTCGCCGCACCGGTCGTCTCCTCACTGTGACGTGCCTGCAGCGAGACAGCCTCCAACAGGCGTTGCGTGCTCAACCCCCCTTGGCCGCCAGCAAGCTCGTCCTTGACGGCTGCCGTCTTGGCGCCAGCCACGACGGCAGCCAGCATGGCCCCGCTGGCAAGGTCTGCCAGGTGGAGGGTGCGGGTGGTGGCGTCAGCGTAGGTGACTTCCAGGACCGCAGTTGCCGGGGTGCGCGCGTAGAGGGCGGCGACGGTGGCACGGCGCATCGCGGCAGCCGCCGCCTCCCTGTCACCGCCGTGCGCAGCCACCTCTGCCGGGGCCAGGGGCAGGTCACTGGTCAGGTGCCGGGCCAGGATGTCCTGAGCACCTGCGGCGTCAGGACGGTCGATACGGACCCGCACGTCAAGACGACCGGGCCGCAGCACCGCAGGGTCGATCAGGTCCTCCCGGTTGGTGGCACCGATAACCACCACGTTGCCCAGCGGCTCCACGCCGTCGATCTCCGCCAGAACCTGGGGGACGACAGTAGACTCCACGTCGCTGGACACGCCCGTGCCCCGAGTGCGCAGAAGCGCCTCCATCTCGTCAAAGAAGACCACCACGGGCCGGTCCTCGGCGGCCACACGACGGGCCTGCTCAAAGATAGCCCGGACCTGGCGCTCGGTCTCCCCCACGAACTTGGTGAGCAGCTCCGGCCCCTTGACGCTGAGGAAGGCGGCCCCGGCCTGCCCGCCCCTACCGGAACGGGAGCCGACCAAGGAGGTGGCGACCGCCTTGGCGAGGAGGGTCTTGCCGCACCCGGGCGGCCCGTACAGGAGCACCCCCCGGGGGGCGCGCAGTCCGTAGGCGCGGTAGAGGCCGGGACTGGTGAAAGGAAGCTCCAGAGCATCGCGGACCTGCTCGATCTGGGGACCTAGACCGCCGATATCCTCCCACGAGACGTCCGGGACCTCGGACACGACGAGCTGCGCGACGCCGGTGCGCTCCACTACGGCGGTGGCCACCTCGGCACGAGGGTCGGCTGCCAGGGTGTCCCCGGTACGCAGGCGCTCAGTATCCAGGTGGTCAGCCAGGGCCAGGACGCGGCTGGCCCCGCTGCCAGTCGTCACCAGGACCCGGGTGGCGTCAAGCACCTCGTCGAGGGTGACGGCCTCGCCGGTGGTGGGTGCTGGGAGGGTACCCACCACGAGCATCTGGTCGTTGACAGCTGCCAGGCGGCCTACCTGGAGCTCCTCAGGGGCGAGCCCGGGGTGGGCGGCCAGCCCCATGGGTCTGCCCCCCAGGTAGACCAGGACCTGCCGGGAGGGGGTCTGGGTGCCCTCATCCGCTGACGCCCCCGCCGGTGCCTGCTCGTGCGCCGCCCAGGGCACGGGGGCCGCTGGTGGGAAGACCTCGACGACAAGCCCCAGTGTCACCGCAGGGCGTGTGACCGCGTCCAGCTGGGCGCCCAGCTCGGTGATGCGCTCACGGGCTGCGGCCAGCGCCGCGACGAGCCTGTCGTTCTTGGCTGCCAGGCTCACGGCCTCGGCCCGCGCCTCGCGCAGCTGGTGGCTGGTGAAGTCGGGGACGCCAGGCTGGTCCTGGGCCTGGGGACTGTTGGAACTGACCACGGACCCTCCCTCCGCCTGCTGGGAACCCGGGCGCTCAGCAGCGGGGCCGCTCCTGCTCATGCGCCTGCTCCGTGCGGGTCCGGCACCGGCCGCGAGGACAGGCAGTGCCGCGAGGGTGGCTCAGCACCGTGCACGTCGTCGTCCCCGGCAGCGCCGGGCTGGACCGGGGTGGCGTCTAGGGGCTGCCTGGCTCGGGCGTCACGCAGGACGCGGCGGACCTTCTTGTCCGTACTCGTACGCTCCCCTATGTCCTGGGCCACCCAGTACCCGCCCTCGTCATAGGCGCCACGCGCTGGCGGCCGCTTGCGGGTGAGGGGACGGTTGCCCGCAGCCAGACGCCTCGCTGACACCAGGAAGCCGGTGTGGGCCACCATACGGTGGTCGGGCCGTACCGCCAGGCCGTCCACGTTCCAGGTACGCACCATCGACTCCCAGGAGACCGGCTCGGTGAAAAGCCCGCTGTGGCGCAGGGCCTCGACGGTGCGGGAGAGCTGGGTGACAGTGGCGACGTAGGTCACAAGGACCCCCCCTGGGACCAGGGCCGTGGCTACCGCCTCGGTGTTCTCCCAGGGAGCGAGCATGTCGAGGACCACCCGGTCGGCGGTGGCCGGGGTCACGTGGGCGGCGACGACGTCGGCGAAGTCGCCGGTGCGCAGCTCCCAGGCAGGGTGATGCCCACCAAACCAGGAGTCGACGTTGGAGGCGGCGATAGCCGCAAAGTCCTCCCGGCGCTCGACGGACAGCACGTGCCCCTGGGGGCCGACGGCACGTAGCAGGCTCATGGTCAGCGCGCCCGAGCCCACTCCGGCCTCCAGCACGCGGGCCCCGGGGAAGATGTCGCCCAGAGCGACGACCTGGGCGGCGTCCTTGGCGTAGACCACCTGCGCCCCCCGCGGCATGGACAGGACGTAGTCGGCTAGCAGGGGCCGCAGCAGGAGCAGCTCGTGCCCGGTAGCGGTGACGATGACAGAGCCCTCCTCCAGACCGACCACCTCCCGGTGGTGAAAGGACCCGCGCACGGACTGGAAGTAGCCGCGGGGGTCCAGGACGAAGGTGTGCTGACGACCCTTGGAGTCGGTGACCTGCACCCGGTCACCGTAGTGGAAGGGTCCTCGCCGTCCGGCCTGGTCCAGCACCTCCTGGGTCGGGTGACGTGGCAGGGAGGCGCTGGCAGCGGCTGCCGGGGGCGTCAGGGGCTGCGAAGAGGGGGCCTGCGGGCCTCCCTCAGCCTGGTCGGTCCCGGGACGACGCTCGCGGGACCGATCCTTTCGGAGCCGTGGTGAGGGGGCACAGCGGCTTGCCGGGGCACCCGGAGCAGGGTCGCCCGGGGACCCGGGACCACGGAGGCTGGGGCTGCTGTCTGTCATCACCAGGAAGTCTATGACCTCCGCCCCGGTGCACCCGACGACGACGGGACGGGTGGTGGCACGTGGGGGACAACGCGTCACCGTGCTCGCGCCTACACCGCTCAGGCCTCCGGCAGATGTCTCCTCTGGGTGGTACGCCCTACGACCGTGTAGGCAGCCCAGGCTCCTGTGACACCCACAACCATGACTACCACCATCGGCACAGCCGTGTCGCTGCCGCCTGAGCTGGCAAGCGGGGCGGCGGTCGCGTTGGCCACGGCCTGCGCCAGGCCCAGCAGGGCGTTGGCAGCCCCCGCGACATGGCGAACCTCCCCCAGCGCCAGGGCGCTGGAGTTGCCGAAGACGAAGGCCTGGGCGGACATCACCATCAGAAACCCTGCGCACAACGGGACCAGTGCCACGTCAAGAAGGACGACGCTGACCGCCACGACTATGACTCCCACCGCCGAGACGGACAGCCCCAGGGCGACGAGCCGGTGGGGCCTGACCCGGGTGACAAGGTTGGCGTTGACCACCGACAGGAGCATCTGGCTGCCCGCGGTGCTGGCGAAGAAGAGGGAGAAGGCCATGGGGCTGAGCCCCGTGATCCCCTGGAGGATGAAGGACGAGGAGGAGATGTAGGCGAACATGGCAAAGCCGGAGAAGGCAGAGGTGAGCATGTACCCGACGAACCGTCGCCGGGCCACCAGCGCACGCACCCCGGAGACCAGGCGCCTGGTTCCTCCGGACTGGCGCCTGTGCGGGGGCAGGGTCTCAGGCACCAGGAGCGCTGCCGTCGCGGTCATGAGCAGGCCGAAGCCCATCAGGCACCAGAAGACGGCACGCCACGTGCCCACGGTCAGTACCGCGCCCCCGGCCACGGGAGCCACCATGGGTGCCAGGGCGCTGACAGCCATGAGGATCGACATGAAGCGGGCGAGCATGTCCCCGTGGGCGACGTCGACGAGGACCGACCGTCCCACCACTGCGGCGGCACCGCCACCAAGCCCCTGGAGCAGGCGCCCCAGGACGAGCACAGTGATGTTCGGCGCCAGGGCGCACACGACGGCGCCGACGGTGCACACAAGCCCGCCAGCCACCATGGGCAGGCGACGTCCCCGCTGGTCGGACACCGGCCCGCCGACAAGCTGACCCAGGGCCATACCGACAAAGAAGGCGGTCAGCGTCAGGCCCACGCTGGTCGCCGACGTGTGCAGGTCTGCTGTGACCTCCGGGAAGGCGGGACTGTACATGTCCGTCGCGAAGGGGGGCACAGCGTTCTGGACCGCCAAGGCCAGGAGGAGACCCGTTGAGGCGGCAGCGGGTCTGGAGGACAGCGAGGTCACACCTGATCCTTCCACGTCGATGTCACCGGGCCTTCACCAGGTGTGCCGGGCTGTCACCGAGCCCCGGTCGGGACCGCGCCGCTGATGGCGTCCGACTCCACCAGCACGAGCCACCGGGACACGGATCGGGCCGCCTGCATCGCCTCGGCAGCCTGCTGACCCGTCACGGCGGTGGTGAGGCAGGCAGGCGGCAGGACCGTACACACCTGGTCGGCGACGGCCTCCGCCCCACTCCCCTCGGCCTGCAGGCCGACCTGGGCCAGCGTAGCGGTGTCGATGCCGCCCACCAGCCGCGGCCCGTCGGCGACGATTACCAGGTCCACCCGCTCCAGCAGGGACCTGACCTGCGGTACCGGGGTGTCACGGCCCGTGACGGCCACCGGGCGGGCCAGGGTCCGCAGGTCGAGGGAGGCCGCCGCACGCGAGCCACGGCCGAGCCCCAGAACCCGCCAGCTGGTGGCGCCGACGGACCAGCCCACCAGCGCCACCAGGACCAGGGTGGTAGCACCGGGACGCAGGCCGTAGACAACTAGTGGCCGCAGGACCCACCACCACGCCGCTGCCGCGACGACGAGCAGACCTCCCCAGGCGGCGGTCCTGCGCCCCAGGTCCTGGTTGCCGGTCAGCTGGGCGAGGAGGGCCGCCAGGGCGTGGCCGCCGTCCAGGGGCAGGCCCGGGAGCGCGTTGAAGACCGCCAGGGCGAGGTTGACCCACGTCAGGGCCCAGGCGGTCGCATAGACCGGGAGCGCCCACTGCCCATCCGCCTCCCAGACAAGCCGCTGGACCTGGGTCCCTCCTGCCCACAGGAGCAGGTTGGCAGCAGGACCGGACAGAGAGGTTAACGCGTCCTTCCACGGCGCCCAGGCACTGGCGGCCCGCCCGAAGCTGGTACGTCCTCCCCACAGGTAGAGCTCGTAGCGCACGGGTCTGCAGCCCAGCAGCGTCCCGGTCAGGCCGTGGGCGAGCTCATGGAGGAGGACGCTGAGGGCCACGCCTACGACGGTGGCGGCAACCACACCGACCACGACCGACGTGCCCAGGGCTCCCAGGGCACGGGAGACTGAGGGGTACCAGCCGACGGCGACCAGGAGCCCCAGCAGCAGGGAGCTGGCAGACACAACCACCGGCGCCCCGCCGACGCGCCCCAGGACCCACTCGCCGGACCGTCCCGACCGTGCCGGGGGCAAGGTGGAGGAGAAAGGCATGCGCCAGAGCCTACGTCAGCCTGTGTCGGCTCTGCGTGGCACCGCCCGCAGGGGCCGCCCACTGCAGCCGGCCGTCAGGGACACTGTCCACAGGCCCGTGCACCCAAGCGGCTTTCACCCGCTGACAGCGGTAGCGTCACCCCATGACCCAGCTGCCCCAGCCGGCCCAGCCGCAACAGCCACGCAACCAGCCGGAGGGTAGGTCGCGCCCGCCACATCCCGCCACGTCACCGGGAGAGACCGTCCGCGCCCTTTCGCAGACGCAGCGGGCAGGGCAGGCCCACGGCTGGGATCGCAGACGGGCCGCTCTGTCTCCGTCCCGGGCCAAGGACTTCCTCCAGTGCCCGCTCCTGTTCCGGCTTCGTACGGTAGACCGCTTGCCTGAGCCCGGGTCGCTGGCGACCCACAAGGGAACCGTGGTGCACAGCGTGCTGGAGCGTCTCTATGACCTTCCTGCCACCGAGCGCACCGCGCAGGCGGCGGTGGCGATGCTTCCCGGCCAGTGGGAGGCCCACCGGGAGAAGAACCCGGCCGTCATGGAGCTGTTCACTGATGCCGCACAGGTGGAGAAGTGGCTGGAGGAGGTCCAGGACCTGGTCCGCGCCTACTTCTCCCTGGAGGACCCCACCCGTCTAGAGCCTGCCGAGCGCGAGCTCCTGGTCCAGGTCGAGACCTCCGACGGCCTGCTTCTGCGTGGCTTCGTGGACCGTCTCGACGTCGCCCCCGACGGCGCCATGCGGGTGGTGGACTACAAGACCGGCCGCAGCCCGCACCCCCGCTACATAGAGGACGCCCTGTTCCAGATGCGCTTCTACGGGCTGGTGCTGTGGCGGCTGCGGGGCCGGGTCCCGGCCCGCCTTCAGCTCGTCTACCTCAGGGACGGGCGCACCCTTACCCACGACCCCCGCCCAGGCGAGCTAGAGTCTGCAGAGATCAGGCTCACACAGATGTGGCATGAGATCGAGGACTGCGCCCGGGCAGGAGAGTTCAGGCCGCGCCGCTCGCGTCTGTGCGACTGGTGCTCCTTTCAGCCCCAGTGCCCCCTTTTCGGGGGCACCACTCCCTCAATCCCGGACGACGGCCTGGCCCGCCTCCTTACCGCGCGCCGACCTGCCAGCTGAGGGCGGACCCCCGTCTGCCAGTCGCAGCAGCCCCGTCAGCCCCCTACGGCCGTCCCACAATCCGGACAATCTACACGTCCCCGACCCAGGCCTTGCCAGAGTCTCGCCGTGACCGCTAGTGTTCCTGGCAAGCGGCCTCTTCCGGCCGCGTCCCCGTCTCGTAAAGCTAGCCAGTAGGACTAGCAGGACCGGAGCAGCCCATGAACGCCAGCCAGGCCCCCACCTGCCGTACCGCACCGCGCGGGACCCGGCTGTGTATGTCCCTGGCCTGGACGCGCTGAGGCAGGCTGCTCGCGGCAACGTTCCCTCATCTCAGCAGCCTTTCCCTTGAGGGCCGCCCGTCCCGTAGCGGTACAGGTGCCCCACGTCCCGGCCAGGACACGTACAGGGCCTCGTCGCCCGTTCCCACTCCTTCCCGCCTCCACCTGCGGACCTGGCAGTGGCGTGCCTCCATCGTCTTGGGGCGCCACTGAATAGGACTCGCCCCTCACCAACCCCGACCCGCGCACCTTTGAGCGCCATCACGGTGGTGCGGGCCGGTCTCGCCTCCCCTGCCCACGGCTGCTGCACGAGTACGGCCCACCTGCGGATCGCCCCACAGCCCGCAGCCGCACACAGACACATCGATAGACATACCAAGACATACGCTTAAGGACACTCCATGATTATCACCGGACTTGCCGTGGGCGCTGCCCTCGGCTTCATCCTCCAGCGCGGCCGGTTCTGCATCACCGGCGCGTTCAGGGACCTGTGGGTCTCCCGCTCCTGGCGCTGGTTCACTGCCTTCCTCCTGGCCGTAGCCGTCCAGTCCGTCGGCGTGGCCGCTCTGACCGGCCTGGGAGCTATCAACCCGGAGGTCCCCCGGCTCTCCGTCGTGGCCACCGTGGCCGGGTCCTTTATCTTCGGCACCGGGATCGTCCTGGCCGGGGGCTGCGCCACCGGGACCTACTACCGGGCCGGGGAGGGACTGGTCGGCTCCTGGTTCGCGCTGGTCGCCTACGCGGTGACCGCAGCCGCCTCCAAGAACGGCATCCTGGCCGGAACCACAGAGTGGGTCAAGGGCCTGTGGGTCACCGAGCTGACGACGCTGCCCGCCACCATCGGCGTCCCCGACTGGGCAGGAGTAGTCATCCTGGTTGGCCTCACTGCCGCCCTGGTGCACCGCAGGGTCGTCGCCTCTCGGGGCCTGGGACCACAGGTCGGGCTGCCCGCCCAGCGCCGGGGCCTGGCCCACCTCCTCCTGGAGAGGTCCTGGAACCCGCTGGTGACCGGGGCCCTGGTCGGTGCCGTGGCAATCCTCGCCTGGCCCCTGTCCTGGGCGTCCGGACGTGAGGACGGGCTGGGTATCACCACACCCTCGTCGAACCTGGTGGGGCTTGTCGTCACCGGGGACACCGAGTACCTGGACTGGGGTGTGCTGCTGGTCCTGGGCATCCTCCTGGGCTCTTACCTAGCGGCCAAGGCCTCCGGCGAGTTCCGCGTGCGTGTACCCTCCGCCAGCGTCATCCAGCGCTCCATCGGGGGCGGCGTCCTCATGGGCGTGGGAGCAGCCTGGGCAGGCGGGTGCTCCATCGGTAACGCCCTGGTCCAGACCTCCCTGCTGTCGTGGCAGGGCTGGATGGCACTGACCTTCCAGGTGCTCGGGGTCGGCGCCGCCGCCTGGGCCACCATCATCCGTCCCCGCCAGCGTCGCCGCGCAGCCAGGGCAGCTGGATCTAGCGCAACCACGCAGCCCGCTGCCGCCACGGTCAGGTGAGGTGGCAGCCGGGCAGGCGGCGAAGAAGAGAGAAGAGGAGTGAGGAGCGGTCCCCGCCGCCGGACGGCAGCCGTAGCACCCTCACCATGAGGTCGGCACCTGCCAGGAAGACACCTGCCACAAGCACGTACCCACACAGTACAGAAAAGCACAAAGCACAGAGAGGACATCCTCATGCGTACCGTCCTGGAGACCACCGGCCAGGTGTGCCCGTTCCCCGTCCTGGAGGCAGAGGAGGCCATGGCTGAGCTCGACCCGGGGGACGAGCTGGTCATCAACTTTGACTGCACCCAGGGAACCCAGTCGCTGCCTGCCTGGGCCTCTGACAACGGCTACGAGGTCACCGAGTTCCTCAAGACCGGTGACGCTGCCTGGTCCATCACCGTGCGCCGGTAGTTCCCACCCGAGTCGTGCCCCGTCGCCAGCCTCGCCGCCCACGTGGCCACCGGGGCTGGCGACGGGTGCAGCGCTTCCGGGCCGGGATCCTCGGCCAACGCTGGTACAGGCGCCCGCAACCTGGGTGCCGGCAACCAGGGGGTCGCAGGAACTACTACGGTTGTCCCATGGAGCACAGGAAGCTTGGCCGGACCGGACTGCGGGTCTCGTCAGTGGGTCTGGGCACCCTGACCTGGGGCCGTGACACCGACGAGCTGGAGGCCAGGGAGCAGCTGGACGTGTTCCTCGACGCCGGGGGCACCGTGCTCGACACTGCGGCCTCCTACTGCGAGGGAGCCTCTGAGGAGGTGGTCGGAACCCTTCTGCGTGAGCACGTGCTCCGCCAGGACGTGGTCCTGGTCTCCAAGGCCGGAGTGCGCACGTGGCGCACCGGAGAGCGTCCTAGCGCGGCCGACGCCTCCCGCGGGACCCTCCTGGACACCCTGGACGCGTCTCTGGAGCGTCTGGGAACCGACCACCTGGACCTGTGGCTGGTCCAGGTCCCAGACCCCACCACCCCGCTGGAGGAGACCGCCCACGCCCTGCGTACCGCAGTGGCCTCGGGACGCTCACGCTACGTGGGTCTGTCCAACCACCCCGCCTGGGCTACCGTACGCGTCAGTGACCTCCTCAGCGAGGGCATCCAGGGGCCAGGGCTGGCTGCCGTAGAGGTGGAGCACTCCCTGTTCGCCCGAGGTGTGGAGCGCGAGCTCATTCCTGCTGCGGGCGCACTAGGCTTTGGCGTGATCGGGTACGCCCCGCTGGGACGGGGAGTCCTCACCGGCAAGTACCGCTCCTCCACTCCCCCAGACTCCCGGGCCGCATCCCCCCACCTGCGCTCCTACGTGGCACCCTACCTGGCAGAGCACCACCGCGGAGTCGGTGAGGCGGTTGCCACCGCAGCAGCAGGCCTGGACCGCAAGCCGGTCGAGGTGGCTCTGGCCTGGGCCCGCGACGCCCCCGGAGTCGCCTGCACCATCCTGGGGGCACGTACCCCTTCCCAGCTGCAGGGCGCGCTCGCGGCAGAGGACCTGCACCTGCCTGTACAGATCCGCCACGCCCTGGACGAGGTAACCGCACCGGTCCTGGGCTATCCCGAGCGGTTCTGAGACCGGGCCGGGGCTGCCTGGGGCTACTGCGAGGCTGGCTGAGGCGAGGCTGGCTGAGGTAAGAGACGGCGGCACAAGGGCTCAGACCTCGCTCTGCGTCTCCAGGTCCTCCTCGCCGTAGTCGTCAAGATCGTCGTCATACGTACCGTTCTCCGAGTCGTCCTCCTCATAGTCCTCGTCCTCGGAGTCCTCGGAATCAAGGTCGTCGTAGTCGTCGTCATCCTGCTCGTCGTCATCACCGTCGTAGGCGTCGAAGGGCAGCTCGATCCCGAAGGCGGTGAAAAGGGCGTCGTCGTAGGTGAAGAAAGCCTCCTGGAGCGTGCTCTCGGCAGCGACCACGGCCGGCGAGAGCTCGTCACCGGTAGCGGCAGCATCCAGGTGCGCCTCGAAAGCGGCAATGAGTCGGTTGAGTGCGGACCGCGGGTCGTTCGTCATGTGGCATAGACTACCTGCTCTAGGCGGCCTGGCGCACTGGGAACCGGCCCCCCGCGTCGCTCAGCCGTTAGCCCCGAGCTCCTCACGGACAAACCCCAGGAAAAGATCCTCCCCCTTCATGCGGCTAGTCTCCTCGGGTCCCACCACGACACGCACACCGTCGCGCAGGACCTGAGAGGCACCTCCGTCAGGACCCAGCGGCAGGACGGTCATCTGGGTGCCTGGGGCATAGGTGGCTGAAGGCTGCCTGCCCGCGATGACGTCAGAGATGTTGCGAGCGACCACCTGGGCGTGGTCACGCGCCGCCTGGGCGCGCTTGGACTCACGCACGTCAGTGATGTCTCCGATAGCCCACACCCCGGGGTGGTCAAGCACCCGTAGGTGGCTGTCGACGCGAATGGTCCCGTCGTAGCGGCGGATGTCGTCGTAGTCCTCGCCGAGGAAGCCCGTGGCAGCCGCGGAGCCGTAGGCGCGGAACCACATGTCGGCCTCGATACGACGCCCGGCCCTGGTGTCCACCCGGAACGGGGAGAGGACCCCCACGTCAACCGGTGGCAGGTAGCCGAGGGTGTCACCGGTGACGACCTCGACACCGCGCTGGGCCAGCTGGGCGGAGATGGACTGCCGCAGCTCGGGCCTGCAGTCGTCGGAGGGGAGGATCTGGTCGGCCGCCTCCACCAGAGTGACCTTGATGTCGGGAAAGGCGGAGGTGATCTCCCCCGCCAGCTCGATACCGACCCCTCCGGCCCCAAGGATAAGCACCCGCGCTGCCTGCTCCAGGTTGGTCCGTACCCGCTCGATGCGGGCCTTGGCGATGACCGAGGAGGACTCCATGTGCTTGGCGGGGAACGGGTAGGCCGTCCCCGTAGCCAGGACGAGGTGGTCGGCCTCCACCGGCCCCTCGCCGGAGACCTCCACCGTGGTCCCCCGCACCGCCAGGGCCGTACCGTGGACGACCCGCCCATGTACCAGGAGGTTGTCGTAGGGGATGAAGATCTTGTCGGCCCACTCCCGGTCCACGGCGGCCCTCAGAGCCGCGGCGTGGTTGACGAAGGTGTCCTTCTGCTCCACGAGAGTGACCTCAGCGACGTCATCAAGCGCCTTGGCGACCGTGATGCCACCGTATCCCCCTCCGACAACAGTGACGCGAGCCATGTGTGCTCCTTCCGGTCAGGCAGGTGGTTGCTGACGGCCGTACGGCGGGCTCGTCCCCGTCACCACGGTCCGCCCGCCGTCGCCATGGACACATCCTGCCACGAGCTGGTCACCCGGTGAAGTCGTTGGGGAGAGGAGGACGCCGGAGGGACAGGCATGGCCCGGAACCCCGACCAGACGTCCGGGCGCACGACAGGACCGCTCCCCCTGGTCCCGGCCCTACAAGCCCTCACCTGCCACCATGCGGATGATGAGGCTCATGGTCTCCTCGTCCTGCAGGTCTACGCCCGGCGAGTCGTCAGCACGGCTGAGCCACCAGCCGTCGACAGCGAGGAGTCCCACGCGCTGGATCGGCGTGAGGGTGCTGACGTCACCCACCCACTCGCTGTACAGGGTGTCCCAGGCCGCAGCCAGCTGGGCCGCCCTCGAGACCGGCGACATCACGAAGGACAACTCTCCACGCTGGATCTCGCCCTCCAGAATGCTGCGAGCCAGCGCCTGGAGGCGCTCAGCCTGGCTCGCCTGCCCTAGAGGTTTCCCCAGGGCGAGGCGGGCAGCAGCCTGCCAGTGCTCCAGCAGCATCGAGGCGATCCCGGCCGCGAGGTCGTCCTTGGTGGGAAAGTGGTAGACAACCCCCCCGCGGGTAACCCCCACACGCTCGGCCAGCGCCTCGAACGTCAGGGCGTCGAAGCCCTCCTCGTGGGTGATCTCCAGGGCACGTTCCATGATGAGGGCACGTCTGGACTGCTTCATGACCTTATGATGTCACGCCCCTGTCCCACCCCACCCCGTCAGGAGAGCTCGCCGCCGTCCTGCGCACCCTGGGCGGGAACACGGCGGGCGGCCATAATCCCGGCGAGGACCAGGATGGCAGCCGCGATCACGGCGGTGGTCTGCATGGCGTGGGTGAAGGCCGTCCGGGCCTGGTCCAGCAGAGCAGCCTGGTCAGGGCTGGAAGCGTCCACAATGCCTGACAGCGTCGGCAGAGACTGCCGGGCCGCCTGCGCTACCTCCGCCGGGACACCGTGCGCCACGGTACCCAGGTAGAGACGGTATCCGACGTCCTGGACCGTCCCCAGCACCGCGATCCCCAGAGCAGCACCGAGCTCCATACCCGTCTCAGAGACGGCAGAGGCTGCCCCGGCACGCTGGGCAGGCACCGTTGCCAACACGGCCCCGGTAGAGATAGTGAAGCCGAGGCCAACCCCGGCCCCCACCACCAGCATGCCCGCGCAGATAAGGACGATGCCGACGACACCACCGTAGGACTCCGCCACGGCGACCAGGGCCAGCCCGGCTGCGGCCGTCAGAAGACCGCCTTCCAGCGCCCTGCCGTAGCCCAGGTGCCGTAGCGCCCAGGCGACCACGGCCACGACGACGACTGCGGCGAGAGAGGCCGGCATCTCGGTCAGGCCGGCGTAGAGGGTGGACATGCCTCGCACCAACTGGAGGTACTGGGAGAAGAAGTACAGTAGTCCCGCCAGGGCAAAGTTGGTCATGACGGTAGCCAGGACGGCCCAGGTGAAGGCGGGCCTGCGGAACAGGGTAACGTCGATGAGCGGGGTGTCCAGGACGCGCTGCCGCCGCAGGAAAACCCAGCTCGCGCCCGCACCTGCCGCCAGGGCCAGGACCGCCAGGAGCGTCAGCCCGTCGTGGGCCAGGGACTTCACTGCGTAGACCACCGAGACGATCGCCACGACAGACAGGACAGCAGAGGGCAGGTCGACCGGGCCCCCCTGTACGTTGCGCGACTCTGGGAGCAGGAACAGGCCAGTGACCACGACCAGCACCATGACGGGCACGTTGATGAGGAAGACGCTGCCCCACCAGAAGTGCTCTAGGAGGAGCCCGCCCACCACAGGCCCCAGAGCCAGACCACCCGACGCGCCCGCGGACCATATCGCGATGGCCGTGGCCCGGGTGCGAGGGTCAGGGAATATGGTCCGCACCAGGGAGAGTGTGGAGGGCATGATAGTGGCACCGCTGAGGCCCAGCAGCGCCCTGGCGGCAATGAGTGTCCCGGCGCTGGGCGCCAGCGCCGCCAGGGCGCTGGAGACCCCAAAGCCCACGGTCCCGATGAGGAGAAGGCGGCGCCTGCCGACACGGTCCGCCAGGTTACCCATGGTGACGAGCAGTCCGGCCAGGACGAAGGAGTAGATGTCACCGATCCACAGCAGCTGGCTGGCCGTGGTGCCCAGGTCTGCGCTCATCAGGGGAACCGCCAGGGACAGGACCGTGGAGTCGATGGACAGCAGGGTCACCGCCAGGGCAAGGACGGCCAGGGCACACCAGTCCCGCCTTCTGGGGACGGTGCGCCCTGGGGACGCGAGGGTGCAAGGCGTGTGGGTCACGCCTGAAACTTTACTATACGTACAGTATAGATTGGTGCGGGTCCGTTGTGCTGCTACGCACAGGCAGGGCAGGAGCAGCTTCGCTCGGACCGCCCCGGGCACAGGAGGTACCCAGCAGGTCAGGACCGTGGAGACCTGCCCTCCTCGTCTCCCGCCTGGAGGCCCAGGACTCCCGCGACGTCGGGCGGGAAGTAGCCCGGCCCCTTGAGCACCTTGCCGTCCTCACGGTAGACAGGCCTGCCGTCCTCACCCAGCTTGGACATGTTGGAGCGCTGGACCTCGGCCAGGACGGCGGCCAGGTCGATCCCCGTCTCCAGGGCCATGCCGTAGATGACGTAGACCAGGTCCGCTAGGGCGTCGGCTGCGCCCACTGTGTCGCGGGTACCGTCGTCGCAGCGGACCGCCCGGGCGTAGGCGGCCTCGACCTCGGCCCGGGCGTCGGCACCGTAGACGGCACCGGTGAGCTCGGCGAACTCCTCGGCGACCAGGCTCATGCGCATGCCCAGGCTCGGACGGTCTAGGCAGGGGCCGTCGGTGCGGACCGGCAGCTCGTAGACGTGGTGGAAGCGGCGCACCAGGGCCTCAGGGTCGTCCCCCTCCCGCCTGCCCACGCCGTCGTGGGGCACCAGGGGCGTCCAGGCTGCCCCGGCACGACCAGCGCCACCGGAGCCGCTCCCCCACCCCGGTGCTGCTGCCTCTGGCCCGGAGGCTGCCCGGACACTCCTGGGAGCGGGACCGTCCCAGGGGGCTCGAGGCTCACGCGGGTCACCAGGCAGGAGGGTGGCGTACCAGGCGTCGTGCAGGTCCCCCTTGTTGGGCAGCGCCGCCCGCAGATGAGCCTCCCGGGTAAAGCCGAGCCTCCAGGCCACGCGCCAGGAGGCCCAGTTGGGCACGCCGTCGTGGACCTCGCAGACCCAGCGCAGCGCGGCGGCACGTACCGGTCCGGACGCGTCAAAGGCGAGGTCGACGACGGCGCGCACAGCCCGGGTCATGACACCGCGGCCCCGCGCCTGGGCGGCCAGGCTGAACCCGAGCGTGCGGACGTCGCCGGGCTGTGCGCCCAGGCTGACCAGCCCGACCAGGTACCAGCCCCCCCGGCCGTCAGACTCGCGTATCCCCCAGGTCAGCTCCTTGCCGGTCTTCCACCCGGGGGCGGCGACGTCGTTGACGAAGTCACGGGCGTCCTCCACCGTGTAGCCGTGCGGCACAGTGAGCCACTCCTGGATGTCAGGGTCGTCGCAGATCTCGGCGATACGCTCGATATCAGCCAGCGTGGGCGCGGACAGCAGGAGCTCAGGGCAGTCGCCGTCGGCAGGGACCGTAATATCGCAGGGCTGCATGGTCGTCATACTAGCGTCCCGCCAAGACCGCCATCTCTCTCGTGATGAGACAGGCACGCCCCTAGCTCACGCGGCGTCGCGGCTACCGCGTACTGTCGTCTGCTGGTGCCGCCCTGGCCTGACTCCGGGCTGGGTACGGTGTTGACAAATCTGCACCCTACGAAGTGGAGCACTCACCATGTCCTACGCAAGCAGCCCTGGCCAGGGCGCGCCCCAGCCGCAGCAGGCCTATGCCCAGCAGGCCGGAGCCTACCCCGGCCAGCAGAATGCCTACGCAACAGGCAGTGCCTACGGGGCCGGCTACGGCTACGGGGCTGGCTACGGCCAGCCCGGCTTCTCCCCCACCCTGTCTCCTGAGGTCGCGCCGCTGCCGGGAGCCGACCCCATCCAGGCGGTCAGGCGCTTCTTCCAGCGCTACGCCCAGTTCCGCGGCTACGCCTCACGCTCAGAGTTCTGGTGGGCCCTCGCTGCCCTGCTCGCGGCCCAGCTTGTCGTCACGCTGGTGGTGCTGGGCCTGACGGCCGGCAGCGCTGCGGCCTCCTCCGACGGGACGCCGAACGCGGCAGTCATAGCCGTGAGCTGGTTCCTGTACATGGTCATCGGCCTGGGCACCATTGTCCCGTACATAGCGTCGGGGGTACGTCGTCTCCACGACGGCGGGTTCTCCGGGCTGTTCTTCCTCCTCGTCCTGGTACCCGGCGGGAGCATCGCGCTCATTGTGCTGTGGTGCCTGCCCTCCCGCCCCGAGCGCTACCGCCCCGAGTGGGGCTGACCCGCACCGTCCCGGTGCTGATCAGGCCCGGCGCCCGGAACGCGACAGACAGAGACAGATAGAGAAAGAGACGGATAGAGAAGCAGAGACAGACAGAGAACGAGGGGTCCCGGAAGCCAGGTACTGGCTTCCGGGACCCCTCTGCCCGGGTGTCCGAGGGGGGACTTGAACCCCCACGCCCGTTTAATAAGGCACTAGCACCTCAAGCTAGCGCGTCTACCTATTCCGCCACTCGGACAGGATGACTCCTGCTGCCTCAGTAGCACCAGGCAACGCAGAGAAACTTAGCACGACCGCGGCGAAGCCGACAAAACCAGCCCACAGTGCTTCCCGTCACAACTTCCCGTCACACTGATCTGGGACAGCCTTCTTAGGGCTCAGGCAGGCTCTGTACCCACGACAGCCCGCATCGACCAGCTCTCCCCCGGCATGATGGTGGGGGCGTCCTGGCGGACCGCGCCCGCCTCCACGCAGAGCATGGAGGCGAACTCGTCATCGGCCATGTCCGGCATGGCGGCGCTGCCAGTGGACCACGGGTTCCACACGATGGTGGAGGCGGCGTTGCGCTTGCGCACCGTGATGACCCTGTGGTGACCCGGGTCCGACACCCGCAGGTCACTCTCGCTGCGGTAGATGCGGTCGACCGGCCCGCTGACCGTGACGGGTCCGCGTTGCAGCAGGTGGCGCCCTCCCGCCCCGGGAGGGGGGTTCTCGGGAAGACCGCTGAGGACACTGCCGGAGAGGTTGTCGGTGAAAGGGGCGCCGTCCAGGCCGCTGACCTCGGTCCCGGTCACGTCATGGACCGCCAGGTAGGTGTGCAGCGCCGCCTCCACGGTCCGTGGGGAGGCGGCGTCGTTGCGCAGCGACAGGCTCAGGACCAACTCGTGGCCTACCTCCACCTCGTACAGGGCTGTCAGGTGGTCCCGGGAGAGCAGGAACAGCGCCCGCACCCCGGCCTCCCTGGTGGGCGACACTGACAGCAGCCGCCAGGGGCTGGTACGCGCCCACCCGTGCCTGGGGCGGGCGTCACCGTGGATCCCGTCGCTGAAGACCGGCAGGCACAAGGGTACGCCGCCGCGGATCGCGGTCCGTCCGTCAAAGACAGCCTGGCGGGAGGTGAAGATGACCTCCTTGCTGCCTCGGGGTCTCCAGGAGGTCACGGTGGCGCCGTGGAGGTAGACCTCCCCGTACCCGGCCGGAGCATCGACCAGGAGACGGGGCTGACCGCCCCGTCCGGCGGTGAGGGCCGCAGTGGGGGGAAGAGACAGGGACGGGTCGGCCTGGCCAGTACCAGGGACAGGGTCCGCGCCAGCGCTGAGGGCGGTGCTGCCCGGGGCACCGGAGGCTCCGCTGGTGTCGTCGGGGGTGTGGCGATGTGCTGCATGTGCCATGCTTCCACGCTAGTAGGCTAGCCCCCTTCCGTCAGCCCGACCACAGCCACAGCACCCCCCACAGGTAACTTAAAGGACGAGTCCGTGGACACAGACCTGCCTCCGGAGCCGCTTACGCAGCCGCCCTCCGGCACCGCCGACGAGGCCCAGCAGGAGGTGCTCGTGCCGCAGGCCCGAACTCCCGCAGCAGCTGACCAGGCACCGGACGGCGCGAGCCCCCGCGGCGGCACCCACCGCACCGGGGTGCTCGCACACCTGCGTCGCGTCCGTGAGATCCTGGGACGCACCATCGACCGGGCCGAGGAACGACGCCAGGCGGACCGCGCCGCCCACCTGGCCTACCATCAGGAGGGCGGGGCTAGCCAGGGCGCACAGGACATCGGGCAGGACATCGGGGCCGAGCAGCCCAACCAGGTCGGCCCAGCTAGCACCACCGACTCCGACCAGGCGCTGGCCGCCCACCCGCCTGCCACGGCACCACGGAAGCCCGCGTACCCGCAGGCCATCGCGGTACCGGCTACTGACAACGTCACGACCCGCACTGTCCTGGCTTCCCTACCCCGCTGGCTGGTCCGTGGGGGCCTAGGAGCCTGGCTGCTGCTGGGCGTCATCATCATCGTCTCCCTGATGGTGTTCGTCACTGCCAGAGTCGTCCCGGTGTTCGTCGGGCTGTTCATCGCCCTGGTTCTCACCTCGATCCTCCAGCCCCTGGTCAGCCTCTTCGTCCGAGTGATGCCCCGTTACCCGGCGACCTTCCTGGCTCTGCTGACGGCACTAGCCTCCCTGGTGGGCCTGGTTGCCTACGTCGTCACCTCAGTTACCGGCCAGTGGGACTCCCTGGCGGCCCAGTTCAGTGACGGCCTGGACACCATCGTCGACTTCGTGGAGACGGGTCCGCTCCCCCTGCACGTAACCCAGCAGCAGCTGACGGAGCAGTTCCAGGAGTGGGTCTCCCAGGGCCAGGACTACCTGCAGAACAACGCCCCGTCGCTGGCCAGCGAGGTCCTGTCCAACGCCAGCGGCCTCGTCGACTTCTTCGCCGTCATGGCCCTGGCTGTCTTCTCCACGATCTTCTTCCTGGCCTCCGGGGAGAAGATGTGGCGCTGGTTCCTCAACGAGTTGCCCGCCCACCTGCGTGAGTCCGTGCACCGGGCCGCCGGAGCAGGGTGGTACACCTTCGCCGGGTACGCTCGCGGCACAGTCATTGTCGCCCTCACCGACGCGATCATGGCAGGGATCTTCCTGCAGCTGGTGGGAATCCCCCTGGCCGCCCCGCTGGCGGTGCTGGTCTTTATCGGTGCTTTCATCCCTCTGATCGGCGCCCCGGTGGCCATGGTGATCGCCATGGTGGTGGCCCTGGCCTCCCAGGGGCCTCTCACCATGGTGGTGGTAGGCCTGGGCGTGGCCGGCATCGGCCAGATCGAGGGTCACATCCTCCAGCCGCTCATCATGGGCCGACAGGTCTCGCTGCACCCGGTGGTCGTCATCATCGCGGTAGCCGTCGGGACGTACTCGGCAGGACTGCTGGGGGCGATCGTCGCCGTCCCGGTCATCAGCGTGGCCTGGTCGGTGTACTCCGAGCTGCACGTGCGCGACGCCCCAGTGCTCGGGGAGCTGCCCGCCTACACGGCCACCCGGCGGGAGTAACAGCCTCGGCAGCAGAAACGTCATAGGACAACATGGTGCCGCGTTGTGCTATGACGTTTCCGTTGCCTAACGCGCGCGACCCGACACGTCACCTCACCGTGTGCCGTCACACCGGCCACACTGACCCAACCAACCTGGCCAAGCACACCTAGCGCCAGTCCCGGCTGCCTGTGGAGACGACACCGGGCAGGGCGTCCAGGCGCTCGGCAACCAGGGACACCGCGCCGTCAGCTCGCTCCACCAGCCCCCGGACAACCAGCGCGGCAGCCCGTCGCCCTACGTCCTGGTAGCGTCGCCACACGCCTGCAGGGCACACGACGTTGAGCAGCCCGGTCTCGTCCTCCAGGCTGAGGAAGACCACACCGGTAGCGGTACGCGGGTGCTGCCGGTGGGTGACCACCCCCGCCGCCCTCACCCGCCTCCCCGGCTCCTGGCTAGCGGCCTCCGCGAGGGTCAGGACACCGGCCTGGCCCAGCCGGGACCGTACGAGCACGGTCGGGTAGCCCCGGGGTGACACCCCGCTCAGCCTGATGTCCGCCGCCTGGCGCTCAGGCTCACCCATGACCGGCAGCGCAGGTGCCTTGACAGCGACAGCGGTGCCGGGCAGGGGCGGCTGAAACCACCTGTCCCCCTCCTTCGCAGCCCGGTGCAGGCGCCCCGACGCCAGGGGGCCTGCCGCCCACAGGGCCTCGCGACGGTGTGTACCGAGACCGGACAAGGCGCCGCAGGCCGCCAGAGTCTCCAGGTGCCGACGTCCTAGGCGCACACGCTGAGCCAGGTCCTCCACGTCCCTGTAGGGACCCGCCTCCAGGCGCTGGGAGACGATCTCCTGCGCGACACCGCCTCCCAGCCCCCTGAGGGAGGCCAGCCCAAGGCGCACACCCAGGTCCCCGTGGACGTCCAGGAAGGTCAGGGCGTGCGGCGAGGGGCTGACAGGCCCCCAGGGATCGGCTCCGTCCTCACCAGCAGGACCCCCGCCGCAGGAGCCAGGGGCACCCGGCGCAGGACGCTGCTCCACGGTGGCCAGGACAGCCGAGGCATTGACGTCGGTCGGCAGGACCCGCACCCCGTGGCGACGCGCGTCGGCCACGAGTGACTGCGGTGACCAGAACCCCATGGGCTGGGCTGCCAGGACCCCGGCGTAGAAGTCCTCGGGCCTGCGGACCTTGAGCCAGGCTGAGGCGTAGACCAGGTAGGCGAAGGAGAAGGCGTGGGACTCAGGGAACCCGAAGTCGGCGAAGGCGCGCAGCTGGTCGAAGACGGTCTCAGCCGTGGGGGTGTCGATACCGTGGGCCTCCATACCCGCGACGAAGCGGTCGTGCAGGGCCTCCATCCGCTCTGTCGACCTCTTGGAGCCCATGGCCTGACGCAGGGTGTCCGCCTCGGCAGGGGTAAAGCCGGCGGCGTCAACGGCAATCTGCATCAGCTGCTCCTGGAAGAGGGGGACGCCCAGGGTCCTGGCCAGGGCGGGTCTGAGCACCTCGTGGAGGTAGGTGACCGGCTCGTGGCCGAGCCTGCGGCGGATGTAGGGGCTGACGGCGTCACCCTGGATAGGGCCGGGGCGTATGAGGGCCACCTCCACGACGATGTCGTAGAAGGTCGAGGGTCGCAGACGCGGCAGAGTGGCCATCTGGGCACGCGACTCCACCTGGAAGACCCCGACGGTGTCTGCCGCGCTGAGCAGCCGATAGACGGCAGGGTCGTCCTCCGGCAGAGTGTGCAGACTCCACGCCTGCCCGGCCTGTGACGGGCGTGTCCTGCCCCCGGTACTGACACCACCGCTGGCTGAGGGGGCGCAGTCGGCGGAGCCCCTGGCGCCAGCCGTGACTGCGGGCACCGCACCAGCCACGGCCCCCTGGTCGGCAGGGGTCTCGGGGACGGTCTCACCCCGCTGGGACAGCGAGGTGAAGGACAGCCGCAGGGCGGTCAGCTCCCCCAGCCCCAGGAGGTCGAGCTTGACCAGGCCGGCTGCGGCACAGTCGTCCTTGTCCCACTGCAGGACACTGCGGTTCTCCTTGGCCGCCCAGCGCACCGGGCAGACCTGCGTAACCGGGCGGTCGCACAGGACCATCCCCCCGGGATGGACGCCCAGGTGCCGGGGTAGGCGCAGCAGCCGCCCCGCCACCTCCAGGACCTGGGCGGGGACCGTCTCACCAGACGACTCCGCCGACGTCGGGCCGGGCTCCTTCCGTAGAGCCGCTGACCACCGCGAGGCAGCGCCGGGGGCAGCCGCCCCCAGCCAGGTACCCGCCTGGCTGGCCCAGGCGTCCTGCACCCCGGGCGGGTAGCCCAGTGCCCGGGCCGCGTCACGCACCGCCGAGCGGGGCCGGTAGGAGATGACGTTGGCGACCTGGGCAGCGTAGTCGCGCCCGTAGCGGGTGTAGACGTGCTGGATGACCTCCTCCCGGCGACAGGCCTCGATATCCAGGTCAATGTCTGGGTACCCGCTGCGCCCCGGGGACAGGAAGCGCTCGAAGAGCATGCGGTGACGCACGGCGTCGACAGCCGTGATCCCCAGCGCGTAGCAGACCGCGGAGTTCGCCGCCGAGCCCCGCCCCTGGCACAGGATCCCCTGCCGCTCACAGAAGTCGACGACCGAGCGCACGATGAGGAAGTACCCAGGGAAGCCGCGCTGCTCGATGACAGCGAGCTCGTGCTCCAGGACCTGCCAGGCTCGCGGGTCCTCCTCGGGGGTGCCGTAGCGGCTGGTCGCACCGCGGCGGGTGAGCTCACGCAGCCAGGTGGCGGGCGTGTGGCCGTGGGGGACCTCGGGAGAGGGCAGGTCCGGGGCGATCAGGGACAGGTCGAAGGCGATCTCGGCTCCGATCTGCGCCGCAGCCTCCACCGCCGCCGGAAGGCGGCGGTGGAGGCGGACCATGTCCTGCGCCCCACGCAGCCAGCGTCCAGTGGCGGGCAGGTACCCGCGAGCGCCTTCCAGGTCGGTCGCCAAGCGGGTCGCCGTCAGGACGTCAGCCACGGGGGCGTCGCCGGGGCGGGCGCAGCGTACCGCCCCCGTGGCCACGAGCGGCAGGTGGTGGGCACGGGCCAGTCGGGAGAGCACCTCGGTGAGGGCCGCGTCGCAGGGGCCACCGTCCAGGGCGATCTCGACAGCCAGGCCGGCACAGGCGCTGGCCTGGGGGGTGCCCGCTGCCGTTCCCACCATGTCCCGGTCCTGGTAGCGAGGACGGTCGGGGTCGGCAAAGAGCTCGACGAGGCGTCCCAGGCAGGAATCCGCCGCCGCTAGGTCCCAGTCCTGCGGGCGACGGGGATCGCCTAGCGCCCGTCGCAGAGGGCCGTTGGCGGTGCCGGTGAGGACCAGGCAGGCAGGAGCGGACGTCGGGGTCCCGGTGCCGAGGCTACCGCCGCCGGTACTGCAGCCGTGCAGGGCCTGGGCCAGGACGAGCAGGTCGTGGGCGGGCTCAGCGCGGTGCCCGGTACCCAGGTTGTGCCGGGATATGGCGGACACGAGGCGCCGATACCCCTCAGGGCCACGGGCTAGAACGGGAAGGTGGGAGCCGTCGGCCACAGTGAGCTCGGCGCCGTGGGCCGTCGGCAGCCCCAGGGACCGACCAGCCTGGGCGTGCCTGACGATGCCGGGGACGCCGTCGTGGTCGGTCAGGGCCAGCGCCTCCAGCCCCAGGTCCATGGCTGCCTGGACCAGGTCCTCGGGCTCGTTGGCGCCGTCAAGGAAGGAGTAGGCGGAGTGGGCGTGCAGCTCTGCGTAGCGGTGAGTCACGAGCCAGGTCCCGGAAGGCCGGTAGCGGGGACGGTGACGTAGGAAGCCACAGGATCGGTACGGTCGGCAGCGCGGGGAACGCGCCCCTCACAGCGCTCCAGGCAATCGAACATGTGTCCATACTAGTGGCGCTGACGACGCTAGCGGCACCAACGACAGACTCGGCCCTGGCAGCCCCTCACTGCTCCGACAGAGTACCTCCGGCCGCGAGGTAGCACTTGCCGCACAGGGACTCGTAGGTGACGTCGCCAGCCTCCCCGGAGTCAATGACGACCTGGTCCCCGTCGAAGACGAACCCTCCCCCCTCGCCGCCGGGCCCACCTCCAGCCCTGCGGGCGTTGAAGACCGCCTTGCGGCCGCAGCGGCAGATCGTCTTGAGCTCCTCCAGGGAATGGGCGATCTCAAGCAGGCGACGTGACCCAGGAAAGCTGCGGGTCCGGAAGTCGGAGCGGATGCCGTAGGCCAGGACGGGGACGTCGTCGAGGAGGACGAGCTCCATGAGCTGGTCCACCTGGGAGGGCGTGAGGAACTGGGCCTCGTCCACCAGGACGCAGTCCAGGACGTGGCGCAGCGGGGTCCCGGCCTCGTGGTCAGCCAGGGCACGGCGCAGCACCAGGGCGCGCAGGTCGTCCTCGTCCTGCACCAGAAGATCCACCTCGCGGGACACACCCAGGCGGGAGACCACGGCACTCCTTCCCCTGGTGTCCACGACGGCCTTGACGACCAGGACGGTCTGCCCGCGCTCCTCGTAGTTATGGGCGGTCTGGAGCAGGCTGGTGGTCTTGCCGGAGTTCATGGCGCCGTAGCGGAAGTAGAGCTTGGCCACGCGGTTCCTCCTCCTGGTCGGCGTACCGGCCCGTGGACCTGTCGGCGTGCTGGCACCCTCCAGGTACGGCAGCCACGGCTGTCGCCTGCCCGGGACGTTCTTGCCCGGGACGTCCCGGTGCGGCGTGACTACGGTACACGCTGCCACACACGCTGCTGTCAGCGTCCGGGGACTGGGAGATCGCAAGCGGCAGAAGCCGGTGGGCAGGAGCAGGGGGTCAGGGCAAGACCGCCTGAGGTGTTGCAGGAGCAGCAGGTCAGGAGTAGACGGCGTCAAGCCACCACTGCCCTGCGCGCACGAGCAGCAGGGGCGGTCCCAGCTCGGGGACCACCTGGAGGTAGGCGCGCCGCGAGGCGCCCCCAGGCCTCCACCACGCCTCGCTGACGGGCCAGGGTCCGGCCCAGGAGCGGACACGCAGCCGGTGGGGCGAGCACGCCCCGGGAACACACCCGAGGCAGGCCCGCCGGTCCCGCAGGCAGACCGCCTCCGGGCAGGAGACCTCCAGGTGGGCGGGGGTACCAAGCAGCTGCCCCTGGACGTCAACGTCCAGGTCCTCGCCTAAGGCGCTGCCAAGTCGTACGGGACAGGGCCGGGGCAGGACCACGGAGGGAGAGGGCTCTGGGAGCATCCCAGCCCACGGGACGCTTGTCCGTCCCTCCTGCGACCGAGGAAGGCCCTGGGCAGGGCCGGTACGCCCACGCTCCTGCCCCTCCTGCTCCCCCCAGGTGACGCAGCGCGCCCGCGAGCGCGGGTCCCACCCGGGGACGACCTGAGGCACCTGGACGCTACCTGCACCCAGGAGGGACTCCAGACGGCTCGCTGCGCGGTGCGCCCGCCTGGCTGACTGGTCACCGGCGCCCCGCCACAGGCCTGTCTGGGCTGCCCCGGCGGGAAAGAGCCCGAGGGCGACCAGACGCAGACGCTCCAGGGCCGAGGCGGGCGGGCGCCCAGATCGGCCTGCCAGCCAGCCCTCCAGCTGCCAGCGCACACGGTCGGTGACCTCGGCGGCCGTGGGAGTGGTCTCCAGCATCCAGCAGCGGCACAGACCGGTCCCGTCCTGGCATGACGCCTCCACCAGGAGACGGTCGGCAGCCAGGCCTAGGGAGACGAGCCTGGAGACCAGCTCCTCAGCCAGGTTCCGGGCTGCAAAGGCAGCGGTGTCGGCACGCTGCGCAGGTGGGTCCAGGACGGCCTCCACGCTCACGTCCCTGGCGGGCCGGGTGACGCGCGGCACCTCGTGCTCGGTGCCGCAGGCCAGCCGGTGGAGCCTAGCGCCCGTCGGCCCGAACCGGGCCGCGAGATCGGCGTGGGGCAGGCGCGCCAGGTCGCCCAGGGTGTACAGGCCCAGGCGTCCGAGGACCTCCACCAGCTCGCGGCCCTCGGCCCTCAGACGGGGGGTGGTCAGGCAGGCCAGGAGCGACTCCAGCGGCCAGGGCGCGAGGAAGTCAGGAGTATCCCCGGGCTCGACCAGGACCCCCTGGCGGGCGGCGAGGACCGCTCCGGCCAGGGAGCCGGCAACGCCGACCTGGCACTCGACGTCAGCCTCCTGTGCCACGGCCTCGACCAGAGCCGAGGCCAGCGGATCCTCTCCCCCGGCCCACCGTGCTGGGCCGCGGGCGGGGCACAGTGCCAGGCCCGGGCGGGCGACGATCGGGTCCGCCAGGATCGCGCTGACCGCGTCCATGACGAGCTCGAAGCCGCGGGCCTCACGCTCTGCCTGGGGCGGCAGGATGAGGAGCCCAGGACAGGTGGCCCGGGCCAGGCGCGTCCTCATGCCGACGGTGACCCCGGCAGCACGGGCTGGTGCCGAGGCGGCCAGGACCCGGGCAGCGGCGACGGCCACAGGCGACAGGGCCGGGTCCACATCAGCGCGGCTCTCCCGGAGTCGGGCGCCCCGAGGGGACGAGCCGCTTGCACGACGCTGCTCACGGGCCTCCAGGGTCAGGGCCACCACGGGCCAGTCAGGCACCCACAGGGCCAGGAGGCGTCTTTCCGGCACGGCTCCCGAGGCGCTCATCCTGCGCCCCGCAAGGGCGCGGGAGAGGCAGAGGCGGTGGCCACCGGGTCGGGCTCACCCACGCCCAGCCCGTGCGGACCGTGGGTGAGCACCGTGCCGCCCAGGCCTCGGTCCGGGTCGCTCAGGCTCCAGCCCAGGGCTCGCAGGTATCCGCCCGGCATCTCTACCGCCCCCCGGCGGGTGGAGGGCGCGGCGGGAGGCGCGGTCGGCACCGCCTGAGGGTGCAGGGGGACGACGACGCCCCTGCCGTGCGCCTCCTCACACGGGTCATGACCCGCGCTACCGTCCACCTCACGCACGTCACTGCGCACCTCGTCAGGTAAGCCCAGGCCGGCCGCCCCGGGAGCGGCCTCGTCAAGGCAGGACCGCTCGCAGACCAGGGTCCGGGCACCCTGCCAGGGCAGAGGAGTGAGGACCAGGGTGCCACGCTCCCGTGCCCGTACGAGCAGGCGCCTGCGGCTGCTGGTAGCCAGGCACCCTGCCGCCTGGGAGCTCAGGAGGAGGACATCGACCCCGTCGACCAGGACTCCCGCGGCAGCCAGGACGCCATCGTGCCCCAGGCCGTCGGCAGGGACGCTGAGGACCCGGGACAGGTCAAGGCCCAGCTCGGCAGCGGCGCACCAGCCCAGCCCCTCCCCTCCCAGGACCCCGCACCAGCCGTAGACGCCCTGGCGCAGCGCCGCAGCGGCCAGGAGGACCGCGGTGGACCCCTCCAGGTGCAGGACGCCGGCAGGGCAGGACCCCAGGTAGTCCCAGAGCCCGGAGCGCCCCGAGGACCACCGGGTGCCGATGGCCCGTTGGAACCCGTGCGCACCGTCGTGGTGGTCGTGGTGGCGCAGCCCGGTGGTCTCCTCCGCCCGCCTGAGGGCCAGACGCGCCGCAGCCAGCCGCGCGCCCCTGTCCCCGAGGGGCTCACCACTACCGCAGACTCCAGTCATGTACTCCTCCCTAGACGGACCAGACACAGCTCGAACAGATGTTCGACCGTGAGGCCCAGGGTACCTCCGGGCACCGACACGCTCAGCCTGGTCACGCTCGGCCAGTCGGCCAGCCCCGCCCGGCCACTGCGGTGACGTGGCTCCCCCAGCTGCTCTACAGTGGGAACCACACGGCTGTCGTTGTCTCACCCGGACACCAACCGACCTCACCCGGATCTCAGGAACCGGACCGCAAGCCAGACATCCGCGCACCGCACCCTCTGGAGGCACACCGTGGCAACCAACCTCACCCGCCCACGACCGCCCGCGCCCTACGACTTCCTGCCCCGTGTCCCCGCCTTCACCCTGGTCTCCCCGGACGTGACTGAGGGTGAACGCGTCCCCGACAGATTCACGGGCCTCCACGACAACATCTCTCCCGCGCTGAGCTGGTCGGGCTTTCCCGAGCAGACCCGCTCCTTCGTCGTGTCCTGCTTCGACCCTGACGCGCCCACCCCGGCCGGGTGGTGGCACTGGACCGTGGTGGACCTGGACGTGTCGGTGACCTCGCTGGAGCAGGGGGCGGGCACCAGCGACCTCCACCTGGACGGAGCCGCCTTCCACCTGGCCGGGGACAGCGGGGACCACGCCTGGTTCGGCCCCTACCCCCCGGCCGGGGACGGAGACCACCGCTACGTCTTTGCCGTCTCCGCCCTGGACGTAGACACCCTCGGGCTTGACGACGGGGCCTCCCCCACCGCCGCCGCCTTCACGCTGGCCACCCACTGCCTCGCCCGGGCCACGCTGACCGCTACCTACTCCGTGCCTGGGCAGCCGGGTGCCGCGCCCTTCCTGAAGGAGGCTCAGTGACGCTACCGCCCGGTTCTACCGAGCCGACCCGACCCGGGGGACGCCGCCGTCAGGGCGAGGCCGCCACCCCGGCCTTCGGGTTCTCCACGACGAGCAGCTCCGGACGCCACCAGCGGCGCCCGATAGCCCTGGTGACCGGGGCGACCTCAGGCATCGGCCTGGCTGTGGCCAGGGACCTGGCGCGGGACCACAACCTGGTCCTGGTCGCCCGTACCGCCACCGACCTGGAGGAGCTCGCGGGTGCGCTGGAGGAGGAGTCCGGGGCCGCGGTCCTGGTGTGCCCGGTCGACCTGGCCGACGACACCGCCCTGGCCTACCTGGTCAACCGGATCCAGCTCGACAGCCTCGACGTGCTGGTGCACTGCGCCGGGGTGGAGGCACCGGGAGCGGTCGAGAGGCTCACCCCCGCCCGCTGGCGCTCGGTGCTGGACCTGAACCTGGTGGCAGCCGCGCACCTGACGAGTCTGGTGCTGCCTGCCCTGCGGGAGTCCAGGGGGCTGGTGGTGTTCATCGGCTCAGGTGCGAGCCTGCACGCCTGGCCGGGCCACTCCCTCTACTGCGCGTCCAAGGCCGGCCTCAAGGCCCTGGCCGACACGCTGCGCGAGGAGGAGCGCGGCCAGGTCCGGGTCACCTCCATCTACCCGGGTCGGGTGGACACTCCGATGCAGGAGCGGCTCCAGGCGCTCAGTGCTGCGCGCAGGCACGCGGAGGGAGGCCGCGCCCCGGCCTACCGTGCCGCTGACCACATGACGCCACAGTCGGTGGCCTCGGCAGTGCGCCTGGCCGTGAGCACCTCCATGGATGCGGTGGTCGAGGACCTGTCGATCCGCCCCTCCGCCATGCTGTGACGAATGCTGGACAAGGACGCAGGTGAACGTGAGCAAGACAGCACGAGGAGGCGGCAGGCGAGGCAATAGAGCACGACTCACCGCGACCGGCCCTGCCTGGCCGACCGCCCAGGACACCACGACCCCAGCGCCCCCGGACATCAGGGACGCATCAGCTCCTGTATAGCCTGCGGCTGCGCCCCCTCTGAGGCGTGTCCTCCGGGGAAGCCGAGGCAGCGCCAGGCCTCGTAGACGACGACGGCCGCTGAGTTGGCGAGGTTGAGCGAGCGGCTGCCAGCCACCATGGGGATGCGGATGCGGTCGGTGACACGGGGGTGGCTCATGACCTCCTCGGGCAGTCCTGTCGGCTCCGGCCCCAGCAGCAGGGCGTCGTCGTCACGCCAGTCCACCTGGGTGTAGAGGCGGTCGCAGTGCGCGGTAAGGGCAAGGACCCGGCCGGGGACCTGCTCCAGGCACTCCTCCAGGGTCTGGTACACCCGCGTCCTGGCCAAGTCGTGGTAGTCCAACCCGGCACGACGGAGCCTGGGCTCGTCCATGCTGAACAGCGGGTCCACCAGGTGGAGGGCGGCACCGGTATTGGCACTGAGCCTGATCGCCGCACCGGTGTTGCCGGGGATCCGCGGCTCGAAGAAGATCATGTGCAGCACAGGCACATCCTGCCACTCTGGCGGCCCGGTCCGGGGCCCTGGGCCCGCCGCCCCGGACCGCCATCCCCGTCGGAATCAGGGCTGCGGCATGGCGTCCAGGACGATGTTGAGCCCCTCGCTCATGGTGGGGTGGGTGATGACGGCGTCACGCAGCTGCTGCCAGGTCAGGCCACCCAGCATGGCCATCTGGACGCTGGTGACCACCTCGCTGGCCTCGGCCCCGATGACGGCGGCCCCCAGGATGAGGTCGGTGTCGGCGTCCACGACCACCTTGTAGAAGCCCTCAGTGCGCCCCAGGGTCTTGGCCCGCGGCACAGCGGCCGTGGGGCTCTTGGCCACCCGCACCGTATGGCCGGCTGCGCGCGCCTCCTCCTCGCCCATGCCAACATGCCCGAGCTCAGGCGTGGTGAACACCGCCCAGGGGATGAGACGCCCGGCGGTGGAGGCCTCCTTGCCTGACAGCAGGTCACGCAGGACACGGAAGTCATTCCAGGAGGCGTGGGTGAACTGGGGGGTCCCAGCCACGTCGCCAGCGGCGTAGACGCCCTTGGCGCTGGTGCGCAGGTGGTCGTCAACGACGACAAAGCCGCGCTGGTCCAGCTCCACACCAGCAACGTCCAGGCCCAGGCCGTGCGTGACAGGCGTGCGCCCCAGGGCCACGAGCAGGTGGGAGCCGCCCACCTCGCGCCCGTCCTCGGTGGTGACCACGACCCCCTGCGGAGAGGGGCTCACGCGCGAGGCGTGGGCACCGGTGAGGACCGTGACACCCAGGGCCTCCAGGCCCGCGGTGACCTCGGCAGCCACGTCAGCGTCCTCGCGGTCCAGGACGTGCTCACCGGCGTGCACCACCGTCACGGGCACCCCCAGCATCCCCATGAGGGAGGCCATCTCCGTGCCGATCACGCCCCCGCCCAGGACCACCAGGTGCTCGGGCAGCTCGGGCAGGGTCAGCAGGTCCTCGCTGGTCCAGTACGGCACGTCACCCAGCCCCTGGATAGCCGGGACCGACGGCGTGGTACCGGTGTTGAGAAGAACTGTCCTACCACGTACACGGCGGGTACCGCCCTCGGCCAGGAAGATATCCACGGTGCGCTCAGCGACGAACCGGGCCGTGCCCAGGCAGAAGTCCATGCCGGAGGCCGGAAACATGGTCTCGTGGGCGGCAACCATGCCGCTGACCACCGCCTCCTTGCGCGACCGCAGGGCCGCCAGGTCGACACGGGCCTGGGACAGGGGGGTGGCCGCAGCCTGGTCTGCCCCGTCTGCGTCGTCGCCACCGCTGGCTGTGCTGACCTCGGTGGACCCCTCAGCGCCCGGGAGGGCGGAGCCGCCAGTCAGAACCACGCCGTGGGCACGGGCGCCCTGGACGTCACGGAGGACCCGGGCGGAGGAGATGAGGGTCTTAGTGGGGATGCAGGCGACGTTGATGCAGGTCCCGCCGATCTTGTCCCGCTCGACCATGACGACGCTGTCACCGGCCCTGGCGCGGGCCATGGCCAGGGACTTGCCGGCCTTGCCACCTCCGACGACGAGGAGGTCGACCTCCTCGGTACCAGCACTCTTCTCAGTGCTACTGGTGCTCGCAGGGCCGGGACAGGCAGGCTGGTTGTGCTGCGGCATTGAGGTCTCTCCTCTGGTCGTGCGGTCGCGCTCATCGCGGTGCGTCGGTGATGCTGCCGTCACAGGCGCGAGGCGCCGGACGTGCGCTAGGCCGAACGTCCCGAGCCGCCGCCCTATTCCGGAACGAACGGCAGGAAAACCGCAGGAAGAGAACTGGAGCGACCTGGGCACCACGGGCTAGGGTACGGACCACCTCGGCAGGCCCGGCAGATCCCGTCACGGCGAGGTACCAGGAGGGGGAACCGGAGAACCCAGGTACTGCTGGACTCGGCCAACGGGGTACCAGGAGCACAGCAGGACACGACAGGACAGGGAACTATGACCCACAGCAGTGACCCGCCCAGCAACCGGACCACTGAACGCTTGCGCGACCCCGAGGAGGTCTTTGCCGCGGACCCCGGGTGGCTCAGCGCCCTGGAGCGCACCGACCTGCTGGCGGGCCCGGTGGCGGCCGCGCTGCGCGAGCTGCCCCAGGTCGAGCTGGCCCACCAGGCCCGGGTGGTCCCGATCGACCCGGCCTTCTCCGACACTGACGCCCTCAACGCCCGGTACCACCTGGACCCGCGCGCTACCGGGAACTGCGTCCTCGTATCGGGCAAGCGGCAGGGCGAGGAGAGGTTCGCAGCCTGCGTGGTACGTGCGACCGACCTTGCCGACGTCAACCACGTGGTCAAGAGGCGTCTGGACGTGCGCAAGGCCTCCTTCCTGCCCGTGGAGAGGGCGACGGACCTGTCCGGCATGGCCTACGGCGGAATCACACCGGTGGGCCTGCCCGGGCAGTGGAGGCTGCTCATCGACGCCGCCGTCGCCGCCCGCCCCAGCGTCCTCATCGGCTCGGGCCTGCGCGGCTCCAAGCTGCTGGTCCCAGGCCAGCTGCTCGCCGCCCTGCCCGGCGCCGAGGTGGTCGAGGGCCTGGGCGTACCCACCACCTGAGCACCATCCAACCCATCCCCTGCCTACGCCGCTCCTCCCGCCGCGCAGCCACCTCCGCCGTCAACCGCACAGCCAGCCAGTTGCTCGGCTACGGCCTACGGGCGCGGAATTGCGGAGCAGGCGCCAGAAGCAGCAGGCGCTGGCAGCCTGAGGCATATACCCGTTTGCACCGTGTCAGGTAGGGTGGAACAGCACGATCCTGGCTAGTGCAGTTAACGCTTGTGTGGAGATAGTCCCGCTGGGACGGAACAGTGTGAGCTGATGTCATCTGCCCAGGTTGAGGTGGGATGGCACGGCTCCCGTCCTTGCGGACGCTTGCCAACTTGGCGTGAGTCGCACCCGCCCACCTCGCGCAACTCCCGCCAAGGTGGAACTACTACAACAAGTATTCAACCTCACGCAGGACAACGTGATATATCACATAAAGCGACCGTCCTAAGGGCGGATGGAGGGGCCGCACCCACCGCGCGGTCGCAATCGCGCACCCACGCCAGAGGCACAACCACCCACGCTAGAAGCATGCCGCGGCAGGGTCCGCAGGACCGGGTAGACACTGGCGAGGCGCTGTCCGGCCAGCAGTTCTTGACTCATGTCGCGCACCGCCCCACTGGGACAAGCGCCGCCTCTCACCAGGAGCAGTCTCCTAGCCGTCCTACCAGGAAAAGTCTCTGTGAGCTCCCCTGGGCCTCACGAACAGGTCGGTGGCTGGGAGGTTGAGGTACCAGGCGACCTGGCCCACCTCACCGACACGCCAGTCAACCTTTCCGGTGAACCTCAGCGACACCGCCGAGCGGGACATCCCCAGGAATCGGGCCAGCTCCGCCTGAGTGACACCCACCCGGGCCGCCTCCAGGCGGATGTTCCCGGCCACCACCTGCGACAGGCCCGGCTCTGTGCCCGTTCCCCTGCCCGCACGACGCCGCCTACCTCGCGCCCACGGAGCCTCGAGCGCCCGCACCATCCCTGTCTCTTCAGCATCTTGCCCGCCCTCGACGCCTTCAGGAGGCTCAATGCCCCCGAGAGACTCAGCGCCCCCGGGAAACCTAGAGTCCCCGGGAGACTGGGTCCCCCACCTCCGGACCGCGAGCTCCGGCCCGCCGGGGACATCCTGCTCCGGGGCAGGGACCATACTGTCCTCACCCCACGGTTCCGTCCCTCCCGAGTCATCCACGTCACCGTCCGGGGTGAACCCCGTGACGGCCCACAGATCGGTCACTGCCCGCCTCCCTCGCAAACGAGACTGCCAGCGCGCCGACCACGCCGACGTGCCGCCTGCCCGCCATCGTGACGTGCCGACCCTCACGTCGCCACGAGCCTGCGGGCAGCAGGTGGACAACCGCAGACAACCCCGTCACAACTTCCACCTGTGGAGCCCGGGCTCCCACCGGCACCCAGCAGTCGCCGAACGAGCACGGTCAGCCTCTGGCAGCGTCCCGGCAGGGGGACGAGAACGCAGCGTTGCCCCTGCTACCTGGGGCGCTGCCCACCGGAGCCGCCCGCTACCTGGAGGCCAGCTGACGCAGCACGTACTGCAGGATGCCTCCGTTGCGGAAGTAGTCCGCCTCCCCAGGGGTGTCAATGCGCACGACGGCGTCAAAGACCACCTCGGTCCCGTCCGTCCTGGCCGCGGCGACGGTGACGGTACGGGGGGTGACGCCCTCGTTGAGGGCGGTCAGGCCGGTCACCGAGAAGGTCTCGGTGCCGTCCAGGCCCAGCGAGGCTGCCGACTCCCCGTCCGGGAGCTGCAGCGGCACCACCCCCATGCCGATGAGGTTGGAGCGGTGGATGCGCTCGAAGGACTCGGCGATGACCGCCCTGACCCCCAGCAGGGCCGTCCCCTTGGCCGCCCAGTCACGCGAGGAGCCGGAACCGTACTCCTTGCCGCCCAGGACCACCAGCGGCACGCCTGCGGCCTGGTAGGCCTGGGCGGCGTCAAAGATCGACTCCTGCTCCCCGGTGAGGAAGTTCCTGGTGTAGCCGCCCTCGACGCCGTCGAGCAGCTGGTTGCGCAGCCTGATGTTGGCGAAGGTGCCCCGGATCATGACCTCGTGGTTGCCGCGGCGCGACCCGTAGGAGTTGAAGTCCTTGCGTGCCACGCCGTGGCTGGCCAGGTAGCGGCCCGCCGGGGAGTCGGCCTTGATGGCTCCTGCCGGGGAGATGTGGTCGGTGGTGACCGAGTCGCCCAGCAGGGCCAGCACCCGGGCGCCCTCGATGTCGCTGACCGGGGTCAGCTCCATGGTCATGCCCTCAAAGAAGGGCGCCTTGCGCACATAGGTGGACTCCTCGTCCCAGGCGAAGGTCTCCCCCTCGGGAGTGTCCAGGCCCTGCCAGCGCTCGTCTCCGGCAAAGACGTCAGCGTAGTCGCGCGTATACATCTCCCGGTCGATCGTGGCGTCGATGGTGGCCTGCACCTGCGCGGGGTCGGGCCAGATGTCGGACAGGTAGACCTCGTTGCCCTCAGGGTCGTGCCCCAGCGGCTGGGTGGCAAAGTCAAAGTCCATGGTCCCGGCCAGCGCATAGGCGATAACCAGCGGCGGGGAGGCCAGGTAGTTCATCTTGACGTCGGGGTTGATGCGGCCCTCGAAGTTGCGGTTGCCCGACAGCACCGAGACCACCGCCAGGTCGGCGTCATTGACCGCTGCCGAGACCTCGGCGGGCAGCGGTCCGGAGTTGCCGATGCAGGTGGCGCAGCCGTAGCCCACCAGGTTGAACCCCAGTTCGTCCAGCGCTGGCCACAGGCCCGCCTTCTCGTAGTAGTCAGTGACCACCTGGGAGCCCGGAGCCGTGGAGGTCTTGACCCACGGCTTGGAGCGCAGGCCCCGCGCAACCGCGTTACGGGCCAGGAGCCCGGCCGCCACCATGACGCTGGGGTTGGAGGTGTTGGTGCACGAGGTGATGGAGGCGATGGCCACGTGCCCGTGGTCCAGGGTGGTCTGGGTGCCGTCCGCCAGGGTGACCGGAGTGGGCCGGGAGCCCCCAGGGGCGTAGGTGGGTAGCACCGAGGCGAAGGCCTCCTTGGCAGCGCTCAGCTCGATGCGGTCCTGGGGGCGCTTGGGACCGGCGATGGAGGGCACGACGGTGGACAGGTCCAGCTCCAGGTACTCGGAGTAGACGGCCTCACGGGAGGAGTCGTGCCACATGCCCTGGGCCCTGGTGTAGGCCTCCACCAAGGCGATGTCCTCCTCGCTGCGGCCGGTCAGGCGCAGGTAGTCCAGGGTGACCTCGTCAATGGGGAAGATCGCGGCCGTGGAGCCGAACTCCGGGCTCATGTTCCCGATAGTGGCCCGGTTGGCCAGTGGGACCTCAGCCACGCCCTCCCCGTAGAACTCCACGAACTTGCCCACCACGCCGTGGGCGCGCAACATCTGGGTGATGGTCAGCACCACGTCGGTGGCAGTGGCCCCGGCCGGGATGGCGCCGGAGAGCCTGAAGCCCACCACCTTGGGGATGAGCATGGACACCGGTTGGCCAAGCATAGCGGCCTCCGCCTCGATGCCGCCCACGCCCCAGCCTAGTACCCCCATGCCGTTGACCATGGTGGTGTGGGAGTCCGTCCCCACGCAGGTGTCCGGGTAGGCGAGGGTGACCCCGCCCTCGTCGCGGGTGAAGACGGTGCGGGCCAGGTACTCGATGTTGACCTGGTGGACGATCCCCGTGCCGGGGGGCACCACGCGGAAGTTCGACAGGGCGCCCTGCCCCCAGCGCAGGAACTGGTAGCGCTCGGCGTTGCGCTCGTACTCGCGCTCCTTGTTGCGCTCCAGGGAGGAGGTCAGGCCGAAGGAGTCGATCTGGACGGAGTGGTCAATGACCATCTCCGCGGGCGCCAGCGGGTTGATGACCTCGGGGTCGCCGCCCAGCTCGGCCACTGCCTCCCGCATGGTGGCCAGGTCCACGATGCAGGGCACCCCGGTGAAGTCCTGCATGACCACCCGCGCCGGGGTGAACTGGATCTCCGTGTCCGGCTCGGCGGCAGGGTCCCAGGAGGCCAGCGCCCGCACGTGGTCAGCCGTGACGTTGGCTCCGTCCTCCGTACGCAGGAGGTTCTCCGCAAGGACCTTCAGGCAGTAGGGCAGGCGCTCCAGGCCAGGGACCGCGTCAAGGCGGTAGACCTCGTAGGACCGTCCGTTGACGTCGAGCGTGTCACGCGAGGCAAAGGTGTTGAGACTGGCCACGGTACTGCTCCTATCGTGAGGGTCCGCACCGCCACGGACAGCCCACGGACAGTGGGACGGGCAGGTGGGAGAGACGGACAGACAAGACTGCTAGGGGCAGACGGTACCGAAGGTCGTGTCACCTGCTGTCAACGGGCACGGCCGCCACCACTGTCTCACCGTCGACGCACCGCCGTCGCACCGATATCGCAGCGAACACCGTAGCGCCGTCGCGGTGGCGTCGTTGCTGTCACAGTGCCTTCACCGCCCCGGCCCGACAGAACAGCCACCACCCATTTACGTCACGCCAGTCGTACGCAACACGAGCAAGATGAGTTTCAGGGCCAGGATCTGGCACGCGGAACAGGCACCAGGGCAGTCGTGCGACCTGCTCCCGCCAGCTCGGCCGGGCTCAGTTCCGAACCAGCACTGCCACGGCCTCAAGGTGGTGGGTGTGGGGAAACGCGTCCAGCGCACTCAGTGCCTCCAGCCGGTAGCCGGACCTGAGAAAGACCGCCAGGTCACGGGCCAGGGCTGCCGGGTCGCAGGCCACCAGCACGACGCGCCCGGCCCCCGTCCGGGCAACCGCCTGGACCACCTGGCGACCGGCGCCCTGCCGTGGAGGGTCCAGGACGACGACGTCAGGCCCGCCGCCGTCGAAGGCGCTCCCCGCCGCTGACACTGTCCGAGGCGTCACCCTGCCTGCGGCCACCTGGGTCCAGCGGCAGCCGCGCAGGTTGCGGCGCGCGTCCCTGACGGCCTGGGCGTCCCCCTCCAGGGAACGGACCTGGCCGGAGGAGCCGACAAGCATCGCCAGGGGGAGCGTGAGCAGGCCCGAGCCCGAGTAGAGCTCCAGGACCCGCTGCCCGTGGGCAGGCCCCGGGTCCAGCGGCGTGCGGGTGTGGTCCCCGGGACTCGCGCCCCCAGGAGACCCGCCCAGGGCCGCGCGCGCCACCCGGTCCACCAGCACCGTGGGTGCATCTACGTGTACCTGCCAGAAGCACCCGGGGTGCAGCAGGTAGCGCAGCTCCCCCAGCCCCAGGCCGGTGGCGTCGACAACCTCCTCCACGCGTGGCCTGTCTGCAGGACGTGCCGCTGCCGTGAGCACCTGGCCGTCCAGGAGGACAACGGGCTCGCCCCGGCTCGGGGACACAGCCCTGATGCGCCCACCTGGCCGGTAGCGACTACGCCAGCGTGGCTCCTCCAGCAGGCCCAGCTCCTGGATGCGGGCGACCGCCAGGGGCAGGGACCTGAGAGGAAGGACTCTGTGGGAGCGGAAGGCGTGCATCCCGACCTGGCCCTCCTCACCCACCTCCAGGGTGATCCGGGTCCGGGTACCTGTGCCCTGCACGGACACCTCCCGGGACGAGTCCGCACCCTGGTACGCCTGTGTCGGCAGCACCTCCACGGCGACGCCCCCGGGAGCGGCAGCACCGGGCAGCGCAGCCACCGCCTGGGCCACCTGCGGCCCGCCGACGCGCCGCAGGCAGTCAGCCAGCACCCACTGCTTCCACACGCGCTGGGCGGGCAGGCAGACGTGGGCCAGCTCGCCCCCACCGACCCCGAAGGGACCGGCCTCGGGCCACACCGAGCTCACCCGGTCCGGTGAGGGCTCGAGGACCTCCACGACCTCGGCTCTCCAGGCCCTTGACGTCCGCTGGGTCACCCGGGCGCGAACCGTCTCCCCTGGCAAGGTGTGGCGGACAAACACCACCCGGCCCGAGGGGTCGTCCACGGGACGGGCCACGCAGTGACCCCCGTGGGCAGGGGCCGTGACCCTGAGGAGCAGGTCCTCCCCCTCCTGGTCTCCCGGCCCCGACTGTCCCGGCTTCCCGGTCCCGCTCGGCCACCCCCTCCCGGCAGGCTCAGGGAGACGGACCACCCTGGAGCCTCCAGGACGTCCACGGCGGCCACGACCCTCGGGTCGAGGGCGGCCGGACGCAGAGGATGCAGAAGGGGTACGGCGGGGGGTCACGTGGTGCTCCTGGTAGTCCTGGCAGTTCCTGACAGTCAGTAGGGTACGCAGGGCCGCCACGGTCACGGGCTCAGCCCGGCCCGCCCTGTCCCCGGCGCCTCCGGGAGGCGCGGCGGGCAGCAACGTCTGCGTCCATGACGTCCTCGACTCCCCCAGCGGCACCCTGGCCACCCGGGCCGCCCCGTCCGGGCTGGCCAGGCGTAGCCAGGCGCCAGGGGACGGAGGCCACGACCACGCCGGGGACACGCCTCATAGCCGCCCCCAGACGCGTGGTGGTCGAGCTGAGGAGCACACGCTCCCACCAGTGGCTCACCAGGTGCTCGGGCAGGAACACCACGACCAGGTCCTGGGGGGCGTCACTACGCAGGGAGCGTATGTAGGACACCACGGGCGGCACCACCTCCAGGGTCGGCGAGCCCAGGACAGTCAGCGGGACGGCGACACCGGCCTCTTCCCAGGTCTCCACGAGGCGCTCAGCCGAGCCGTCGCCCATGTCGACCGTGAGCACCTCGACGGAGGCCGGGTGGGTGGAACGGGCGTAGGTCAGGGCACGCACGGTGAGCTGGTGGAACCGGGAGGCCAGGACCACCGCACGCACCTGGGCGGGCAGGACCTCCACGTCCTGGAGCCCGTTGAGCGACGTCTCCGCGCTGACACGACGGTAGTAGAGCCAGGTCACGCGCATGATCAAGCACACGGCAGCCAGGAGCGCCAGGACGGCCAGAACGATCCACGCGTCCCGGGTCGGCCAGGTGCTCAGGAGGCCGACCAGGACTGTTCCGGTCGCCGCTGCGCCCGCAGCATTGAGCGCGCGGGAGCGCCGCATGCGCTGACGCGCGCGGGGGTCGGTTGCCCGGGCCAGCCCGTACGACCAGTGACGCATCATGCCCACCTGGACCAGGGTCAGGTAGACCGATGTCGTCAGCACGTAGGGCGGGAGGAGGCGAGCAACCGAGCCACGGGCCACCACCAGGAGGACGACGGCTCCCAGCCAGGCCATCGCGGCGCACCAGAGGCGGACCCGCCGGTCCCCCGGCTGGCACATCCTGTGCGGCAGCAGGTGGTCCCTGCCCAGCACGGCGGCGAGCACGGGCAGGCGGGTCAGGACCGTGGCGCCGACAAGCAGCATCACCGCCACAGTGGTCACCACTACCAGGAAGGGGACCAGGGGGGCGTCGGCGAAGACGGCACGAGCCACCTGCACGCTGGCAGGCAGCTGGTGGTACCCCTCCCCCACGGGGAGATCGTCACGCAGCAGCTGCCCGGCCGGGTCCTCCACGACCCGCGCACCGACCGTCCCGGCTAGGTAGACGATCACCACCACCAGGGCGGCTCCGGTCGCCAGCAGGACAAGGCCGGAGACGGTGTCCCGCCTGGTGTCCTGAGCGGTATCTCGCCCGCCGCGCCGGGAGCCGTCAGGGCCGCTGCCAGGACGATCACCACGGAGACAACCTCCGCCGAAGACGGGCCCTACCCCGGTCAGGACAGCGGAACCGCTCACTAGCACCCCCATCACCGGGAGGAGTGCTGCCAGGGACGGCAGACCCTGCTGCCCGTGCTGCCCCCCTGTCTCAGGCAGGACCTCCAGGACAGCGGAGTCGGCCCGGCCCAGGCTGCCGGTGAGGTCCTGGGCCAGGCCAGCCACCACCACGGCACCGAGGACCACGGCATAGGCGGGCACACATACCCGGGCGAGGCGGCTCAGCCCCCTGCCGACCTGCCTGTCGGCCCCCAGGACGGCAAGCCCCAGGGCCGCTGCCCCCACCGCCGCCACCTGCACCGTGGCAGGTGCCAGACGGGGCACGGTCACCGCCAGGTAGGAGGCGGCGGTGGCCGTGCACACGGCCAGGGCCAGGGCGTGGCACGTCAGCAGGGCGGCGGCTGTCACGAGCCCCGGCCATGTCCCCAGGCTGGAGGCCACGACCCCGTAGCCGAGGTCACCGACCCCCTGCCCCTCGCGCGCGGTCTGACGGTAGGAGACGGCCACGAGCAGGAGGAGGACCACGCACACCAGGACGGCTCCCGTAGCCAGCCCGGAGGCTGCCGCACCTGCGGCGGCGGCGGCAGCGGCAAGAACGGCGTCGGGGACGTAGGCCGTGACGGACAGGGCGGCCGCACCGGCCCAGGACCGGGACCAGGACGCACCGGCCGGGGCCCACGCAGAGGGGCCGGCTCCGAGCCGTCCCCTCCTGCCACGATCTGCGGTGTCACGCACAGGGCCATTATTGCGCCAGCGCCTGGTGACTGGAGTACCGTCCTCCTCGTGCACTTCGTCATCATGGGCTGCGGACGGGTGGGGGCCACCCTGGCAGCCCGCCTGGACCGCACGGGCCACTCCGTGTCCGTCATCGACCGCTCTGCCGACGCGTTCCGGCGACTTCCCTCGGACTTCAGCGGCCGCAAGGTCAAGGGGATCGGCTTTGACCGCGACGCGCTGAACCAGGCCGGCATCGACGAGGCCTACGCCTTTGCCGCCGTGTCCAACGGGGACAACTCCAATATCGTTGCTGCCCGCGTCGCCAGGGAGACTTTCGGGGTGGAGCGGGTCGTGGCCCGCATCTACGACTCCCGACGTGCTGACGTCTACGCTCGCCTGGGCATCCCCACCGTGGCTACGGTCCGTCAGACTGCGGAGCAGATGATGCGCCGAATCCTGCCCGGGGGTACGGCACGGGAACTGGAGGACCCGACCGGGGCGGTGGCCCTGCTCCAGCCCGACCTCTCCCCGGCGTGGGTGGGGACTCCCGTCCCGGTCCTGGAGGACAGGCTGGGCGTCAAGGTCGCCTGGGTCTCCCGGGGGAACACCGCCTTCGTCCCCCAGGCCACCAGCGTCGTCCAGGAGCATGATCTTCTTCACGTCGCGGTGAACAGCGACCGCGTGGCCGGGGTGCAGCGCGCGCTCTCCCGCCCCCCCGTACAGGAGGACCGTCCCTGATGAGGATCACGATCGCCGGAGCCGGCTCGGTGGGACGCTCTATCGGCCGCGAGCTTCTCAGCCACCACCACCAGGTCACCCTTGTCGACCGCTCCCCGGATGCCATGCGGATCGCCTCAGCCCCTGAGGCCGACTGGCTCCTGGCCGACGCCTGTGACGTCGACGCCCTGGAGAGGGCAGGGGCCGCAGACTGTGACGTGGTCGTGGCTGCCACGGGGGACGACAAGGCCAACCTCGTCATCTCCCTGCTGGCCAGGACCGAGTTCGCCGTGCCCCGCACGGTGGCCCGGGTCAACAACCCTAAGAACGAGTGGCTCTTTGACGAGACCTGGGGGGTGGACGTGGCAGTCTCCACTCCCCGCTTCATGACGGCGCTGGTGGAGGAGGCCGTCAGCATCGGCAGCCTGGTTCCGGTCTTCCGCTTCCACCAGTCCGGCGCCCAGATGCACGAGCTAACCCTCTCCGGTGACTCGCCCGTGGTCGGCAGGCTGGTCCGGGACATCAGCCTGCCCCCGCACACCGTCCTGGCGGCAATCCTACGGGGCTACCAGCCTGTCAGCCCCGGCGGCGAGGAACGCTTCGAGGGGGGCGACGAGCTGGTCTTCCTGACCTCCCAGGAGGGACAGGACGACCTGCACCAGATTCCCCTGCTCTTTACCCGCCAGGACCCCGGGCCCGGCACCGCGCGCGACCAGACCGACCCCGAGGACCTGTAAGAACGTGACGGCAGCCCGCGGCAGGAGGTCGGCTACGAGGCCTGACGACCCGGAGCAACCAGCAGCCACACCAGCCACAGGGTCAGGGCGAACAGCGGCACCCCCAGGACGAGCCTGGCGACTCCCAGCGCCGACACCGCCGAGTCGCCCGCCAGGTACAGGGGAACCTCGACAACCAGCCGCAGGCAGAACATCGCAGCCAGGACGGCGGTCCCCAGCCGGTAGCGGTGCCGCAGCCCGCGCTGGCCCGGGTCGGACCGCCAGCCCATCACCCCCGTCGCAGGGGAGGACCTCGTAGAGGTAGACGCGGAGGAGGATACCGAGGATGAGACCGCGGACACCGCGACACCGACGAGGGGCCAGCCAGCCACGAGCGAGCCGAGGCAGACGACCAACCACACACCGTTGATGACCAGGCCGGTGGCGTAGAAGTTCGAGGCCTCGCCGCTGCGCCAGGCCCACACCGCAGACACCAGGACCAGGACAACCCCGCCTACCGCCTGGGTCGTGCCCTGGCGCTGCAGCAGCCGCAGGACCAGGGCCAGGGCACTGACGCCCAGGGAGACGAGCAGGGCAGGTACCAGCGCCTGGGGCCGCAGTGCCAAAACCAGCACGAAGACGACCGTGGGCACCGCGGACTCGGCGATCCCCCGCAGTCCGCCCACCGCCGCCAGGGCGTCAAAGCGCTCCGCACCGACAGCGCCCAGTCCGCTGCCCCCCGAGGATGGGCGGACACCGCCGACCGGACCGACAAAGCCGGGAGAGGGCGTGCCGCCGGAGGAGGGAGTACCTGTCGTCGTTGTCATCGTGTCGTCCCAGTCTCCTGTCCTCGCGGCCTTGTTCCTCACGGTTCCTCACGGTTTCTTACGTTTCCCCATGGTTCCTCATGGCCCTGGTACGGCTCGGCAGCCACGATAGCAGTCACGGTACGGTTCAGGGGGCGTCCCGAGAAGCTCGTAGGCGGGATTGTAGATACGGGGACGAGGGCTGCCGTCAGCGACCGTGCCCTCGGCCACCAGCCACTGACCGGGGTCGATACCTACGACGCGTCGCTGCCCCAGCCACACCAGGTCCAGGCGACCCGTGCCGTCGAACAGGTGCCCTATCAGCAGCGGCCTGCCCACCGCAGGGCTGTAGGTCACGGCCTGCAGCACACCACAGACCCGTGCTCTGCGCCGCACCAGGACCTCGGCGACAGCCTGGGTGCCGGGGTAGAGCGCTGTCTCCCCCGAGGCCCCCTCCTCTGGCTGCCGCGCGCCGCCGTGGCGCCAGGCCCCGCGCACAGCCCTGAGCACCGCGCTGAAGACACCCATATGATCGACGCGCCTACCGCACCTCGGCAACCGTCGGCCCGGGAGCCAACGGGTCCAGCCCCGGCAGCTCCTCGGCCTCCGGAGCGGCAGCCGCGCCCGGGGCGTGCAGCGGCAGCACCTCACGCGGAGGCCGCGCCTGCTCGTCACGCACGACGACGGTGCGGCGCAGCACCTCACGCAGCTCCTCGGACGGGTCGGTGCTGGAGGCGGCCGGCCCCTGAAGCACCGCCCGCAGGAACCAGCGGGGCCCGTCGACACCGATGAAACGCACCGTGCCCATCGAGGTGGCCCCGTCAGGGGCGCGCATGGGGATCTGGGCCAGGACCTCGGTCCCGTAGTCACCCTCGACCTCCTGGTACCTGGCCCCGGCCCCGGACAGGCTCTGGGCGATGTCGGCACGCAGTTCGTCCCACACGCCCGAACTCTTGGGCGCGGCAAAGGCACGCAGCTCCAGGGAGGAGCCTCCCAGGGCAAGGACGGCGGCGGTGAGCACGCCGCCGGGAGCCTGCTCCAGCCGGACCTGCATACCGTCCACGGCCGGGACGCGCAGGGCGCCCAGGTCCACCCGTGTGACCTCCTCCTGCTCCTTGGGCAGGTTCGCGGCGTCCCAGGGCCCCTGCGTGGATGAGGAGGCGGAATCGCCCTCGGCGGGCGCTGCGGTCCTGGCCGCAGCGGGATCCACCTGCCCGGAGGGGCGTGAGGCCTGCCGTGTCGAGGCCTTCGAGTCGTCTCCAGCGCGACGGCTGTCGTGGTCACGGCGGTCTTCACGACGACGTGAGAACAGTCCCATGCGGATCTCCTGAGCTCGACGAGTATAGGTAAGGAACGCCCGGCCCGAATGCGGACCGTGGCCCTGGACGAGGTCTGCGGACAGGCTCCGGGCGAAGTCTAGGACAAGCCCCACCAGCCGGCCCTGACGCACCTGCGAGGGTCGGCAGTCAGCACCAGGACGGCGGGCGCAGGTGACCTTCGCCGGGATGACCTGCCCACCAGGCGTGACAGCACGGCACCGTCAGCCCGGCACGTCAGCCCGGCGGGAGACCTCATGCTCACTGGATGCTCACTGGCTGCCGCCCAGGCGCACAGGAACCATGGTCAGCCCGCGCCTGTCAAACACGATCGTGTCAAGGTCCGTCCAGCCCCACGCCAGCCGTACGCAGGAGCCCTCCGGACGCTCCGGGCAGGAGACCTCGGACACCTGGGGACCGGTGGTGAGCCAGGTCAGGAGGAGGGCAGCGCCCACCACTGCGGACACCGCCATGCCCACCCCTAGCCCGGGCAGAAGGCGAACGATCCTGCCAGGCTGGGCAAGGCCCGGCCGACGGGCGGCGTGCACGGACCACACCCTCGCCACCACCCAGGAGCTGGCGACGGCGAGGGTGACGCACAGGCCCATCAGGGTCACCCCTAGCACCAGCCAGGAGACGGAGGGAAGAAGGTAGGGCCGGACCGCGATGACGGTCTCAAGGTGCTGGTCCTGCGCGTAGGGGCCTCGAGCAGGCCTGGGCGTACCGAACCAGTAAGTCAGGGCCAGCAGGGCCGTCAGTATGCCTGTGCCCACGCTGGCCCACAGACGCGGGTCCTTGGCCGCCCGCCCCGGGAGGACCACTGCCTGCGGCAGCGGCTCCCGAGGCGCACGACCCGGCCAGTCCCTCATGCTGACGCGCTGGCTGCCGTCAGCCGGCACAGTCAGCACATACCGGCAGGCCCGTGGCGTCGTCGACGTAGGCCAGCTGGCTGCGGTGGTGGACCAGGAAGCACTCCGAGCAGGTGAACTCGTCTTCAAGCTGGGGCACCACGTGGACCTTCAGCTCCTCACGGGACAGGTCCGCCCCGGGCAGCTCGAAGCCCTCAGCGGCCTCGTTCTCGTCCTCGTCAATAGCGGCAGACGACTGGTCCTTCTGCCGCGCAGTGAGCTCCTCAATGGAATCGGCCTCGGGCTCGTCCTCGTTTTTGCGGGGGGCGTCGTAGTCAGTCGCCATGGCCTCGTCACTCTTTCTTTCGACGGCTCTCATCTAGCTCCCAGACCTCAGGTGGATCTCACCAGCGCGGGCAGCCTCGCGGCGCAGGTGTGGTGCCGCTGTGCCCCGTCCGGGAAGGGCACGCGCACCATAGCACCGAGGGACCTGCCGTCAAGTCAGAATGAAGGAGGAAACCGGAGAGTGAAACCGGGGAGAGAAAACAGGGGGAGGAGGACACCTGCCGGGCGCACGCCTCACAGCAGGCACACCGCCCAGCCTCCCGCCGTGGGCAGTCTCGAGGTGGCAGGCTGGGAACGACTGTCGTGTGGGCGTGCACAGGCGCCTCACAAGCAAGGCACGAGCCGCCGCATGAGCCACGGTACCGTCACGACGCTGAGGAGGGCTAGCCATGGTCGAGCTCGAGCTGCTGGGAGCCAACGGGGACACGGTCGTCATGACTGACGCCAACGGTGAGCGCTACAGCATCGTCATCGACGACGCCCTGCGCGCTGCCGTGCGCCGTGACCGTGCCGCCGTCCTGCCGCAGCCGACTCCCGTCCTTGCCGACGCCCCCGTTCGCCCCCGCCAGCTCCAGGCCCTCATGCGCGCCGGAGCCACTGCCACCGAGGTCGCCGTTGCCACCGGGATGGACGTGGCGCATGTGCGCCGCTACGAGGGACCGGTGGTCGCCGAGCGGCAGTGGGCGGTCACCCAGGCTCAGTCCTGCCGGATCGGCTGGGAGAAGGACTCGCCGCTGCTGGGCGACCTGGTGGTGGACCGTCTGGCGACACGAGGGGTCAACCCCTCCAGCCTGGAGTGGGACGCCTTGCGTGAGGGCCGCGACCCGTGGCTCATCATGGTGACCTTCGTCCAGTCCGCAGAGGAGAAGCACGCCCGCTGGTCACTGGACCTGGCAGCCCGATCCGTCCACGCCCTGGACGACGAGGCCCGCTGGCTCACCGAGGCCGCCTCCGCCTCGCGCCGTCCCGCCGTCTTCGACCAGGACTCTCAGGCCCCCGGGGCCTCGGCCCGCTGGGGCCAGGAGCCTGGGAGGGCTGGTGCGCCCGGGGCGGAGCATCCCGGCCACGCCGCCGTGACGCCCTCGTCCCAGGACTCGGTCGGCCCTGACGAGGCTGTCCGGCACGACTTCGGCGAGGGCACCCAGCCTGCGCCAGGACCGTCCCACGTCCCTGAGCCCGCCTCCCCTGGCAACGGCTCCCCGGCCGGACCCGCCTCGGCTGCCACGACCCTGGACGCCACCGACGCCCTGCTGGCGGACCTTGCCTCCAACCGGGGACGACGCATGGAGGTCGAGGTGCCTGCAGAGGACCCGCAGGACGCGCTCCTGTTCTCCGACCAGGCCCCCGAGGCCCCACAGTCCGGGTACGCGGCGGAGGACGGGACCCAGACCTCCGGCATCCGTGCACAGGTCTACTCCATGTCCGAGCGTCGGCGTCGCGGCAGCGCAGGATCACGCCTCGCCCCGGCACCTGAGCCGAGCGACCCCACCTCGCAGACCCCCGCCGTCGGAGTGCCTGCCGACTCCGCGGACCCTGACACCGAGCCGGTACCGGAAGTCACGGCCCCCACCCGGGCGGGCAGCCGTGCCAACCTCGCCACGGACCCCCAGACCTCTGCCGCCCAGACGGCTGCCTCCCCCGCGCCCAGGTCCAGACGACGCTCCCGACGCTCCGTCCCCTCCTGGGACGAGATCGTCTTCGGCGCCAAGCCGGAGTAGCCTCCGGCTAGCCCCCGTGCACTTCTTCTGTCTACCGGCCTACCGCTGCTGGCTCAGGTGACTGTCGTCATCAGCGGGACAGTCGTCTCTGCCCTTGTCAGGGAGCCGTGGACGCCGCGCATCGCCAGCGCGGCCTGGGAGTGGACACGCGAGTCCACCAGGACCCAGGTGCCCCCCATAGCAACCACGACGTCACCGGTGACGTCACGGGCCCTCGGCCCCAGGGGGCCGAGGTGGACGGCGGCCTCCTGCCGGGTGCCGACCCAGGCGGCGCGAGGCCCCAGCCGCTGGCGCCAGCGCTGGGCGACCTCCTGAGCCAGTGCCCCGTCAGCGTGCGGCAGGTGCAGGTGCGTGAACCGGGGCTCCCCGGCGACGGCCACCACGTCGCGAGCGAGGTCGGGGTGATCTGCCAGGTCCAGCCTGTGCGCGGCATCGGTATCAACCATGCCGTGGTCGGCTGTCAGGAGGAGCCGGGTACCAGGCGGTACCCGGCGCTGCAGCTCTGCCAGCGCGGCGTCAAGACGCTCAAGCTGCTCCAGCCACTGGTGGCTGCGCCAGCCGTGGTGGTGCCCGGTGTGGTCAAGCTCACCGACGTAGAGGTACACCAGCGGAGTACCTGACCGCAGCGCCCTGGCCGCCTGTCCGGGGCGCTCCTCAAGACGGTCTGCCCCCAAGTGGGTCGTGCCCCGCAGCGCCGCCTCGGTGAGGCCGGAGCCGACGAAGCGGGCGGGCCCCACGCTTGCCGCTAGGCCGGTCCTGCCCGGAGCGGTCCCGGGCTCACGGCGAAGCCGCTCAAAGACTGTCGGGACGTCCTGCCAGGACCTGGGGTCCAGGGCACTTCCCTGCCAGGAGACGAGGCTGAGCAGCTGGTCCGCACTGGGGACGGTCCCCTCGGGCAGGCGGCCGCCCAGAAGCGGGTTGAGCACGCAGTAGCCCACCATCCCGGTCGTGCCCGGCAGCGCGGTCGTGCCTAGGGTGGTCAGCGCGGCTGCCGTGGTCGTCGGCCTGCAGGTCGTCAGCCCCGCCCCGGTGCCGGAGCCGGTTAGCGCGGACCACTGGCGCAGGACCGGGGCGTGCCCGCGCCGCTGGTCCAGGAGCTCTGCACCCAGCCCGTCCACCAGCACGAGGACAGTCGGCCTTGGCTCGGACAGGCCCCACGCACGAGCGCACCGGAGGGCCTGGTCGTGAGCCAGGACGGCCTCGCCCAGAGCCGGGTCGCCCACGTCGGCCAGCACCAGGCCCGCACCGACAGCGGCGGCTGCCAGGACCTGGCGCAGGCCCGCATGCTGCGTGCCTGCGGGAGTCGCAGCGCCAGGCACCACGTCACCGGTGGGCGCGCCGGATACCGCAGGTACTGCACCCGGTGCCGTGTCCGCCGTGTCCTGGGTACGCGGGGGGCACCGGCTCCCCCCGGGATCGCCGCTCACGAGCCTGCCGCAGCCTGAGCCGTGGCCCGGGACAGGGCTCGGGCAAAGGCCTCGGCGCGGGCCAGGGCAGCGTCCCCCTCCACACCGGCGGCGATCCGCAGGGCGATGTCGTCAGGAGCCAGGACTCCCGACATCCCGTGGTCAGCCTGGCAGTCCGGGTCACCGCAGGTCACAGGCTCCAGGTCGATGCGGCGCACCGCCCCCCAGGAGACGGCGATCGTCATCTCCGTGAGGGTCCCGCCCCCTGCTGCGGGCTCGCTGACCCCCCGGGTCAGGGCCACCGAGCGGACACGACTGACCGGGACGGCCTCAGAGGTGGCCAGGGCGCCGGGGCGGCCGTCCTCCCGCGGGGCGTCGTCGACGTGGACGACGATGAGTCGGCTGGGGGTCAGAGCCAGGACGGTGAGGTGCCGGTGGACCGAGTCGGCAAACGTGGTCTCGGCGTGGACCAGGCTGATCGTGACCTCCTCCTCGCCAGCCGCCAGGGCCAGGGTGTCCAGGACCAGCTCGGGGTAGTAGCCGGCGCGCTCCACCTCCAGCGCCAGGGCGCCGTCCGCGTGGGTGTCGTGGGAAGCCCGTCGTCGCGTGGGAGTCATGCCCGAATTGTGCCACCTGCGCCCCGTCGCCTCCGTCGGAGCGGTCACGGGTCGGGTGTCGTGGTGACAGCCTTCCCTGGCTGTGGCGACAATGCGCCTATGTCGAAGTCCGCCTCCACCCAGGCCCCTCCCCCAGACGACGGAGAGATCGTCGAGCTCGACCTGTCCACGGAGATGCGCACCAGCTTTCTGGAGTACGCCTACTCCGTCATCTACGCCCGCGCCCTGCCTGACGCCCGTGACGGCCTCAAGCCGGTCCAGCGGCGGATCCTGTTCCAGATGGACCGCATGGGGCTGCGCCCGGACCGTCCTCACGTCAAGTGCTCCCGTGTCGTCGGTGACGTCATGGGCCGCCTCCACCCCCACGGCGACGTCGCGATCTACGAGGCCCTGGTGCGCCAGGCCCAGCCCTTCACGATGCGGCTGCCCCTGGTGGACGGTCACGGCAACTTCGGCTCCCTGGACGACGGCCCCGCAGCGGCCCGCTACACCGAGGCCCGCCTGGCGGCCTCCGCGCTGGCGCTGACGGCGGACATCGACGAGGACACGGTCGACTTCTCCCCCAACTACGACTACACGCTCACCGAGCCCGGCGTCCTTCCCGCGGCCTTCCCTAACCTCCTGGTCAACGGAGCCTCGGGAATCGCCGTGGGCATGGCCACGAACATGCCTCCCCACAACCTGGTGGAGGTGGTCGCCGCCGCCCGCCACCTGCTGGAGCACCCGGAGGCCACCCTGGAGGACCTCATGGCGCTGGTGCCCGGGCCAGACCTGCCCGCCGGGGGTGTGGTCGTCGGCCTGGACGGCATCCGGGAGGCCTACCGCACAGGCCGGGGGAAGTTCCTTACCCGTGCAACCGCCCACATCGAGTCCATCGGGCCACGCCGCAAGGGCATCGTCTTCACCGAGCTGCCCTACCTGGTGGGCCCGGAGAAGGTCATCGCCCGTATCAAGGACGCCGTGGCCTCCAAGAAGCTCCAGGGCGTCACCGACGTCAATGACCTGACCGACCGCAAGAACGGCACCCGCCTGGTCGTGGGGGTCAAGAACGGCTACAACCCGGAGGCCGTGCTCGCCCAGCTCTACAGGCACACCCCGCTGGAGGACTCCTTCGGGATCAACAACGTGTGCCTGGTTGAGGGGCAGCCGCGCACTCTGGGGCTGCGCGGGCTCCTGGAGGTGTTCCTGCGCCACCGCACCGAGGTCGTCACCCGCCGCACCCGGTTCCGACTGGAACGGCGCCGTGAGCGGGCGCACCTGGTTGACGGCCTGCTCATCGCCATCCTGGACATCGACGAGGTCATTGCCGTCATCCGCTCCTCCCAGGACGCCGAGGCCGCACGCACCAGGCTCCAGCAGGTCTTTGACCTCACCGAGGTTCAGGCGGCCTACATCCTGGAGCTCCAGCTGCGTCGGCTCACCAGGTACTCCGTTATCGAGCTGGAGAAGGAGAAGGAGGAGCTGGCCCGGGAGATCGGCAGACTGGAGGCGGTGCTGGCTGACGAGGCCCTGCTGCGCGACGTGGTCTCCCGCGAGCTGGCCGCCGTGGCCGAGGAGTTCGGCACGCCACGGCGCACCGTGCTGCTGGAGTCCTCCGGCGAGGACGTCGTGGGGGCCGCCCAGGTCTCGGACAGGGCAGAGGCGGGGGGAGGACCAGGCTCAGCCCCCCGGCACCAGGCGGTGGCACTCACGGCCGGTAGCACGCAGGTACCCCTGACTGTCCCCGACGTACCCTGTCAGGTGCTCCTGTCCGCCACAGGCCTGGTCGCGCGCACCAGCGGCCCTGAGCCGGTAGCCCGCACCGGTGCCCGTCGCCCGCACGACGCCCTGACCTCCCAGGTCCCAGCCACGACGCGCGGCACGGTCGGTGCCGTGACGGACACCGGGCGCCTCGTCCTCATGGACGTGGTCTCCGTGCCAGAGGTCGAGCGGACCGGGGAGGCACCCTCCCTGGCCGGCTGCGCACCGGTGCACCAGCTGGTAGACACCGCCTCCGGGGAGAAGGTGGTCGGGCTGGTCCCCGTAGGCCCCGCCCAGACCGACCCCGTGGTCCTCGTGACGGCCCAGGGCGTGGTCAAGCGGGTACGTCCCGGGGACGAGCCCCGCAACGGCCAGACCTGGGGGGTCATCTCCCTGTCCGAGGGGGACCGGGTGGTGTGCGCAACCACTGCCGCCGACTCCGACTTCCTCGCCCTGGTCTCCTCCGACGCCCAGCTGCTGCGCTTCCAGGCCGCCAGGGTCCGGCCCCAGGGTCGGGGCGCCGCCGGGATGGCAGGCATCTCCCTGCGCCCCGGAGCCCGGGTGGTCTTTGGCGGAGCCGTCCCTGAGGAGCTGGTTGCCGAGGCCGTGGTGGTGACCGTCGCCGGTGCCGGGCAGACACTGCCCGGCACCGGCGGAGGCAGCGTCAAGGTCACTCCCCTGGACCGCTACCCGGCCAAGGGACGTGCCACGGCGGGTGTGCGCACGCACCGCTTCCTCCACGGAGAGCATGAGCTGGTGCTGGCGTGGGTCGGCGTGGCCCCCGTCAGGGCAGTGCGCTCTGGCGGCAGACCGACCCCTCTGCCGGAGCCTGACGAGCGCCGGGACGGCTCGGGGACCCAGCCAGACTCGCCAGTCACCGGAGTCGGCTGAGCTGCGGGTACCCGGCTGATGACCCTGCGGAGTGCGCCTGTGTGCCTGGCTGGAGCCCCTACCCGCCCCGCGGCACGCCAGCACACGGCCCAGGTCTGACGTGCCAGCCGCCTCTACACGTCCAGGACGTAGAGGACTGTCCCGCGCGTGGGCTCGTAGCCCAGGGACTCGTACAGGTCAACCGCTCCTGAGGGGTTGTCCGTGTCCACGCCTGCGGCCGCGTACTCCATGCCGTCAACCGCGTAGGCCTGCATGGCGGCACACAGCAGTGCCGAGCCCACGCGTCGGCTGCGGTAGTCACGCAGCACACCCAGCATGTCGGTGTAGCCCTCTGTCCAGCCCAGAGCCTCCCAGTCCTGCTCGTAGCGGCTGGAGCGAAGGTAGCCGGCCACCCGGGCACGGTCGCCGGAGCGGTCCATGGCGACAAAGCTCCAGCGGGGCGCGAAGTAGGCGTCTCCCTGCGCCCACTCCTCGGGGGTCAGGCTCCGCGAGCCCCAGCCCTCTCCTATGGCCTGGTTGTGCGCCCGGCGTACAGCGTCGTCAATCTCGGGCGTCCACGGCTCGACCCGCAGGAAGCCGTCCAGCTGGACCACCGGGATGTCCAGGGCCAGGGAGCGACGTACCTCGCGGTACCAGCGGCGGGGCTCGAAGCCCATGTGCCTCAGGTGCTCCTGCATCCGCTCGTCACCCTCCAGGACCGTGGTGACCACGTGGGCAGGCTGGTGCCGCGCCCTGGGACCGGCGGAGTCGGCCAGCGAGACCGCCCGCTCGGCCCCTACGAGGTGGCGCGCCCGCTCAGCCTGCCAGTGCAGCAGCGAGCGCCCGATCCCCTGCCCACGCCTGCTCGGGTCCACGACCCCGGTCATGGAGGCGTAGATCTCCCCAGCAGGGCGCAGACGTACCAGCCCGAAGGCACGCATGACCCCCTCCTCGTCGCGGCCTGCGACACCGGAGTAGGTGGGATCGATGAAGTACTCGGCGGTCTCCTGGGCGGTGGTCCGGTAGGGGGGGTCGTCCACCGTCTCTGCGCGGGAGATGAGAGCGGCGAGCTCGGTGTTGTCCTCAGGGCTCAGCGGCATCCACGACAGCTGGCGCGACAGCGAGGACCGGGGTCCGGGACGCAGCATGGCCCACGGGGACCAGCCCCCGCCACGAGGGGAACCATAGACTGGAGCCATAAGACGCCCTCCTTCGGGTAGGGCCGGACCTGTCGGAGGTGTCCGGGGCTATCAAGGCTGGCAGGGCAGGACCGGGGCAAAGCCTACCTCAGGTCCGTCGGACGGCGAGTACGGCCTCCCTACCTGCGGCCTGTACCAGCCCGTCGACCTACTCAGCGCGCCACGCGTCGTCACCAGTCTGGTCGCTGCCACCGCCTGTCCGAGGCCTGCTAGAGGTTCTCAGGCGTCGATGCGCCCCCGGTCCACGTCCCTGGCGCCCTGGACAATAAAGTCCCGGCGCGGCTCCACCGAGCTGCCCATAAGGAGCTCGAAGACGGACTCCGCCCGGACAACCTCCGCCTCGTCAGCCAGGGTGATGCGCCGCAGGGTGCGGTGCTCGGGCTCCATCGTGGTCTCGGCCAGCTGGTGGGCATCCATCTCCCCCAGGCCCTTGTAGCGCTGGGGCTCCTTGACGCTGCGCCCCGAGCGCTCCAGGCGTTGGAGGGTGGTCACCAGCTCCTCGTCGGAGTAGGTGTAGATGACCTCCTTCTTACGCCGCCCCCTGCCTGCCACCTCGATACGGTGCAGGGGCGGGACGGCGGCGAAGACCCGCCCGGCCTCGATCATGGGGCGCATGTAGCGGAAGAAGAGGGTCAGCAGGAGGGTGCGGATATGCGCGCCGTCCACGTCGGCGTCAGTCATGAGGATGACCTTGCCGTAGCGCGAGGCGCCGATGTCAAAGGTCCGCCCGGATCCGGCCCCAACCACCTGGATGATGGCCGAGCACTCGGCGTTGCGCAGCATATCCGCCTGGGAGGCCTTCTGGACGTTGAGGATCTTCCCACGGATCGGCAGCAGCGCCTGGAACTCGGAGTTACGGGCGTTCTTGGCTGTTCCCAGGGCGGAGTCACCCTCGACGATGAACAGCTCAGAAGCCGCCACGTCGTCGCTGCGGCAGTCAGCCAGCTTGGCGGGCAGGGAGGAGGTCTCCAGGGCCGTCTTGCGCCGGGTGATCTCCTTGTGGAGGCGCGCCGATACCCGGGCGCGCATCTCCCCGACGATCTTCTCCTCCAGGGAGCGGGCCTGGGCCTTGAGGTCCCTCTTGGAGGAGGTCAGTAGGGCCGTCAGCTCGGTGTCCACCACCCTGGCCACGATCTGGCGTACGGGAGCCGTGCCCAGCACCTCCTTAGTCTGGCCCTCGAACTGGGGCTCGGGTACGCGCACGGTCACCACGGCGGTCAGGCCCGCCAGGATGTCGTCCTTCTCGACCCGCCCGTCACGGGAGGTAAGCTTCAGTGCCCGGGAGTCCGCCTCGATGCGCTTGCGCAGCACCCGGGTCAGGGCCTGCTCGAACCCGCTGAGGTGCGTGCCTCCCATCGGGGTGGCGATGATGTTGACGAAGGAGCGCTCCGTGGTGTCGTAACCGACCCCCCAGCGCAGGGCCACGTCCACGAGGCAGGTCCGCTCGACCTCGACGGGGCGCAGGTGACCGCCCGCGTCCAGCTGCTGTACGGTCTCGGTGTAGGTGCCCTGGCCCGTCAGGCGGAAGGTGTCCGTCACGGAGCCGTCGGAGGCCAGGAAGTCCACGAAGTCAGCAGTCCCGCCCCGGGCGTGGAAGACCTCGGCGGTGTCTGGGCTGCTGGCAGAGATGCTGCCACGGGTAGTGTCGTTACCGCCCCTGTGAATCTGCCCGCTGGCGGAGAACAGGTCACCATCACCCACCCTGACGCCCTTCACGGCATCCGCGACACTGGCAGCATTCCTTTGTGTGCCTGTCGTGGCTACCCGCAGGGAGGGCTCGTGGACGGCGTCGTCGGTGGCGCCAGCGTCCGCCGCCGGCGTGGAGGAGGCGGCCATCGCCTCCTCCTGGGGACGGTGGTCCTCCAGGCGCAGGGTGAGCCCGGGGACCAGGAAGCTGGTCTGGCGCAGCCGGGCTCGCAGCGCTCCGGCGTCGAACTCAGTCGGCCTGGGGAAGATCTGAGGGTCAGCCCAGTAGCGGACCCGGGTGCCGGTCACACCCGCCCTCACCTTGCCGACCACACGCAGCTGCGAGGCCTGGGTAAAGCCGGTGAAGGGAGACTCCGGGCTGCGCCCGGCGGAGTCGTCGAAGACCCCCGGCTCACCCCGGCGGAAGCTCATGGCATAAGTCTGGCCACCCCGGTCCACCTCCACGTCCATGCGGGCCGCCAGGGCGTTGACCACGGAGGCGCCCACCCCGTGGAGGCCGCCTGCGGCACCGTAGGAGCCCCCGCCGAACTTCCCTCCCGCGTGCAGCTTGGTGTAGACCAGCTCCACCCCTGTCAGCCCAGAGGAGGGCTCGACGTCCACTGGAACGCCGCGGCCGTTGTCACGCACCTCGATCGACCCGTCGTCGTGGACGGCCAGGGTGATGTCGTCCCCGTGGCCCTCCAGGGCCTCGTCAACGGCGTTGTCCAGGATCTCCCAGACGCAGTGCATGAGGCCGCGCTGGTCGGTGGAGCCGATGTACATGCCGGGGCGCTTGCGCACAGCCTCCAGCCCCTCCAGGACAGAGAGGTGACGGGCGGAGTAGGAGGTCTGAGCAGGCTGCTCAGACCTGCCTGACGTGGTGGCAGGCTTGTCTGTACGGCTGGTTGCGGTCTTGGATGCGGGCACGGGCGAACCATAGCGGATCAGGGTCGAACAGGCGTTCTGCCCCACCACAGGGAGGTAGAACGCCTCCGCGCCGCCAGGACCGGGCCAGGGCAGTCGCAGCAGGTACGCCTCTGCCGGGCGCCGACCCGCAGGGTGAGCCTGATGCAGGAGCTCGACCACCGCGCGGATTCCCACCGTTCGCCGTGGGCACAGGTGCTGCGCCCGGGGCGGAAGGAGGCCTCCCGGGTAGGATCCGCCTGGCTGGACGTGATGTCATTGGGGTCATGAACGCAATGAGCACGACCACCGCCGCCGCGACCGAGGCGACCGCGGCGGCCCCTGCCAGCACCACCTCCACAGACCAGGCCCGGCGTCCCCTCACGACTGCTGACCGCTGCGACGCCTGTGGTGCCCAGGCCTACGTCCGGGTGGTCCTCGCCTCCGGAGAGCTCCTCTTCTGCGCCCACCACGGCCGCGCCCACGCGGACGCCCTGCAGGCCAGCGCCCTGTTCGTCCAGGATGAGTCCGACCGCCTCCTGTCCCAGGACTGACTGACCCAGCCCAGTCCAGCACTGACGTCCGTGATCCCCCCGGCCCCGGAGGCCGGGGGGATCACTGCTCTTCCGGTTTCCGTTTTCCACTCTCCGACCTTCGGGTGCGTGCAGCGACGCCCCGGCGCTCCCCTCCCGTACCCGAGCCTCGCACACCGTCCCGGGGAAGGCTTGGGCAGACCGTCAGGCTCCGGGCAGGCCGGGGCGGCAGACGGGTTACCTCTGAAGGAGCGGCTGCGTGGGTGCGGGTGTGTGGGGTTGGTGGGTTTTAGCGGCCTAGGCCTCGGTTGCGTCGGTGCTTTCTGGTGGGGGTCTGGCGTGGGGTGGGGGGCTCCTGGGTCATTCGGGCGGCTCGGGCCTTGATGTCGGCCAGGACCTCCTCGGGGGTGATCTTGTGGCCCGGCTGGCCCGCTCGGGACGGTCTGTCTGTGGTGGGGCCTGTCTGGGGCTGGGCCTGTGGTGGTGGTGTTCGTGCGGCGGTGGTGGGCGGGTGGGGGAAGGAGGCCTCGCGCAGGCGGGTGGTGCGGGCGGTCCCGGTGGGTGTTCCGGGCCGGTCCTGGGCGGCCTGTTGGGTGGCTGCGGTGATCCTGGCCAGGACCTCCTCGCGGGTCAGGGGCCGGGGCGGCTGGCCCGGCCTGTCCGCCTGGGGCGGCTGGCCCGTCTGGGGCGGCCCAGCCGTAGCGGCGCCGACGCGGGTGGGGCCTGGCCGGGTGGTGGCGGGCTGGCCCGGCTGGTGGGGCTCGGCCCCGGGCTGGTCTGGTCCCGGCTGCGGGGCCCGGGGTGGTGGTGGGTGCCAGGGGGTGTGGCCGGTGGCGATGGTGGAGGCGAGGTGGGTGGGGGTCCACGGCGGCCCCCGGGGGCTGGTGGCGTCCCTCTGGGCCTGGGTGCGGGGCTCCAGGTGGGTGCGCCCGTGTCGCAGGTCCTGGGCCAGGGTGGGGGAGCCTGTCAGCACCGCGCGCACCAGCAGGCGCACACGCGGCCTCCGGTCGGCCGGGACGGCCAGGGCGGCCTGCTCCAGGACTGCGGCCATGGGCTTGTTCTGGCCCCCGATAGAGGAGTTGACCGCCCCGTGGCCCAGGGAGGGCCACCCCTCGGCGGTGGTGGCGGGCTGGGAGGGGCCGTAGGTGACCTGGTCGGACTCGTGGAGCACCACCAGCGCCCGGTCCACCTCCCGCGTCGCGGCCCGCGCGTCCTCCCGGGAGAACTGGTAGTCGTCCACCAGCTCGCGCACGACCTCCTTCATGAAGAGTTTTTTGTCCTTGCGGGTGCTGGTGGAGGTGGGGTGGCGGCCCTGGGTGCGGTAGGCGCGGATGCCCTCCAGCAGGCGCTCCGCCGACAGCAGGGACAGGGCCGAGAGCTGGCGGTCGAGCTGGCGGGTGAACTCGGAGGCCAGCGCCTGGGTGGAGTCGTGGTGGCCGGTGTGGAAGAACACCTCCACCGGGACCCGCGAGTGCCAGGCCAGCGGGCTGGCAGGCGCCGCAGCAGATCCCTCCCACACCAGGACCTCCCTCCCACCGGCCCGCCCGGGGGTGAACATGTCAGAGGCCACCAGGGCGGTGCTCCCGCCGCCGTGGCCGGGGGCCTGACCACCACCGCTGCCTGCGGGACCAGCGGCGGGGGCGGGTGGGCGCCCGCGCCCGCGCCTGAGCCAGCGGGGCCGGTCCCGCCAGCGCCCGGGCATCACGACCCCGCCCCCGGCCCGCCCGTCCCCTCGTCACCGGGGCCACCATCCCCGCCCGGGCCGCCGCCTGTCCCGTCACCGGTGCCCGGGCCGTCTGCGGCGATGCTGGCGGCTGCCTGCGCGGCTGCGGAGGAGAAGTCGGGGCCCAGGACGTGGTCCTGGGCCTGGGCCAGAAAGGTGAGGTGCGCGACCGCGTCCTCGACACCCACCTGGCTGGTGCTGACCCTCCCGGTGAAGCAGTAGGCCGGGGTCAGCCCGTAGACCTGCCCCGCCCCCAGCACCCCCAGGTGCTCGATAGCCCAGTCGGCCACCAGCACCCCGGTGTCGTCGTCGTCCAGGTCCTCCGACGCCGAGACCAGGGTGGTGGCCCCCATGCGCTCACGCCTTACCGGGTCCGGCATCTTGGCCGCGTTGCCGGAGTGGGGGTAGACGCGTCCCAGGGCGGGGGTGAGGGTCAGTGCTGGTCCGGAGACCTCCCCCCACAGCTCCATGTCACCCATCGCCGAGCGGGCCAGGCACCACCACCGCTGGCTGGGGAACGGCACAGGGGTGCCCTCCAGCCAGGCGTCCACCACCGGCGCCCACAGGAAGGGGTCGGTGAACCACCACCGCCCCTGCCCGAAGCCCTCGAACCCGAACCGGCGCCACAGGTGCAGCACCGACGCGGGCAGCACCCCACCGAAGTAGCCCAGGTGCTCCTGGGTCACCGGGTGGCCCACACCCATCGGCGCGTACCCCTCCTCCACCAGGTCGTCCATGTTCGCGTCCACCCACTCAGGGGTCGCGTGCAGCCACGCCTGGTGCCACTCCTCCTTGCTCATCCGCATAAACCCAACCGTAACCCAGACCACGGAGGCAGCGCAGGCGTTTCAGGAAGCCAGTTTTCACCTATTTTCGTGACAAGCGGTCCGGAACTCGTCAACCAACTTCAGTGCAGTACCCTGTCCTGAAGAAGACAGCCAGAGGACCGTCCGCCCCCGGGCTGCGGCCGGTGCGTCACCTCGCCTAGTCCAGGTAGTCCCTCAGCACCTGGCTGCGTGAAGGGTGGCGCAGCTTGGACATGGTCTTGGACTCTATCTGCCTGATGCGCTCCCGGGTTACCCCGTAGACCTTACCGATCTCGTCAAGGGTCTTGGGCTGGCCGTCGGTGAGGCCGAAGCGCATGGAGACCACGCCCGCCTCCCTCTCCGACAAGGTGTCCAGGACGGCGTGGAGCTGCTCCTGCAGGAGAGTGAAGCTCACCGCGTCGGCAGGGACCACGGCCTCGGAGTCCTCAATGAGGTCACCGAACTCGCTGTCACCGTCCTCCCCCAGGGGGGTGTGCAGGGAAATCGGCTCACGACCGTACTTCTGGACCTCGACTACCTTCTCCGGGGTCATGTCCAGCTCCACGGCCAGCTCCTCCGGCGTGGGCTCACGGCCCAGGTCCTGCAGCATCTGGCGCTGGACCCGGGCCAGCTTGTTGATGACCTCCACCATGTGGACCGGGATGCGGATGGTGCGAGCCTGGTCCGCCATAGCCCGGGTGATGGCCTGACGGATCCACCAGGTGGCATAGGTAGAGAACTTAAAGCCCTTGGTGTAGTCAAACTTCTCCACGGCACGGATCAGCCCCAGGTTACCCTCCTGGATGAGATCCAGGAACAGCATGCCGCGCCCGGTGTAGCGCTTGGCCAGCGACACCACCAGACGCAGGTTGGCCTCCAGGAGATGGTTCTTGGCCCGCTGGCCGTCCTGAGCCACCCAGTGCAGCTCACGGCGCAACCTGGCGGGAAGGTCATTGCCCTCCTCGCTGAGACGGTACTCGGCGTACAGACCCGCCTCAATGCGCTTGGCCAGCTCAACCTCCTGCTCGGCGTTGAGCAGAGCTACCTTGCCGATCTGCTTGAGGTAGTCCTTGACCGGGTCCGCCGTAGCGCCTGCTGTCACGACACGCTGGGCGGGCTCGTCCGCCTCGTCACTGTCTGACACGGTGAAGGAGCCGTCCTTGTCCCCGCGGGAGCGCCGACCAGCCTTCTTGGCGGCGGCCTTCTCCGCCTCCTCACGACGCATCCGCTCCAGCTCCCCGGTCAGGGCGGCGATGGAGGGCTGCATCTTGATGCCCTTGATGACCCACCCCTTGAAGATGTAGCCGTTGAGGGCAAGGAACTCGCGCGCGACCATGGGCTCAGAGCCGTCCACGACGAATCGCGGCACGGGACCGTGCCCGTAAGGAGCCAGCGTGATGGGCTGCTCAATGGTGCCGTGGCCAGCGATCTCCAGGTCCTCGACCACGGTCCGGGAACGGATGAACAGCGTGGCCCCAGGGGCTAGCCTCACCCCCTTGAGCGAGGCAGGAGTGTTGAAAGGGCTGCGCTTGGAGCCGTCACCATCGGTCTCGAGGGTGACGTCAAGGTAGTAGTCCCGCAGCTCGGGACGCGGCTCCTCCCGGTCGTCGTGGCCATCCTCCGCGGAGGCCGCGTCCTCCGTGCCCTCAGCGTCCTCGAAGCCCTCCCCGGCGCCCACCGGGTCGTCCGCAAGGTCGTCGTCGGAGTCGTCAGGATCCTCGGAGTCCTCGGAGTCGTTGTCTAGGACCTCGTCCAGGTCCTCCTCTGCCTCGTCGTCAAGGTCGAAGTCATCAACGGTCTCGTTGACGTCGTCGGTGAGCGCGACGCGGGTACGCGTCAGTGTGGAAGCCACAGGGCTCCTTTCGCGTGAGCGGGCTTACGGCGGGCAGTGGGCTACAGCCGTCAACTGATGCCCAACTGTCGCTACGAACAAGCAACTGACAGATTGTAGCGTTTATTCCCTAGGACGCCGCGTGGGGGCACCCGTACCCCGTCCTGCTCCCGCCCGAGGCGGCTGGCCTCCAGGCACCTGAGCACCTCCCCCGCGCCCCCGATCCGGCTACCCTGTGCCCATGCCTGACCTTCCCGAGCCGCTGACCGTCATACGCGAGGCCGTGGAGTCCCGGCTCAACCAGCTGCTGGCCGACTGCTGCTACCGGTGGGACGACCTAGGAGACGCCGGGGAGCACATGCTCGACGCGGCGTCCCAGGCTCTTGGCGGCGGCAAGCGCATGCGGGCCGTCCTAGGGGCCGTCGGCACCGCCCTCCTGGCACCGCACACCCTCCGGCCCCAGGCACTGACCAGCCCCCAGGCCATCCACCTGGCCGCTGCGCTGGAGCTCTACCAGGCCAGCGCGCTGGTCCACGACGACGTCATGGACGCGGCACCCAGGCGGCGAGGCCAGCCTGCCTCCCACAGAGTGTTCGCCCGCACCCACACAGCCAGCCGCTGGCTGGGTGAGGCGGAGGACTTTGGTACCAGCGCGGCAATCCTCCTGGGAGACCTCCTGCTGTCGCTAGCCGGGGAAGAGATGGGACGCGCCACGGCCACCCCGCTGGCGGGCACGGCTGCGGGGGAGCAGGCCCGCGCGGCCTTCGACGCCATGACGACCGAGGTCGCCCTGGGCCAGTTCCTGGACGTGCGCTCCCAGGCCCTGCCCCTGCCCCGGCAGGAGGACCCTCTGCGAGCCTCGGCCAGGATGCACGCCAGCGCCCTGGCGGTGGTCCGGCACAAGTCGGCCCGCTACTCCGTACAGCACCCCCTTGTCATCGGAGCGCTCCTGGCTGGGGCACGGCCCGGCTCCGCCCTCCTGGACCACCTGCGGGACTTTGGCGAGGAGATCGGCATCGCCTTCCAGCTGCGCGACGACGACCTAGGTGTCTACGGTGACCCAGCACTGACAGGCAAGCCCGCCGGGGACGACCTGCGTGAGGGCAAGCGCACGGTGATGCTGGCTCTGGCCTGGGGGCGCACCGACGAGGCGGGCAGACGCGTCCTGGAGCAGGTCCTGGCCAACCGTGCGGCCGGTGAGGCCGAGGTCTCCCGCGCCGCCCAGGTCATTGAGGACTGCGGTGCCCGGGCAGCCCACGAGAAGCAGATCCAGGCCCACCGGCAGGCCGGCTACCAGGCGCTGGAACGCCTGCGTGCTCAGGAGGGCCTTAACTCTGCCTGTCTGGAGGACCTCGAGACCATGGCCCTGGTCCTCACTGAGCGCAGTACCTGACCCCGGCTCCGAGATCATCCTAGAATCACGCCGTGGTCAAGGATCCCCTCATCGGTCGCCTGGTCGACTCTCGCTACGAGGTCGTTGCCCAGGTCGCCCGTGGCGGCATGGCCACGGTCTACCGGGCACAGGACCGGCGTCTGGACCGCGACGTCGCCCTCAAGCTCATGCACGCCCACCTGGCGGACTCCCCCGAGTTCGTCGCACGCTTCCGCCGTGAGGCTCGCGCGGCTGCGCGCCTGTCCAACCCGGGGGTGGTAGCCGTCTACGACCAGGGCAGCCTGGACGGCGTGGCCTACCTAGTCATGGAGTACGTCGAGGGCCCGAGCCTGCGGGACCTCATTGCCGTCGGCCCGCTGTCCGTCGGGGAGGCGCTGGGGCTAGTGGCACAGGTACTGCGCCCGCTGGGGGCCGCCCACCGGGCAGGCCTGGTCCACCGCGACATCAAGCCCGAGAACGTCCTCCTGCCTGCGGACGGGGCTGTCGCCAAGGTCGCGGACTTCGGACTGGCTCGGGCCGTCACCGAGGTGGCACAGACCACGACCGGTAACGTCCTGGGCACTGTCGCCTACCTGGCACCCGAGCTGATCACCTCCGGTGCCTCAACCGCTCGCGCCGACGTGTTCTCCGTCGGAGTCGTCCTCTACGAGCTCCTGACCGGGACCCTGCCCTTCCACGCCGACTCCCCTATCCAGGTCGCCTTCCGCAACGTCCACGAAGACGTCCCCCTGCCTTCCACGACGGTCCCGCAGATGCCGACCGACGTCGACGAGCTGGTACGGACCATGACCCAGCGAGACCCTCTCCAACGGCCTGGCGACGCTGACGCCGCCCTGACGCTGCTGCGCCACGTAGCGGGAGAGCTCACCGACTCCGACCTGGCTGTGCGTCGCGGCGGAGGCACCGGCTCAGAGCGGACCCAGGAGGTCATGGCTGCCAACGCGCGCGCGGCACGCTCAGCCATGGCAGAGACCCCCGAGCCTGACCAGGAGCGGGACACTCCCAGCGCAGGCATGCGTACCGTGTCCCTGCCGATCGGATCCATCGGCCCCGAGCCCGCCGGTACCGGCACCCGCCAGCTCCCCCGCAGGTCCCTCCTCACAGGAGACCGTGCCCAGCAGACCGTTCCTGTGCCCTCGCAGGGGCCTCCACAGGAGGCGGCCGGGCGACGCTACGGCCGACGGGCGCTACTTTCCGGGGTCGGCGTGCTGGTGCTGGCGGCAGGAGGCTACGCCGCCTGGTACAGGAGCGCTGGGCCAGGACGGCGCATCACGGTCCCCGACATCGTGGGGATGACGCAGCAGGACGCCCGCTCAGCAGTCGAGGGCCAGGGCCTGGTCTGGGCGACCCCCGCACGCGCCTACTCCGACACGGTGGCTGCGGGCCTGGTGATCTCCTCCGCACCGGGGGCGGGAGAGCGCGTGACCCGGGACCGGGCGGTGACGGCCGTCGTCTCCCGAGGCAGGCAGCGGGTTGACGTGCCCGACGTGGTGGGTATGAGCGAGGAGGAGGCCACGGCCGCGCTGGAGGAGGCGGGCCTGAGCGTGGAGGTCAGCCGTGTCCTGGGCGGCCTCCTGGACACGGTGCGCTCCGTCGAGCCTGCGGCTGGCACCAGCGTCACGGTGGGCAGTACAGTCACCGTCACCGTGCTCTAGCCAGCCCTCGTCACCAGACAGGCTGTGAACCAGATCCTTCACCGGCTGCTGCGCCCGCCCGCAGCCCAGCCTCGCGATGCTCCCGGCTACACCTGGAGCATCTCGGCGACCTCGAAGGCCATCTCCAGGGACTGCTGGTGGTTCAGCCGTGGGTCCACCAGGGTCTCATAGCGCTCCGCCAGCCGCTGCTCGTCAATGTGCTCCCCGCCTCCCAGGCACTCGGTGACGTCGTCACCGGTCAGCTCGACGTGGATGCCGCCGGGCACGGTCCCCAGGGCGCGGTGCACCTCGAAGAAGCCCCGGACCTCGTCCATGATCGTGTCGAAGCGGCGGGTCTTGTAGCCGTTGTCCGAGGTTATGGTGTTGCCGTGCATCGGGTCGGTGATCCAGGTCACCGGGCGCCCGTCACGGCGCACGGCCTCAACCAGGACCGGCAGCACCTCACGGATGCGGTCGGCACCCATACGGGTAATGAGGCTCAGGCGTCCCGGCTCACCCTCGGGGTTGAGATGGTCCATGAGGGAGGACACCTCCTCGGGGGTCGTGGTGGGACCGAGCTTGACCCCCACCGGGTTGCGCACCCCCTCCAGGAGGGCCACGTGGGCGTCGTGCGGACCACGGGTACGCTCCCCGACCCACAGCATGTGGGCCGAGGTGCCGTAGAGCCGACCGGTACGCGAGTCCTGCCTGATCATGGCGTCCTCGTACTCTAGGAGCAGGGCCTCGTGGGCGGAGTAGAAGTCCACCTGGCGCAGGGCCTCGAAGTCCACGCCCGCCGCCTCCATGAACCTCATGGCCCGGTCGATCTCCTCGGCGAAGGACTCGAACCGCTTGTAGGCGGGGTTGGCGGTGAACCCCCGGTTCCACAGGTGGACCTCACGCAGGTCGGCGTAGCCGCCCATCGTGAAGGCCCTGACGAGGTTGAGCGTGGTACCCGCCCGCAGGTAGGCCTCGAGCATACGGGCCGGGTCAGGGGTGCGGGCCTCGGGAGTGAAGGCGTGGTCGTTGACCGAGTCTCCCCGGTAGGAGGGCAGGGTCACGCCCTCACGGGTCTCGGTGTCCGCGCTGCGGGGCTTGGCGTACTGCCCGGCCATACGGCCGATCTTGACCACGGGGGTGGAGGCCGCGTAGGTGAGCACAGCCGCCATCTGGAGGATCGTCTGGACCTTGAGACGGATAGAGGTGGCCGAGGTGTCGGCAAAGGACTCCGCGCAGTCACCCCCCATGAGCACGAAGGCACGCCCGTCCGCCGCGGCTGCCATCTGGGAGCGCAGGGCGTCCACCTCCCCCGCAAAGACCAGCGGCGGACGCGAGCGCAGGTCAGCACCCACGGCCTCCAGGGCCGCCGCGTCCGGGTAGACAGGCTGCTGGAAGGCAGGCCGACCCCGCCAGGCGGAGCCGTGGCCACGGGGCGCGTCGAGGTCGTTCATCACGGTGGCCAGCATAGGTGAGCCGACTGGGCTGTCCACATCACGGCCACCTGGCGGGACACCCGGCCGCGCAGGCACGCTGCCGACCGGGTGCCGCGCACCGCGTGGGGTCCCGCCAGGATCGTCGGCAGAACAGCCCAGGCAGCCGGGTCAGTGCTGCGTCGCCGCCTCAGCGGGCTCCACGGACTGGCCCAGGTCAGTCATGAGCTCGGTGAACCAGGGCTGGGTGATGTCAAAGGGCTTGGCCCCGGCGATGCGCGGGAAGGCGATAGCGCCGAGCTCGTCGTTGTTCTCCTCGTCCTGGCCGATGACGCCAGAGACGCCGCGCAGGGCGCAGTCCACGGCAAGGTCGCACATCTGCTTGATGAGGGCCAGGTCCTCCGCGTTGGCGGCAGCCGCACGCGAGTAGTAGCCGGACTTCTGGACCATGACCTTCTCCGCACCGATGAGCTCGGCGAACTGCCGGGCGAACCACTGGCCGGGGTTGATGGTGTCCAGCTTGACGTGGCCGAAGGGGTCACGCTGGACCTCCTGGCCCGCAGCCTCCATCTCCGCGATGATCTCAGGGACGCCTGCGCCCTCGGACAGGAAGATGTTGACGTTGCCCTGCTCGTCCATGATCTTCTTCAGGCGCTGCGCCTCGGCGGCAATGTCCAGCCTGGCCTCGGGGACGAAGACAGCGTGGACGTCCCAGCGCTCCTTGCTCAGCCCCAGGGACGGGGCCCACTGCTTGGTCTCCAGCAGCGCTCGGTAGCGGCGGGCCGTCTCAGCGGTGAGGTAGCCGCAGTTGCGGCCCATGCACTCGTGGACGATGAGCATGCGCGGGTTAGAACGGTGCTCGCCGACAATGTTGAAGGCGAACTCAGCGCCCTGCTCGGCTGCTGTCCATGCCCCCAGGGACTGGCGCACAGGGACGACGTCGTTGTCGATGGTCTTGGGCAGGCCGACCACGGTCAGCTCGTAGTCGTTGTCGTGGAGATAGGCGGCCAGGTCGGCGGCGGTGGTGTTGGTGTCGTCACCGCCGATGGTGTGCAGGACGTCCACTCCGTCCTTGCGCAGCTGCTCGGCGGCGAAGGCCAGAGGGTCCACGCCCTCGGCTACCAGGCCCCGCTCGACGAGGTTCTTGGCGTTGGTCAGCTTGACGCGGGAGTTGCCGATGGGTGATCCGCCGAACTCACGCAGGGTGCCCGCGTTCCTGCGGCCCTCCTCGTCAACGACGACGTAGTTGCCGGTGAGCAGACCGTGGTACCCGTACTGGTAGGCGATGATCTCCACCTCGGGAGCGACCTGGGTGTAGCGCTCGATAAGGTCACCGACAGCGGCGGACAAGCAGGGGGCAAAGCCGCCCGCGGTCAGCAGGGCGACGCGACGGATTGACATCAGGGGCCTTTCGTATGGAGTGCGGCTGACAGGCCCATCCTAGATGATCGGGTCCGCGGTGTGGCACGCCTTGCTGGCCCTGCGCTGGCCCTGCGCTGGCCCTGCGGTGACGGCCGGCTGGTGAGACCGCGGCCGGCCGGTGCCGTGCCCCTGCAGGCAGGACGAGGCACGGCACCACCGGCGCACGCAGGCGCGCGCCGTCTGTCAGCCTCTGGTGATGAGTCCCTTGCTAACCATCCAGTCATGGGCGACCTCCGCCGGGTCACGGCCCTCGACGTCCACCTGGTAGTTGAGCGAGCGCATCTCCTCGTCGGTCAGCTCCTGGTTGACCAGCCCGAACCGGTCCTCCAGCCCTGGGAACCGGCTGAGGAGCTCGGTGTCGAAGACCGGGGAGATGTTGTAAGAGGGGAAGAAGGCACGGTCGTCCTCCAGGACTGTCAGGTCGAGCGCGTCGATCCGCCCGTCGGTGGTGAACACCTCTCCGAAGTTGCACGAGCCCTGGTCAGTCGCCGTGTAGATCGTCCCCGTGTCCAGCAGCGAGATGTTCTCACGTGGTACCCCGTCGGGCTCGCCCTTGGGGATGTCGTAGGCCTGGAGGAGGGGGACCAGCCCGTCGTTGCGCGAGTTGAACTCGGACTCGACGCACAGCGTGCGCTCCTCGGGCGGGAGGCTGGCAATGTCGGACAGCCTTGTGATCCCCTTCTCCCTGGCGTACTCCGACCGCGCGGCAAACGCGTAGGTGTTGTTCATCGGCCCAGGCTGCCCCCACGTCAGGCCGTTGGGCTCGTCGGCGTCCCGGACTACCTGCCACTGCTCGTGCTGATCCGGAATACCGTTCTCATGGCCCATGTAGGTCAGCCACGCCGTACCTGTGTACTCCCACATCAAGTTAGTCTCACCCGCGACCAGCAGCCTGCGAGCGGGCTGGGATCCTGGAATGTTCGTCATGTCAGTCACCCTGAAACCCGAGGCCCTGGCCGCAAGGACCGCCATCTTTCCCAGGATCAGCTGCTCGGTGAAGTTCTTGCTCCCCACGACCACCTCGACGTCCTCAGCCCCGTCGATGGGCGTGATGCTCCCGGGGCCAGCGGCGGCCACGCGAGAGGTCGAGGGACTCAGGCCGCAGCCAGCGAGGCCCATCAGCACTGCGAGCGCCAGGACCATGTGGCACAGGCGCCACTTCCTTCGTGTCGGGTTCATCCTTGGCAGTCCCCCTCACAGTCCCCGTGGTCGGGCCAGGTACTCGACGACGCGCGCCGCCCAGTCCACTGCAAGCGCCAGGACAGCAACGAGTAGCGACCCAAAGACGAGCACTCTCTCCAGGTTGAGGTTGACTCCGGTGGTGATGAGCAGCCCGAGCCCACCGCCGTCGACGAAGGTCGCCAAGGTGGCGGTGCCCACCAGAAGGACCAGAGCCGTTCGAACACCGGCAAGCACGACAGGCACCGCCAGAGGGAGCTCGACCCTCACCAGGACGGACAGGGCGGACATACCCATGCCTCGGGCCGCCTCGACGAGCCGCGGGTCGACGGCCCTGAGGCCTGTCATCGTGTTCTTCAGGACGGGCAGGAACCCGTAGACCACCAGGCTCACGAGGACCGCCCTGTAACCGAAACCGAGCCAGAACGCGAAGAGCACGATCAGGCCGACTGTCGGAGCCGCTTGACCGAGGTTGGCGACGGCGGTGGCGGGCCCCACCAGCACGGACAGAGGCCGCCGGGTCAGCAGAACTCCTGCAGGTATCGCCGTCGCCACCACGATGACGGCAGCGACAAGGGTGAGGTTGAGGTGCTGGAGGGTCAGCGTCCGCAGCTCCTCTCCTGACAGCGTCATGCGCTCGGTGACACTCAGGTCCGCGGTACGCACCCACACGACCATGGCGCCAAGGACCACCAGAAGCACGGCCGGCTGTACCAGCAACCCGACACGGCGTGGTGCGCAGGCCTCGCTCGTCCGGCTCATCTGCCCTCACCCCCTGGGGCGTCACCGGCTCCGCCTGCTGGCTGCCGGGGGACTGCACCTGCCGTATGCACAGCCGGTGACCCGGTAGTACCAGCCGTACCACCCCGAGCGGCTGTCCCCGCTGCGTCGGCTGTGTCGGCACCGCCGTCAGCCGTGGCACCGCTGTTGTGGCCCAGCGGGGCGGCAGCAGCCTCGTCGGGGGCTCGTGAGGAGGCCTGCTCTATCGCCTTGATCACCGTGCTGACGGTGATGACACCGAGATAGCGCTGCCGGGAGCCGTGGACGACCGCCTGGGTCGATCCGGCGAGCAGCATCGTGTTCAGGGCGTCATCCAGGGTGGACCTGGCTCCCACCGCCGGGAAGTCCTGGTCGTCGTCCACCTGCACCGTGGCAGCGCGCAGAATCTGCCTGGAGCTGGCCCAGCCCACCGGCCGGTCCCTCCTGTCGAGGACGACGGCACGCCCGCCCCCGGCCTCCCTGAGGCGTCGCTCGACCTCCCGGCTGTCATCACCCACGTGTGCCGTGACCGCCTCACGGAGGGGGACCTCCGCGACGCGGGTCAGGCCCAGCTGCATGAGGCCGGCACCCGAGCCAATGAAGTCCTCGACGAACTCGTTGCTGGGACTGGCGAGAATCTGCTCGGGGGTGTCGTACTGCATGATCTGGGCACCGTTGTTGAAGATGACGATCCAGTCACCGAGCATGACCGCCTCGTCGAAGTCGTGGGTGACAAAGACGACCGTCTTGTGCAGCTCGTTCTGGATGTTGACCAGCTCCTCCTGAAGACGCTGGCGCGTGATGGGATCGACCGCACCGAAGGGCTCGTCCATGAGAAGGACCGGAGGGTCTGCGGCCAGGGCGCGGGCGACCCCGACACGCTGCTGCTGCCCGCCGGACAGCTCCCGGGGAAAGCGGTCACGATACTCAGCGGGGTCGAGTGAGACGAGGTCCAGGAGCTCGTCCACCCGCTCGGCAACACGCTGCCTGCTCCACCTCAGCATCCTGGGGACCAGCCCGACGTTGGCACCGACTGTCATGTGGGGCAGCAGGCCCCCGGCCTGGACGACATAGCCGATACGGCGCCGAAGCTCGTCGCCGTTCATGCCGGTCACGTCCTCGCCGTCAATGACGATACGGCCCCGGGTAGGCTCGATCAGGCGGTTGATCATCTTAAGCGTGGTCGTCTTGCCGCATCCTGAGGGGCCGACGAACATCACGGTCTGCCCCGCCGGGATCTCCAGCGTGAGCTGGTCGACGGCGGGAGCGCCGCCCCCGTAGGACTTGGTCACACCCTCCAGCAGGATAGAGGCGCCGGTGACCCCGGCCCCACTGCTGCCAGGGCTCTTGTCAGGGGCTAGGCTCTCCTTCCGGGTCCGGGGAGCAGGTCTGTTGGTACGGACGTTGTCAGGCATAGATACCTCGCGACGTAGTAAGACGACCCGCAAGCACGAGCAGGCCGTCAAGGATGACTGCTAGGACGACCACAGCGACTGTGCCCGTCACGACGGACTCCAGAGAGTTGGCCCCACCCAGGCGGGACAGTCCGGAGAAGATGAATCCGCCCAGGCCCGGGCCAAGCACATATGCGCTGACCGCGGCTATACCCATGGTCATCTGCGCGGACACGCGCACCCCGGTGAGGATGACAGGCCACGCCAGCGGAAGCTCGACCCTGAAGAATATTGCGGTCCGCGACATCCCAAGCCCTCGGGCCGCCTCGACCAGGGTGGGGTCGACGCCTGAGAGCCCGACGACCGCGTTGCGCAGGATGGGCAGCACCGCATAGAAGGTGATAACCACCACCGCAGGCATGACACCAAACCCCAGGGGCGCAATAAGCAGCCCGATAAGCGCGAAGGAGGGGATCGTCAGCCCGACTGCGGAGACATTGTTGGCGAGGGAGGTCAGCGCTCGGCTCCGGTAGCACGCAGCGGCCGTACCGACACCGAGGGCTGCTGACAGGAGCAGGCACTGAACCACCAGTGACATGTGCTGCCAGCCGGAGAAGAGTATCTGCTCCCAACGTTCTAGTACAAAACCCACTGTACTCACTTCCTGAACGGTAAATCAGGTACCTGGCACACTTCGGCCATAGCAAACTTTCTTCCGGGTACTTTTCTGGGAGCCCCCCTGAGAACAAGGCACAGACCACCACAGGAGGGGTGAGGTCAGCAGCGCGGACAGGCTGGGTGTCGACAGTCCCGGCAAGAAAGATGTCCGCCCGCAAGCACACGACCGTGTCTCACACGCAACGAGGTCTCGCGCGCCCAACCTCCAAGGCGCGAGCGGCCGCACAGCCTGGTCAGCGTGCAGGCCTTCCCCTCTGAGACAGCCGTGGGGCGAAGGGATGGGGAACTGGGGTCGCGGGAGGCCGCCCGGGAGAGGCAGGCCGCCGAGGGGGTGAGGATGGTAAGGGTGGGGAACGGGAGGTTCTCTCGGCTCCAGGTAAGAAGGCCTCCAGGGCACCGCCCGGACCAACGCACCCGACTGGATAGTGGGAGAGAACCACTGCCGTCACTGGTACCCCGCCTCCCAGGGCTTGACGGCATGAACAGGAACAACAAGCTTGACAGGCACCTTAAGGGAGGTGCAGAGCCACTCCCCCAGCCCTTCTGAGGGCTCACCGTCTGACCGGGCGCGCTGGGCACATGCCACGACAGACTGCGCCTCGCCCCCAGGACCGGGAGCAGACAGGGCACACAGAGCGCCTTGTGCGACTGTGGCCCGTATGACTGGCATAGGTAGAACTATAGCAAACTGTTAGTTAGTCCGCGCGGCTACTCCCCAGCCTCCTCGGGCCCGGGCGCCTCACCGGCGTCCTGAGTGCCCTGCGGCCCGTCCGCCTCGCTTTTCTCTGGCGGCTCGGGCACCTCGACGTCCGGAGCGGGCCGCCCGCCGGGAGCCGCCACCGGGGCCGCCGAGGGACGGGCCTGCGCCTGGGCGGCCAGCATCTGGGTGACCACCTCCTCAGCGGTCTTCTTCTCCGCGTCCATGGCGTTCTTGACGTCCGCCGCGTAGAGGTCCACGTACTCCTGGCCAGACAGGGCCATAAGGGCGTACATGATCTCGTCGGTGATCGAGCGCAGGACGAACCGGTCGTTCTCCAGGCCCTGGTAGCGGGAGAAGTCCAGGGGCTCACCGATGACGATGCCCACCCGGTGGCGGGTGGAGGGAATGACCTGGCCAATAGGCTGGGCCAGGTTAGAGCCGATCATAGCCACAGGCACCACCGGTGCCCCGGTGGCCAGGGCGACGCGCGCCACCCCCGTCTTGCCCCGGTAGAGCCGACCGTCGGGGCTGCGCGTGCCCTCGGGGTAGATACCGAACAGGCCCCCGGATCGCAGCCGGTCGATACCTGCCTGGAGGGCAGCCTGCGAGGCCCTGCCGCCGCTGCGATCCACCGGGATCGTTCCCACGGTCGTCATAAAGCGCCTCACGGCCCAGCCCTTGACCCCCTTCCCGGTGAAGTAGTCAGCCTTGCCGATAAAGGCGACCTCCCGGTCCACCAGCAGCGGCAAGAAGAAGGAGTCGATGACCGCCAGGTGGTTGGAAGCCAGAATGGCGGCGCCCTCGGTAGGGATGTTCTCCTCCCCCCGGATCCACGGCTGGTAGAGCATCTCCAGGGCAGGGCCGACTGCAACCTTGATGGGTCCGTATCCCACGGGGCCTCCTGAGATCTGCTGACGGGCGTACCCGTGGTGGACGTCGGGGGTGCCACGGATGGCGAAGATCGTAACGGAAGTCTAACCTCGCCGCGTGAGCACAGCCGCCCCCGACGAGCCTGACCACAGGGCAGACCCGCCCTGGCTGCGGCGGGGTGAGCAGGCACGCCTCACGGACATGGGCACGCCCTTGCGGGAGGTGACCTTCGTCGTCGTTGACCTTGAGACTACCGGCGCAGCCCCGGGCGCGCACGCCCTGACGGAGATCGGCGCCCTCAAGGTACGCGGTGGCGAGGTCCTGGCCCGCTTCTCCACGCTGGTCAACCCCGGAGCCGCCGTGCCACCGCAGATCACCGCGCTTACCGGCATCACCAACGCCATGCTCGTCGGCGCCCCGGACGTAGCTCCCTGCCTGGAGGACTTCCTGTCGTGGGCGGGGCTGGACGCGGGTACAGCGGGCAACGACAGCAACCCCGCCGTCCCTGGCAGCGGGACGCCCACGGACACCGTCCTGGTCGCCCACAACGCCCGCTTCGACGTCGGCCACTTGCGCGGTGCTGCCAAGGCACTGGGTATTGGGTGGACCGAGCCCCGCGTCCTGGACACCCTCGCCCTGGCGCGCAGGGCGTGGCCGCGCGGCAAGGTTCCTAACCACAGGCTGTCCACCCTGGCAGCCCTCGTCGGCGCCTCGACCCGCCCTACCCACAGGGCGCTAGACGACGCGAGCGCCACTGCTGACGTCCTCCACGCCGCCCTGGAGGTCCTGGCTCCCCTCGGAGTCACCCACCTGGAGGACCTCGCCACCGCTACCGACCCGGTGCCTGCCCGTCGGCGGGCCAAGTCTCGGCTCGCCGAGGGCCTGCCCACCACCCCCGGGGTCTACCAGCTCTGCTCCGCCACGGGAGAGGTGCTCTATGTGGGCAGTACCGTCAACCTGCACCGGCGGGTCCGCTCCTACTTCACGGCGGCGGAGAGGCGCCCCCGGGTCATCCGGATCCTGGACACGACCACTGAGGTGCGCCACGTCCCCACACCGACGCTCCTGGAGGCGCGTGTACGCGAGCTGCGACTCATCGCCGAGCTCGACCCCGTGGCCAACCGTCGCTCACGGGCACCACGCAGGCAGCCCTGGCTGCACCTGGTGGCAGGCCCTGAGCCCCATCTGGCGCTGACAGCCGTGCTGCCCCTCCGGGAGGTCGGCTACGCCGTCGGCCCTTTCTGGTCACGCAGAGGCGCGCAGGAGGCCCTCCGGGCCGCAGAGTCGGTGCTGCGACTGCGACGCCGGGACGACTGGGTCAGGACAAACAGCCCAGGGCCGTCCACGACGGGTGGCTCGCCGACAGCTCAGGCCTCAGACAGGGCCGCCTCCTTCCTGTCCGGCCAGACTGACCTGGTCGCCGCTGAGGTGCTGGAGCGCGTGAGGCGCCTGGCACAGGCACAGCGCTACGAAGAGGCAGGAATATGGACACGTCGCCTGCGCAGCTTGCTGCAGGCGGCCCTGAGGGCTGAGCGCACCCGCCCGCTGCTGACCTGCCCCCACCTCGTTGCCGCCAGGCCTCGCGAGCACGGCGGCTGGGAGCTGGTAGCGGTGCGGTGGGGCATGCTGGCGGGGTCCCTGGTCACGCCCCCGGGCACCGACCCTCGTCCGGGTGTGGCCGCACTGCGCAGCAGCGCCAGGGTCGTCAGCCAGCCCACCCTGGTGGGACAGGAGGCCAGCGTGGAGGAGACCCTGCTGCTGGCTGACTGGGTGCTGGATGCCGGAGCACGGCTGGTCGAGGTCGACGGGGACCCACAGGCTCTGTCATGGCCAGCTGCCTCTGCCGCCCGCTACGGCAAGGTCCTCCACACCGACCCCCACCTCGACAGTGACAGGTCCCGCCACCGCGGGTAGTAGCAGGCCAGCAGCACCCTAGCCGGCAGGAACCACGGTGCCACGGCGCGCCGTCAGCGCCCTGGCCACCCCCTCCTGAAGACTCAACGGGTCCAGGGGGCGGGGGACCACGACCTCAGCCCTGGCCCAGGCAGCCAGCCAGTTATCCTGCGGCCTGGCCGTCAGCAGCACCACCGGAGGACGCTGGTCACTCTCGATGAACAGCTCGTGAGCCAGCCCCATGCCGCCCAGCTTCTTGGCCTCCGCGTCAAGGACCAGGGCGTCAAAGGGGGCAAGTCCCTGCTCCTCCCGGTCCCGCAGCGCCAGCCTGACCCCCTCGGCAGTGGCGGCCTCCTTCCAGGTCACCAGGGGCAGCCCCCGGGCAGGACGGCGCCCGACACCCTCAATGACCTCGCGGCGCACCGTGGCGTCGTCGGAGAACACGAGGAGCTCGAGGCGGGCATCTGCCTGGTCAGTCATGAGGTCCTCCCTACTCAGTTGATTCTCTGCGGGTACCTGCCACCATGGTCAGTCGCCCTGGTCAGTGATCAACAGATTGATCAGCAGAATGATCAGCGGCACGACCAGCGGCCTGACGTTCCGCGCTGAGTGTAATCCTACCGGGTCCTCCTGTCTGCCCGCGCCACGGACGCCTACCATAGTCGCTGTCCGGGACCTCAGTCCTAAGGCTGTTCCGAGGCAGTCCTAGAACCAGGCCGATCCGGTCCAGAACCCCTGCGTCGGACACCCGCACCAGCCGCCACCCAGCCCTACTGAGGACTCGGGGGCCTGAGACGGACCCGGCAGGGCTGCAGCCGCACCGTCCCACGAAAGGCACTCACGATGACCGTGTACACCCTCCCTGAGCTCCCCTACGACTACGCCGCCCTGGAGCCCCACATCTCCGGCCGGATCATGGAGCTCCACCACGACAAGCACCACGCCGCCTACGTCGCTGGCGCCAACGCGGCCCTGGAGGCTCTGGCTGCCGCGCGGGAGGCCGGCGACCTGGGCGCAGTCAACCTGTGGGAGAAGAACCTGGCCTTCAACCTTGGCGGCCACGTCAACCACTCGGTGTTCTGGCAGAACCTCTCCCCCCACGGCGGGGGCGAGCCTGAGGGAGATCTGGCAGCAGCTATCAACGACTCCTTCGGCTCCTTCGCCGCCTTCCAGGCCCACTTCACCGCGACTGCACTGGGCATCCAGGGCAGCGGCTGGGCAGTCCTGGCCTACGACTCCGTCTCCGGCGGCCTGGTGGTCTTCCAGCTCTTCGACCAGCAGGGCAACGTTCCGGTCGGCACCATCCCTCTGTTCATGGTTGACATGTGGGAGCACGCCTTCTACCTGGACTACCTCAACGTCAAGGCTGACTACCTCAAGGCCGTGTGGAACATCGTCAACTGGGAGGACGTCTCGCAGCGCCTGTCGGACGCGGTCTCTAGGTCCCACGGCCTTATCGTGCGCTGACAGCTACGCCCAGCACACGAGCTCTCACGCGTCCGGTCGTCGTGCACGTCTGAGGTCGGAGCGCAAGACTGACAGGCACTGACAGGCGCAGCCTGAGCGCGTCCTACTTGTTCTGTATTCGCATGTGGTCCCCGGGCTGTTGCCCGGGGACCACATGCTTCGTGCCACGTCAGCCAGCCCGTGCCCCGCCAGCCTGTGCCTGGTCAGCACCCGCAGGCACAATGGTTACAGGACCGCCTCGATGTCCATGACGAAGGCGACCGCCTCCCGCCCTAGGGACTCGTCCCCCGGTCTTAGAACCACGACCCGGGAGCCCTGGGGAACCCCGACCAGCCCGTCCAGGTCGGAGGTAGCGATCGAGACAGGCGTCGGCGCCCCGTCCTCCCAGGTGGAGCTTCCCGTGCCCTCCTCACCGGACCAGGCGGCAGCAGCGATATTAACGACGACCGTTGAAGTCCCGGACACGGGCTGCCCGGCTCCCCTGGCCAGGACAAGGTACTCCGGCTCCGTTGGCTCAGGCGCGTCCGTGCTGACCGAGACAGTCACCGGGGAGCCCAGCTCACCCTCAACGGTGATACCCCGCTGGGCCAGCTCATCCTCACCTTCCATGACGGCATCCTCGGTCGAGCCCACGACGGACTGAGGGTCCAGCGTGTCCACGACCTCCACCACGAACACAAGCGGGCCCGTGGGGCCGCCGCCAGAGGACGCCTCGTCCTGGCCGTAAGCGAGGTCCGCGGGGACCGACATCAGGACACGGTCTCCCACGTGGTGGCCCGCCAGGCCGCAGCGCCACCCGACGATCACCTGCTGGAGGGACAGGACCAGGGGCTGCCCCTGCCCCAGGGCCTCCTCCGAGGCCTCTGTGGTCTCCTGGCCAGCAGCCTCGCCAGGGGCGGTATCCTCCCCGCCGTCCTCGGTGCCGCCGGAGGCAGAGTCCTGAGCGTTCTGGGAGTCCTGCGCCCCCGTCTCGTAGGAGGAGTCAAAGGTGGTGTCAGAGCCCCACTGCCACCCCGCGTAGCCGACCGTCACCAGGTCCGTCTCAGCGACCTCGGTCCCGTCGCCCTCCTCCAGGGTCGCCACCGTGAGGTTCGCCGGGGCCTCCTCCCCGCTCCACGTCACGGTGGGCAGCGTGCCCGCCTCGCCCTCCACGGTGGGCAGCGCCGAGGAGTCGGAGTCGATCGTCAGGGCGGAGCAGTCAGTCGGCTCCTGCTGGCCCCCGGTCGTCGAGGTGGTACCAGGGTCGGCGCTGGTGGCAGTGGTGCTGCTGAGAGCGGGGTCGGCACCGTCCGCCGAGCCCTGGCACCCGGCCAGGGTGAGGCAGCCCACCAGGGCCAGGGCGGCCAGCGCCCGCGGGAAGGTCAGGGAGATACGGCGCACACAGGCTCCTTGGTTGTGCGAGGACAGCGGCAGCCCCGAAGGCCGGTGCCTCGTCTCCGGGAGCACCCGGGGACGAGGCCGGTAGACGGGTCAGTGGAAGGACTCCCCGCAGGCGCAGGTACCAGCGGCGTTAGGGTTGTCGATGGTGAAGCCCTGCTTCTCGATGGAGTCGGCGAAGTCGATCGTGGCCCCGGACAGGTAGGGCGCGCTCATACGGTCCACGACGACGTCCACCGAGGCCAGGGAGGCGCCACCTGTGTCAAAGGAGCGCACGGCGTCACCATCGAGAAGACGCTCGTCAAAGTAGAGCTGGTACACCAGGCCGGAGCATCCGCCGGGCTGGACCGCCACACGCAGCCGCAGGTCGTCACGCCCCTCCTGGGTCAGGAGGCTGGCAACCTTGGCCGCAGCCCCCTCGGTCAGGAGGACCTCGTGCTGCGCAGTCTCAGCACTCTCGGTTGCCACCTCAGCCACCGTGGTCTCAGCCATGTCATTCCCCTTCCTCGCTGTGTGTCAGCGTGTGCGTGTCAGCTGCGAGCCAGCCGCAACAGCACGTCAGAACGTGCCCCGCCCTCCCGGGACCGCGCCCGACGGGCCTGCCAGGGCGAACGCCTCACACACCCATGTTGTTCCCCGCCCAGCCTACGCGACCGCAGAAGACTTCCTTGTGTGAGTGACCTCACCTTCATCTGTCACGTGTGGGCGCAAGCGCCTCGGACCCGACCCGGGGAGTCTCCGGAAGACCCGTGCCCACAGGTCAGGCCAGAGCCACGAGGTCCATGTACTCCTCACCCCACAGGTCCTCGTCCCCCTCCGGCAGCAGGAGGACCCGCTGCGGCTCCAGCGCCTGGACAGCTCCCTCGTCGTGCGTCACCAGGACCACGGCGCCCTCAAAGCCCCGCAGGGCGCGCAGCACCTCCTCACGGCTGGCCGGGTCCAGGTTGTTGGTGGGCTCGTCCAGCAGCAGCACGTTGGCGGAGGAGACCACGAGCATGGCTAGGGCGAGACGGGTCTTCTCCCCTCCGGAGAGCACGCGGGAGGGCTTGTCGGCGTCGGCCCCGGAGAACAGGAAGGATCCCAGGACGCTGCGCACCTGGGTGTCGTCCATTCCTGGTGCCGCGCGCCTGAGGTTTTCCACCACAGTGTCCTGGGTGTCGATGGTCTCGTGCTCCTGGGCGTAGTAGCCGATCCTAAGCCCGTGGCCGGCCACCACCTGACCCGCGTCAGCCTGCTCGACCCCGGCCAGGACACGCAGCAGGGTAGTCTTGCCGGCACCGTTGAGCCCCAGGACCACCACCCGGCTGCCGCGGTCCACAGCCAGGTCGACTCCGGCAAAGACCTCCAGGGAGCCGTAGGCCTTGGACAGCCCTGACGCACGCAGCGGCGTCCTGCCGCAGGGTGCCGGGTCCGGGAAGCGAAGGTGGGCCACCTTTTCCGCCTGGTGCTCGTCCTCCAGCCCAGCCAGGAGACGGTCAGCCCGCCTGAGCATCTGCTGGGCCGCAACGGCCTTGGTGGCCTTGGCCCGCATCTTCTCCCCTTGCGCCCGCAACGCCGCGGCCTTCTTCTCCGCGTTAGCGCGCTCACGACGGCGCCGGTGCTCGTCGTCAGAGCGCTGGGTGAGGTAGGCGTCCCATCCCAGGCTGTAGACATCCAGCACACCGCGCCCCGCGTCCAGGTACATCACCTGGTTGACGGTGTCCCGCAGAAGCGCAACGTCGTGGCTGATGACCACGAAGCCTCCCGAGTAGGAGCGCAGATGGTCACGCAGCCACAGCACGGAGTCGTGGTCGAGGTGGTTGGTGGGCTCGTCCAGCAGGAGGGTGTCCGGACGCTGGAACAGGACGCGTGCCAGCTCAACACGCCGTCGCTGACCACCGGAGAGAACCCCCACCGGCTGGTCCAGGACCCGGTCGGGCAGCCCCAGCGCCGCAGCGATACGAGCGGCCTCGGATGCGGCAGCGTACCCCCCGGCTACGGTGAACTCGTGGTCCAGCCTGGCGTAGCGGTCCAGCGCCCGGGCCTGGGCCTGGCCATCGGTGGATGCGATGCGTTCCTCGGCACGGCGGATACGCCTCATCAGCGCATCGATACCTCGGGCGGAGAGGATACGCTCACGCGCCTTCTGGTCCAGGTCCCCGACCTTGGTGTCCTGGGGCAGATAGCCCACGGAGCCGTGACAGGTGATCGTCCCCTCGTACTCAACTGCCTCCAGCCCGTGGCGCTCGTCGGCATCGGCCGCCGCCTGGCTGGCCCCCTGGGCGACAGCGGCGGCAGCCAGCAGCTTGGTCATGGTGGTCTTGCCTGCCCCGTTACGCCCCACCAGGCCCGCACGTGTCCCTGCACCGACCCGGAAGCTGGCTGAGCCGACGAGCTGTCTTGCACCAATACGCATGGTGAGGTCCTGGACGCTGATCACGGCCGTCATGCTACGGCCCACCGCATCAGTCCCACCACAGGCGCCACCCCTGCGCCCCGCCCGCCCACTCCGGACGCGTGCGCAACACCTCGTCCGGCCCGTCCTGCGCGTCGAGCCGGTAGCGCCGGGCGACAGCCTGCCACAGGGAGTCGCACTGGCACCCGGGTCCGTGGCGCTCATCCACCTTGTACTCCGCAAGATCGGTGTCCCCGACCCATACAGCCTCCACGGAGAGCCGCTCGTCCTCACGCTGGGGACCGATGCCGTAGCCGCTGAGGCGCACGCTGCCGTCAGCGCTGGCACAGGCTGCCAGCAGCGCTCCCAGGGACGGAGCCCGGTTCTGACGGTCCGACAGCGCCCTGCCTGGCAGGACCGACAGCAGCTCGCGCGCCGTGGCGGTGTCCAGGCCCCTGAAGGGGACGTAGTCCTCAGCCGGGGCCACAGTGGAAGCGGCTGCAGGCGCACGATGCAGGGAGGACCTGGCAGACGGAACCCACGGAGCCAGCAGCATCCACACCCCGGCCCTGACAGTCCACCCCCGTGGGCCGTAGAGACCCTGGGCACCACTAGACGGTGCGGAACCCAACGACGCCAGACCAGGAGACGTGGGATCAGGAGACATGTGTCTTGGGGTCATGGCTTCTCCTCAGCGGTTGCGGGTACCGGCCTCACGATGGGGCAGGCGCCCCCTCCCCCGCTACCGCTGCTGCCACGACCTGTGGACACGCCGGACCAGGCCGGAAGCGAGGAGCGCCGGTGGAGGGCTGGACCGAACACCCTTCTGGCACACTCCTGCCGCGCCCGTTCCTGCCGTTTCATTAAGAAACAACATAGGAAGTGGCATCCGCACCACCAGCAGCGCTAACCTCGTGCCACCGTCACTGTCGGCGGTCCCAGCAGATCGGCGGGCACGGCAGCCTCACGGTCCCCGTCCCGGGTGCCAGGCAGTACCCGTTCACTTCGAAAGGCCACGCATGGCAACTACCACGTCAGCACCGGAGATGATTCTTGACGCCGTGGGCGGCGCCGAGAACATCACCCACCTCACCCACTGCGCCACACGCCTGCGCTTTGAGCTGGTCGACGCCTCGGTGGTCGACAAGGCCACCGTCGAGGCAATCCCCGGCGTCATGGGCGCGGTCCCCCAGTCCGGTGACCGCTACCAGATCGTCATCGGCGGGGCCGTCCAGGGCGTCTACGACGAGATCATGAACCTGCCTGCCATGAAGTCGGGCGGCGCCTCATCCAGGCAGGCGGATGCCGACGTCAAGGCCGCCGCCCGAGCCAAGGCCCGCGGCAAGAACGCCCTCGTCGACGCGTTCTTCGAGTACCTCTCCGACTCCTTCCGCCCGCTGCTGCCGGTACTGCTGGGAACCTCGCTCATTATCGCTGGCGAGGCGGTGCTGGAGGCCCTCGGCTACATCGACACCCGGGCCGAGATCAAGCCCGCCTCGCTCGCCTTCGTGGACGCGATGTTCCGGTCGGTGTTCTACTTCCTGCCGATCATGGTCGCCTACAACGCCTCCAAGAAGCTCAACATCGACCCCTGGGTAGGAACTGCGGTCATGGCGGCCCTGCTCACGCCCAACTTTATCGCCATGAGCGACCCGGAGCTGACGCGCAACGTCACCTGCACGGTCAACCAGACGCTGGACACCCAGATGTGCACCGCCAACGTCTTCGGGCTGCCCATGCAGCTCCAGGACTACGGCGGGCAGGTATTCGTCCCGCTCATGATGGTGGCGGTCCTCGCCGTGGTCTACAAGCAACTGGTCAAGATCATCCCGAGCAATGTCCAGATGGTCTTTGTCCCCTTCCTCTCCTTCGTCATCATGATGCCGGTGACGGCCTTCCTCATCGGCCCGCTGGGCGTGTGGGTCGGTACTGCCCTGGGAACGGGGCTGGCGTGGCTCAACAGCACCGCCCCCATCATCTTCGCCATCATCATCCCGCTGCTCTACCCCTTCCTGGTCCCGCTAGGCCTGCACTGGCCTCTCAACGCGATCATGATCGCCAACATCAACACCCTGGGCTACGACTTTATCCAGGGTCCCATGGGTACCTGGAACTTCGCCTGCTTCGGCGCCACGGCCGCTGTGCTCCTGTGGGCTGTGCGTGACAGGGACAAGGAGATGCGACAGACTGCCACCGGCGCGCTGGCAGCCGGTCTGTTCGGTGGTATCTCCGAGCCCAGCCTCTACGGTATCCACCTGCGCTTCAAGCGCATCTACCCGCTCATGCTCGTGGGCTGCGCCGTCGGCGGCCTCATCGTGGGTCTGGGCGGAGGCGTGGACGCCAGCACCTTCGCCTTCACCTCGCTGCTGACCATCCCGATCTTCAGCCCCATGGCACTGTACGCCATCGCCATCGCCGCAGCCTTCGGCACCTCCTTCGGCCTCATCGCCGTCTTCGGCTACCGCACCAAGGAGGAGCGCGCCGAGGCCCTGGCCGCCGCTGGCGTCGTCGAGGCCGACCCTGCCGAGACCGCTGCGGACCTCGCCCTGGAGAAGCAGGCCGCTGCCGCCTCCGCCCAGCCCGGCGACGCGCAGGAGAAGACTGGTCAGGGCCAGCCCAAGTCGGCGCTGGTACCCGGCACGGTCACCGAGATCGTCTCCCCGCTGAGCGGCGCCGTCATCCCCCTGGACCAGGTGGCTGACCCTGTGTTCTCCACCGGCGCCGTGGGTCCGGGCGCGGGCATCGAGCCGGAAGGGGACTCAGATAAGCACATCGTGGTGACCGCCCCCGCCGCAGGCACGATCCTCGTGGCTCCGGAGTCCGGCCACGCCTACGGCATCGCCCTGGACAGCGGCGTGGAGATCCTTATCCACGTGGGACTGGACACGGTGAACCTGGAAGGCAAGGGCTTCGATGTCAAGGTCTCCCAGGGAGACCGGGTCGAGGCCGGCGCCGAGCTGGTGCGGGTGGACCGTGCCGTCGTGGAGGAGGCGGGCTACCCGCTGACGACCCCGGTGCTGGTCACCAACGCTGCTTCCTTCGCCTCTGTCGACGTCGCGACCGAAGGCGAGGTGGCCACAGGGGCGGCGCTGCTGCGGGTCACCGCCCCCGACAAGAACTGACTGACGCGGGCTGACCACCTCCCAGCCCAGGCTGGCACATCTCAGACACTTCTCAGAGACCTCTGCCAAGATCCCGGACCTCGTGCTCCCCGGCCACGGCAACACCGCTGGTCGGGGAGCACGACGTCGTGCGGCGGTCTCATAAGGCCTTACGAGACCTGGCGACAGGTGGAGCCAGTGCGTTCCAGCGCGTTGACGTCTCCAGAAGGCACCTCCTGCAGGCTCCGATCCTCCCAGGGCCTCGATCGAGCAAACGCGCTTTACACCCGCAGCGCCCAGAAGGCCACGGCAGCCGCAGCAGCAACGTTGAGGGAGTCCACTCCCCCAGACATAGGGATCCGCACCACCACGTCAGCAGCCTCGGTGGTACGCCGTGGTAGCCCGTCCCCCTCCGTCCCCAGGACCAGGGCCACCTTCCCCTCCGCACTGGTGCACACTGACGAGGCGGCAAACTCCTCCAGGGGCACCGATTCCTCGGACAGGGCCAGAGCGGCCACGGTGAAGCCCGCTTCGTGCAGCTCGTCCACGACGGGCCAGCGCTGCACCCGGGTCCACGGCACCTGGAAAACCGTCCCCATCGAGACACGGACACTGCGCCGGTAGAGAGGGTCTGCGCAGCGTGGCGTCACCAGGACTGCGTCCACCCCCAGGGCGGCTGCCGAGCGAAAGGCGGCACCCACGTTGGTATGGTCCACCAGGTCCTCCAGGACGGCCACCCGCCGCGCGCCGCTGCCTGCACGAGCCGCGGCCAGGAGCTCCCCAACGCCACGCAGCACCGGGCGGTTCATGGCAGCCAGCGCTCCCCGGTGCAGGTGGAAGCCGGTGACCGACTCCAGCAGCTCCTCGTCGGCCAGGAACACCGGCACCGGGCCGCCGTCATCACGGCCCTGGCAACCGACCGCCGCCGCGATCGTCGGGCGCAGCTGGTCATAGTGGTGCTCAGCCATGAGAAAGGAGCGCGGCCGGTGGCCTGCCGCCACGGCCCGCCTGATCACCTTGGTGGACTCGGCCATGTACAGGCCGCGCTCAGTCTCCAGCCGACGTCGCAGTGCGCTGTCAGTCAGGCGCGTGTAGTCGGCCAGGCGGTCATCGTCACGGCAGGTCAGCCGGACAATCATCCCTCGCCAGCGCCAGGCGCCCGGGACGCCGAGGACCCCGGCGCCCCTGCTCCAGGCACCCGGTCCTCTGAGGCCTCCTGGAGAGCCGTCTGCGCCTCACCCCGGGCCTGAGCCAGGGCCTCCTCCGGGGTAGGCAGGCTCGTCGCCGCCAGATCCGAGGCGATCCCCAGGTCCACCTCCGTGTCGGACAGGTCGACCCCGGCTCCCTGGTCACCGTCCTGCCCACCAGGCTGGTCCGGGGACGGCCCGGAGGGCCTGTCCCCACCCAGCGCCCCGGCGATTCCGTCCAGGGCCGCGGTGAACTCGGTGGGAACGATCCACATCTTGGAGGAGGAGCCGTTGGCGATCTTCGGCAGGGTCTGCAGGTACTGGTAGGCGAGCAGCTTGGGATCGGCGTTGCCGCGGTGGATGGCATCAAAGACCTGCAGGATGGCGCGCGACTCACCCTGCGCCCTGAGGATCGCCGACTGTGCCTGCCCCTCAGCGCGCAGGATCGCCGACTGCTTGTCACCCTCCGCGGTAAGGATCTGGGACTGCTTGACGCCCTCGGCCGTGAGGATCGCAGCACGCCGATCACGCTCAGCACGCATCTGCTGCTCCATCGCGCCCTGGATGGAGGCGGGCGGGTCGATGGACTTCAGCTCGACGTTGCTGACCCGGATGCCCCAGCGCCCCGTCGCCTGGTCGAGCACGCCGCGCAGCTGGCCGTTGATCTGGTCACGGCTGGTCAGGGTCTGCTCCAGGTCCATGGCACCGATGACATTACGCAGCGTGGTGATCGTCAGCTGCTCGATTGCCTGGAGAAAACTGGCGATCTCATAGGTGGCGCGCTTGGGGTCCGTCACCTGGTAGTAGATCACCGAGTCGATACTCACCACTAGGTTATCCGAAGTGATGACCGGCTGCGGCGGGAAGGAGACTACCTGTTCACGCAGGTCCACCGTGTTGCGCACGCTGTCGACAAAAGGGATCAGAAAATGGAGGCCCGCCCCGTACTCCGCCTGGAACTTCCCCAGCCGCTCCACGATGATCGCGTAGCTCTGCGGCACTCTGCGCACCGCGCGGAAGATCGCGACAACGACCAGCAGCGCCAGGAGCAGCAGGACGATAAGAGGGACAACGGCCAGTTCGTTCATGTCAGGGGACTCCTGTTGTACGTGTCGTGCTTGTTCCGGGTAACGGGTACCCAGCGGTCACCGCCCGTGGGGTACCGGCTCCTGGGAGGCCTGCTCCAAGGCGGCCGGGACGACGACGGCGACAGCCCCGTCGATCTGGGTCACCGTCACTGCGGCACCGGGCTCGACAGGACCGCCCTGCCCCGCAGCAGCCGGTGCCAGCCGGGCGCTCCACTCGCCACCGCTGAGCCGCACCCGGCCTCCCTGGTCGTCCACCACGGTGATCGCCGTGGCCGAACGTCCCACCAGAGCCTCAGCATTGGTCCTCATCTGCGGGGCCGTGGAGGCCATACGCCTTCTGGCCCAGGGACGCACCGCCAGCAGAAGCAGTGTGGAGAAGACCGCGAAGACGATGAACTGGACCGGTAGAGAGGCCCCCAGCGCCGCCGCGACGCCCCCTCCCAGGGCTCCTCCGGCGATCATGAGGAAGGTGAGGTCGGCCGTCAGGATCTCGATGACGGCGAGGACCAGGGACCCGCCGATCCAGAACAGCCAGACCATAAGTAGGAACCTCCTCAGTGATGTCTCAGTAGATACCCCAGGTACCCCAGATACCTCGGCGACGTCAGCCGTGTGGGCAGCTAGCGCAGGGCTAGTATTCCAGACTTCCGGCTCGAGGGCGTGGTCACGTGCCCGATTCAGAGGTACCGGGGCGGCGGAGCGGACCGACCCCGCTGCCACCGACACCCCGCCTGCGACAGCCCAGCCCAGACACGGCTCAGGCCCAGTCCCGGCAGGGTCAGACGCTGCCAGCCCCTCAGGCGCTGCCGACGGCTGGCACGGTCCCGCGCTCGGCCGCCCCCCGTGCCCAATAGCGACCCCGGTCCTGGACCACCTCCAGGGGAAGGCCGAAGGTAGCGGTCATGACCGCGTCGGTGAGGACCTCCTCCACAGGGCCCACCTGCTGGACACGTCCCTGCCGCAGGGCCATCGCGTGAGTGATACCGGGAGGAATCTCCTCCAAGTGGTGGGTCACCATGAGGAGCGAGGGCGATCCGGGATCCTGGACGATGTCGGCCAGGGCCGCGAGAAGCTGCTCGCGGCCGGCCACGTCCAGCCCGCAGGCCGGCTCGTCAAGGACGAGCAGCTCGGGGTCGGGCATGAGGGCACGAGCGATCTCGACACGCTTGCGCTCCCCCGAGGACAGGGTGGCCCACCTCCGGTCGCTCAGGTATCCCGCCCCCAGCGCCTGCAGCAGCGCCTCGGCCCGCTCGGTGTCCAGGTCGTCATACCTCTCCCGCCAGCGGCCGGTGTAGCCGTAGGCGGCCGACAGCACCACGTCAACGACTCTCTCACTTCCCAGCACGCTGGAGGACAGGGCCGAGGAGCACAGGCCGATCCTGGGGCGCAGCTCGGAGACGTCAACACGCCCCAGGCGCTCGGACAAGATGTCCACCGTGCCGGAGGAGGGGAAGAGGCGGGCCGCAGCCAGACGGGCGAGCGTGGTCTTGCCCGCGCCGTTGGGCCCCAGGACCACCCAGTGCTCCGACTCCTCCACAGCCAGGCTGACATGGTCAAGAACCACGGTGGTCCCACGGGTGAGCGTGACGTCGTCAAGGTGGAGGACGCAGGTCATCCCCCAACCTTACCGTCCCTTCCCTGAGCGGCCCAGGACCCACCTCGGCCCGGGGGACTCGGCTCCGAGGAGCGGCGGTACGGTGGGGACATGCCTCTTGCGCCACCGCTCAGCGTCCTCCTCGCCCTGTGGGCCCCGGTGCCCTCCTCCCACGGCCTGGCCCTGGTCCAGGGACCCGACGGCGTGCACAGCGTCATTGAGGAAGGCGTCAAGGAGGACGCCGAGGACGCACCGCAGAATGCGGGGCACGGCCTAGGCCTGGAGGAGTGGTTGGCGGCCGCCCGCCCCTTGAGCCGGGTCGCCGCCCTGCTCCCCTCCCCGGCCGACGGCCTGTCGGCGCGCCCCGAGGCCCTGGAGGCAGGCCAGGCCGTCATCGTGGAGACCGGCGGGACCGAGCAGCGCCACACCGGCGCCAGCCTGCTGGTCCCACAGGACTCAGGCACGAGCGTGGTGTGGCACCGCCTGCCGGTAGAGGCGCCCGTGCCCGCGCTGGACCCGGGGCAGGCACGACGCGACGTGCACACCGCCACGGAGGCAGCCATCGACGCCCTGACGGACCTGGACCTGGCCCGAGGGCGCCCCGACCTGGCTGACACCCTCAACGACCTTGTCCTCGCCGGACTGGACCCCCGCCTTCTTCCGCCGTCCCTGGACTCCCGCAGGGTCCAGCTCCTGGAGCGCTCCCTGCGCCTGGCCGCTATCTGCGAGCTAGCCCTGGAGGACGACGGCGGCTCGGCGACGGCACGTCAGGCCCGGCAGCGCTCAGAGGTCCTGCGGCCGCTGCTGGCGGTAGCCCGCCGGGGGACGGCCGCAGCCACCGACTGGTGGGCCTGCCACAGCCGTCAGCCCTGCTGAAGCACCCAGCGGTAGACCTCCATGGTGCGCTGGGCGACAGCCTCCCAGGAGAAGTGCTCCTCCACCCGCCTGCGCGAGGCCGCCCCCATCTGGGCGGCCCGCTCGGTGTCGGTAACTACCTCTGTCAGGCGCTCCGCCAGGTCCGCCTCGAAGCGGGCGGGGTCGGTGGGGGTGCCGGTGCCGTCCTGGACCTGGTCAATCGGCACCAGGAGCCCTGTCTCGCCGTCGACGATGACGTCGGGGATGCCACCGGTGGCGGAGCCAACGACAGGAAGCCCCACGGCCATGGCCTCGAGGTTGACGATGCCCAGCGGCTCGTAGACGGAGGGGCACACGAACACGTCCGAGGCGGACAGGACCGCGATCAGCTCGGGGCGCGGCAGCATCTCCTCGACCCACACCACACCGGTACGGGTCTGGCGCAGCCGGTCCACCAAGGTGTCGACCTCCGCCTTGATCTCAGGAGTGTCAGGAGCCCCGGCACACAGGACGACCTGGACGTCACCAGGCAGCTGCTCGCAGGCCCTCAGCAGGTGCGGCAGGCCCTTCTGGCGGGTGATGCGGCCGACGAACACCACGGTGGGACGGTCCGGGTCGATGCCCAGGCGCTTCAGGGTCACCGAGGCCGCGGCGTCGGCCTCCTCGCCCTCGGGCCGCTGCCAGGCCTGCAGGTCGATCCCGTTGTGGACCACCTTGACCCGGTCGGGGTCCACCGCAGGGTAGGCACGCAGGATATCGTCCCTCATGCCGTTGGACACCGCGATAATGCCTGCGGCCGCCTCGTAGGCGGTCCTCTCCGCCCAGGAGGACAGGGCGTAGCCGCCGCCGAGCTGCTCAGCCTTCCACGGGCGCAGCGGTTCCAGGGAGTGCGCGGAGATCACGTGGGGCACGCTGTGCAGGAGGGAGGCCAAGTGGCCCGCAAGGTTGGCGTACCAGGTGTGGGAGTGCACCAGGTCGGTGCCCTCGGTCCCCTGGGCGATCTCCAGGTCCACCCCGAAGGTACGCAGCGCGGCGTTGGCCTCCTCCAGCTCGGCGACCTCAGGGTAGCCGGTGACCCCCGGATCGGCTCCCGGGGTCCCCGGCTGGCGCGGTCCTCCGAAGGCGTGGACCCTCACGTCAGCCAGCGGCCGCAGCACCTTGGCCAGCTCGTCAACGTGGACGCCGGCGCCGCCGTAGATAAAGGGTGGGTACTCCTTGGTCAGCAGGTCGACCCTCATAGGTGCCTCTCCTCGTGTGTGTTCCCTCGGTGGGCTGCCTGAGCAGACCACCCGGACGTGTCAGACGTGCTCACGCGGGCACGGAGGCGCCCGGGACGGCTCCGGCCCACGGGGACGACGGTAGTCGGTCCCGGCTTCCCGCGGGCCGTTTTGGGGCTCGTCCCCAGAGCACGTGCGCAGTCGCGCGGGACCATGTCGGGACCAGGCGAGGAGCGGCTCGGCACGGGTGCGGGAACCCGCCGGGACCACTGCGTGGGACACCGGCCCGTTCGCTCCCCACAACGGGCTCGGGGCAGTAAGGTAGGCCACATGGCTCAACCCCGTGTTCTCGCAATCGTCCTTGCTGGTGGTGAGGGCAAGCGCCTCATGCCCCTGACCGTCGACCGTGCCAAGCCCGCCGTGCCCTTCGGCGGGATCTACCGGCTCATTGACTTCTCTTTGTCCAACATGATCAACTCCGGCTTTCTCAAGGTCGTGGTGCTCACCCAGTACAAGTCCCACTCCCTGGACCGCCACATCTCGATGACCTGGCGCATCTCGGACATGCTGGGCAACTACATCGCCCCCGTCCCCGCCCAGCAGCGCATGGGCAAGCACTGGTTCCTGGGCTCGGCGGACGCGATCTTCCAGTCCCTCAACCTGCTGGACGACGAGCGCCCGGACTACGTGGTCATCACCGGCGCGGACAACATCTACCGCATGGACTTCTCCCAGATGCTGGACCACCACATCGCCTCCGGGCTTCCCTGCACGGTGGCGGGCATCCGCCAGCCTCGCTCCCTGGCTGACCAGTTCGGCGTCATCGAGACCGACCCGGGTGACCGCCACAAGATCCAGGCCTTTGTGGAGAAGCCGTCGCAGACCCCGGGCCTGCCCGATTCCCCCGACGAGGTCCTGGCCTCGATGGGCAACTACATCATGACTGCCGACGCCCTGTCGGAGGCCGTCACGGTCGACGCCGATAACGAGGACTCCAAGCACGACATGGGCGGCAACATCGTCCCCTGGTTCGTGAACCAGGGTGCCGCGGGCGTCTACGACTTCAAGGACAACGACGTCCCGGGGTCCTCGGAGCGGGACCGTGACTACTGGCGCGACGTAGGCACCGTCGACGCCTTCTACGACGCCCACCAGGACCTCATCTCCGTGACCCCGGTGTTCAACCTCTACAACGACCGCTGGCCCCTGTTCGCCGGCTACCAGGCCGCCATGCCCCCGGCCAAGTTCGTCTACGGCCACCATGAGCGCCTGGGCCACGCCGTGGACTCCATCGTCTCCCCCGGCGTCATCGTCTCCGGTGGAGAGGTCATCTCCTCAGTCCTGTCCCCCGGGGTCCGGGTCAACTCCTGGTCCTCGGTACGCGAGTCGGTCCTCATGGACGGCGCTGAGGTGGGACGCAACACGGTAGTCAACCGCGCCATCCTGGACAAGCACGTCCACGTCGAGGAGGGAGCCATGGTGGGCATCGACCCCGAGCACGACCGCGAGCGCGGCTTCACCGTCACCGAGTCCGGGATCACCGTGGTGGCCAAGGGGCAGACCGTCAGCCGCTGACACCACACGCTGACCGGGAGGTACCGCCCGCCCCGGCGGGCGGTACTGGCTGGCAGTGTCCGGTACCGCCCGGCGCCCTGGCACTAGCATGGGTGCCCATGAGCAGCACCCCACGCACGACGGGTTCCCCTGCCGACGGACCCCTTGCTGACCACGGCCCGGGCCTGCTGGTCATGGACGTTGACTCCACGCTTATCGAGCAGGAGGTCATCGACCTGCTGGCCGCCCACGCCGGCACCCAGCAGCACGTCGCCGAGATCACGGCCCGGGCGATGAGGGGCGAGCTCGACTTCACTGAGTCGCTGCGGGAGCGCGTCACCACCCTGGCTGGACTACCACTGAGGACAGTTGACAAGGTGCTGGCGGAGGTCACCCTGACCACGGGCGCCGAGGAGCTCGTCACCCGGCTCCACGCCCTGGGGTGCCGGGTGGGCGTCGTGTCCGGAGGCTTCGCGGAGGTGGCTGCACCGCTGGCTGATCGCCTGAGGATCGACCACGTGGCGGCAAACGGCCTTGAGGCCAACGGCGGGGTGCTCACGGGCCGCCTACGCGGCCGCGTCATCGACCCGCAGGAGAAGGCACGCTGCCTGCGCGCGTGGGCCGAGGCTGACGGCGTGGCGATGGAGCGCACGGTCGCGGTCGGCGACGGAGCCAACGACCTGGAGATGCTTGCTGCGGCAGGGCTGGGCGTGGCCTTCTGCGCCAAGCCTGTCGTGGCCCAGCAGGCCCAGGCCGCGGTCCACGTCCGCGACCTGCGCGCGGTCCTGGAGCTTCTCCCCGGGGCAGGCGCCCGCCGCTGACAGCCAGGCCTGCCGGTATCGGTGGTATCGGCGGGTCAGTGTCGGCGGGCGGTGAGGATCTCGCTGATATGTCCCCCGCCGGGAGCCAGGTCCTCCCACCGGGAGGCAACCTCAATGAGGACAGCCGTCGCCGTGGGAACCCCGAAGGACACCTGGGTGCCCAGGTCGTCGTCAGTGTCGTGAAGGGTGTGCGCCAAGGCGGAGACGGTGGGCTCGTGCCCCACAACGACCACGCTACGGGCGCTGCGGGCGCCAGCGGCAACCAGGTCGAGGACGCCACTGACCCCGTGGCTGTAGATCTCCTCGTGGACCTGGACCTCGGCGGGGTCCAGACGCTGGCGCAGCGGCTGTGCCGTCTGTCGGGCACGCGCCGCAGGGGACACCAGGAGCAGATCGGTATGATCCAGGCGCTGCCGCAGCTGGCGGGCAAGCTGCTCCGCCAGGGTTACTCCCTTGGGCGTCAGGGGTCGTTCCAGGTCACTGTCGGCGTCATGAGACGCCTTAGAGTGGCGTACAAGCACGAGCCGTCGTACAAGGTCTGTGGTCACACACCTACCCTAGGACACCTTGCCTGCCACCGGGGCAGGTACAGGCCTGATCACGCCAGGTCGCGCCTGACCACGTCGTCCTCGCCCACCTCTCGCCGTCCGTAGGGTCTAGGCTCCCGCGAGCCACACCCCCCCGTCCGCGTAGACGACCTGGCCGGTGGTGGCGGGCAGCCACCCGGACAGGAGAGCAACGGCTGTGCGAGCCACCGGGTCGGCGTCGTCAGGGTCCCAGCCCAGCGGGGCCCTCTGCGTCCAGCGGGAGGCGATCCCCTCAAAACTGGGCACGGCCGAGGCCGCCGGGGTGCGCAGGGGGCCGGCGCTCAGGGCGTTGACACGCACACCAGCGCCTCCGAGCTCGACGGCCAGGGTACGCACGCTGGCCTCCAGCGCCGCCTTGAGCGGTCCCATCCAGCCGTAGCCCGGATGGACCCGTCCCGAGTCGAAGGTCAGGGCGACAACGGCGCTGCCCGTGCCCAGCAGCGGGCCGAGAGCCCCCACCAGCGCGGGCAAAGAGGCAGTGGTGACCGTGAACGCAGCCTCCAGCGCGGCCGCCCGCCGTCCTGGCAGGCCGGTGCCTGGCGCTGCCGAGGCCTGCCCCAGTGCCTCCGCCCCGGCTGGCTGCCCCGGACCCTCGGCCCCGGAGGCGGAGTCGTCTCCCGCTCCCCGCGCCAGGAGGGAGCCCAGCAGGGAGGCGTCAGCATGGGCGAGGCAGTGGACCAGGCCGTCCAGATGACTCACTCCCAGCTCCCCCAGCAGGGAGGCCAGCCGCGTCACAGAGCCTGCCGTGGCCACGTCCAGAGGCAGCACGGGGTCGTGCAGCCCCAGCCTCCGGGCGAGAGCCTGCGTGGCCCCTATGGTGCGCGGCACCCCGGTGAGAAGGACCCGTGCCCCCTGGTCGGCCGCCACCGCCGCGACCGCCGTCGCGATCGAGGAGGGACGCAGGACCCCGGTGACCAGGACCGTGCGGTCCCTGAGCAGCCCTACGGTCTCCTGGGACCGGGGGACGGGGCCACGCTGCCGGGGCCGCTCGGGGTCCGTATCCCCCTGGGACATGTCCCCCCGGGGCTCGGGAGTCTCAGACACACGGTGATATTAGCGCACCAGGTACCCGCACCTGCCATATCTGCCTTGTACCGATCGCGCCCCAGCCGTGCCTCGACCGTGCACCAACTGTGCACCAGCCTTGTGCCAGCATGGTGGTATGAGTGTTGTCGAGCATGCTGAGGCTGAACGCTGCGCTGCGCCACCGGGGTCTCCCCGTAGGGTTGCTCCCCTGGTCATCGGGCCGTTGACTGTGACTACGCCGGTGGAACTGGCACCGATGGCAGGAGTTACCAACGCCTCCTTCCGCAGGCTGTGCCGCCAGCGGGCGGAGAGCGCCCTGCCAGCCAGCCTGAGGCCGCTCAGCCCGGGACCCCTCCCTGGCGGCAGCGGGCTGAGCGCACCCGCAGGCCTCTACGTCACCGAGATGGTGACCTCACGGGCGCTGGTGGAGCGCAGTGAGCGGACACTGGCGATGGTACGCACCGACCCTGCCGAGCGGGTCCGTTCCGTCCAGCTCTACGGCGTCGACCCGACGACGGTCGCAGCCGCGGTGCGCATCCTGGTCGAGGAGGACCTGGCTGACCACATCGACCTGAACTTCGGCTGCCCGGTGCCGAAGGTGACACGCAAGGGCGGAGGGGCGGCCCTGCCGTGGAAGCGCGACCTCCTGGCAGCGATCCTCACCGAGGCGGTGCGCTCCTGCGAGACAGCCGTGGCGGCGTCGCGGCGGCCGCAGGAGGTGCCGGTGACGATCAAGATGCGCCTGGGGATCGACGACTCCCACGAGACGTTCCTGGACGCAGCCCGCTTGGCGCGTAAGGCAGGCGTAGCCGCAATCGCCCTGCACGCCCGCACCGCTCGCCAGCACTACTCCGGGCAGGCGCGCTGGGAGCAGGTCGCCCGGCTCAAGGACAGCACCACCCTGCCTGTCCTGGGCAACGGTGACGTCTGGAGCGGGGACGACGCCCTGCGCATGATGGATCAGACGGGATGCGACGGCGTCGTCGTGGGGCGAGGGTGCCAGGGGCGTCCCTGGCTCCTGGCCGATATCGTGGCAGCTATGCACGGTCTCCAGGAACGGGCCCGCCCCGACCTGGACGAGGTCGTGGCAGTCATTCGCCAGCATGCCCGCCTGCTCGCCCAGGAGATGGGCGAGGACCGCGGAGTGCGCGACCTGCGCAAGCACCTGGGCTGGTACCTCCGGGGCTACCCTGTGGGCGGGGCAGCCCGCGCCAGTCTCACCCAGGTGCGCAGCCTGGAAGGGCTCGACTCGGCGCTGGAGGACATGCGCTCCCGCCTTCCGGCCTCGGTCCCCTACCCCGGTGCCGCTGCGGAAGGCCCCCGGGGCCGGGCAGGCAGTCCCAGGACCCCGCACCTGCCCCAGGGGTGGCTGGACTCCCCCACCCTGGACAAGGCCCAGCAACGCATGCTCGCCGAGGCCGAGTCCGACGCCTCCGGCGGCTGAGACAGCAGCTGCTCCCCGAGGACCTGGCGGACCGGACAGGAGGTCAGGAAGAACCTCAGACCGAGCCCTGGGAAGAGCCTGAGGAAGAGCTTGAGGAAGAGCTTGAGGAAGACTGAGGCACCGGGGTGGTACGGCACAGGAAGGCGGCGATCGCCGTGGTCGCCGGGATGGCCAGGACCAGACCGATGGAGGACACCAGGGTGCGTACCACCTCCTCGGCGATCTCCCCGGACAGGACGGTGCTCGCGACGGACCGGTCGATGAGCGCGGCGGTCAGGATGAGAGGCAGGGCGGTGCCGGCGTAGGCGAAGGCCAGGGTATAGACCGTCGAGGCGATGTGGTCCCTACCGATGCTCATCCCACCCGTGAACAGGCGGGTCCGGGACAGGGACGGGTTGGCGGCGTGAAGCTCCCAGACTGCCGAGGCCTGGGTGATGGTGACGTCGTTGAGGACTCCCAGGGCCGCCACGACCATGCCGCAGGTCAGCAGCGCCTGCAGGTTGACGCCCTCCACCAGGGAGGTCAGCACGGCGGCCGTCTCGTCCACGCTCCCGGTGAGGTTGGCCGCCCGGGTCCCCCACAGGGACAGCAGCACTGTCAGGAGGACTCCCGCCACGGTGCCTAGCAGAGCCGTCGTGGTGCGCACGCTCACCCCGTGGGCCACGTACACCGCGGCGAGCATCATCGCCATGGAACCCACCAGCGTGACGGCCAGGGGGGAGGACCCCGCCAGGAGGGCGGGGATCATAAAGAAGACGAGCACCACCGTGGCGACAACCAGGCCCAGGACGCTCAACGCGCCCTTGCGTCCCGCCACCGCTACCACCAGCACCAGGTAGACGACGGCCAGGGCCGCCACCGGGACCCCGCGCCCGTAGTCCACGAATACGTAGGGCGTCCCCATGGACACCGCCTCAGGTGCGTACATGACCTGGAGCTCGTCGCCGACATCCGCCACGCCGAGGGACTCGGCAGGAATGTGGACCGGCATCGTCAGCCCCTCACCGTCGCCGGAGGTGATCTCCGCGCAGACGGCGTTGTCCAGGAAGGAGCCGTCGCTGACCCCCTCCAGGGCCTCCGCGGCGTCCTGGCAGTCCTCGACGTCCAGGGAGGTGACGGTGGCCGTCTCCATCGAGCTCCCCTCCACCGCAAAGGGTTGGGAACCGACCAGGGAGCTGTCACCTGGCCACAGCACCACCAGCCCGACAAGGGTCGCCACGACCAGCGGGACCACAAGTGCGCTCAGGATGGCACGCACCGTCCTGGCCTCAGAGCCGCTCAGGGCCGGGACCGCCGTGTGTGCGTGGGCGTGTCCCTCCTCTCCCGGGCGGTCTGGGAGCGGGCTCGTGCCGACGTGGTGGCCAGGGTCCGGGCTGCCGGGGGCGTGGGAGGGGGTCTCGGTACTCACTGGCCCATCATGCACACGGGCACCATCCACCGTGCGAGTGCGGGGTGCCTCATACGACCGCCCCGTACTCTGACGGCGTACCCCGTAGTCTCACAGCGGTGATGAGGACGGATCGACAGGTCTCACTGGGCCACGGCCAGCTGGCCAGGCCCGGCCGGCCTAGCAGCCCACGAGCCGCTCGGCGAGGTAGCGCTCAACACCTTCCACCGCAACGCGCTCCTGGGCCATGGTGTCGCGCTGCCGCACGGTGACAGCACCGTCCTGGGGAGAGTCGAAATCATAGGTGAGGCAGAAAGGCGTGCCCACCTCGTCCTGGCGGCGGTAGCGGCGGCCGACCGCCCCGGCCTCGTCGTACTCGACGTTCCAGGAGCGACGCAGGCGCGCGGCCAGCTCGCGCGCGGGCCCGGTCAGCTCCTCCTTGCGCGACAGCGGCAGCACAGCTGCCTTGACCGGTGCGATACGGGGGTCGAGCCGCAGCACGACCCGCCTGTCCACACCTCCCTTGGTGTTGGGGGCCTCGTCCTCGGTGTAGGCCTCGACCAGGAAGGCCATGAGGGAGCGGGTCAGCCCAGCGGCGGGCTCAATGACGTAGGGGGTCCAGCGCTCCCCCCGGGTCTGGTCGTAGTAGGACAGGTCCTTACCGGAGTGCTCGGCGTGGGTGGACAGGTCGAAGTCGGTACGGTTGGCCACGCCCTCCAGCTCACCCCACTCGCTCCCGGCGAAGCCGAAGCGGTACTCCAGGTCCACGGTGCGCTTGGAGTAGTGGGACAGCTTCTCCTGAGGGTGCTCGTAGAGGCGGATGTTGTCCGGGTCGATCCCCAGGTCCACGTACCAGGCCTTGCGGTGGTCGATCCAGTACTGGTGCCACTCCTCGTCGGTTCCCGGCTCGCAGAAGAACTCCATCTCCATCTGCTCGAACTCACGCGTGCGGAAGATGAAGTTGCCGGGGGTGATCTCGTTGCGGAAGGACTTGCCGACCTGGGCGATGCCGAAAGGAGGCTTCCTGCGCGCCGCCCCCATGACGTTGGTGAAGTTGACAAAGATGCCCTGGGCCGTCTCCGGGCGCAGGTAGTGCAGGCCTGACTCGTCGTCCACGGGTCCCAGGTAGGTCTTAAGCAGGCCGGAGAAGGCCTTGGGCTCAGTGAATCGGCCCCGTGTCCCGCAGTTGGGGCAGACCAGCTGGTCCAGCGCGACGTCGGCGGCGTCCTCTACGCCGTGCCTGGAGGCGTAGGCCTCCTGGAGCTCGTCCTGGCGCAGGCGCTTGTGACAGCTGGTGCACTCGATAAGCGGGTCGGTGAAGGCCTGGACGTGGCCGGAGGCGACCCACACCTCACGCGGCAGGATGACAGAGGAGTCCAGGCCCACGACGTCGTCGCGGGATCGGACCATGTACTGCCACCACTGGCGCTTGATGTTCTCCTTGAGCTCCACGCCCAGCGGCCCATAGTCCCAGGCAGAGCGGGTACCGCCGTAGATCTCGCCGCAGGGGAAGACGAAGCCGCGACGCTTGGCGAGGTTGATGACGGCGTCAAGCCGTGAGGGGGTCTGTGCCACCGGTACTCTCCTAGGGAGTTGTCATCTGTCGTGGTCCCACCTGGTTGGCGGGGGCGAGTGGGGACAGTCTAGAGGTCCCGGTCCCACTGACCGACTACCTGGTCACTGCCTGGTTCACTGCCTGGTTCACTGACCGGCTGCCTGGTTTGACGCGTCCACGGCACATGATGAAAATGATTCCCATGAAGTCTCAGACCGAGCCTGCCTCCCCGGCCTCACGTACCCTGCGCGACGACGCGCACGCACCCGCCAGTATCCAGGACAGACACCTGTCGGCAGCACGCCGCTCACGCCCTGCCGCCCACCGCCTAGGTGCGGGCACCGCCGCGCTCGTCCTGGCCGCAGGCCTGTCGTCCTGCTCCGCCCTCAGCGGCGAGGACACCAGCGCCTCCCAGACTGCCGCAGGCAGCTCGGACACCGACGCCACCCTGGCCGTGTCTACCTCCTTTTACCCTATCGCCTACCTGGCGACAGCAGTGGGCGGGGAGCACGTGACGGTCACGTCGGTGACTCCCACCAGTGTCGAGCCGCACGACTACGAGCTTTCCCCCAAGGACGTCACCGCCCTGGAGGCCGCTGACGTCATCGCCTACGTCCCAGGCTTCCAGCCCTCACTGGACGAGGCTGTCTCCCAGGTCTCCGGGCCGACCGTCCTGGACCTGGGCGAAGCTGCGAACCTGGTCCACCACGAGGGAGCCGGGCACGACCACGAGGCCGAGGAGGCCGACGGCCACGACGCCGACGAGCACGACGCCGACGAGCACGACCACGCCACTGGTGAGGACGGGGAGACCGACCCTCACTTCTGGCTCGACCCGCAGCGCATGGTTGCTACCGCAGGAGCCGTCCAGGAGGCGCTGGCAACCGCGGACCCGGACCACGCGGGCGACTACGAGGACAACCTGGAGACCCTCACGATCACGCTGACAGACCTGGACACCAGCTACACCGAGGGACTCGACCAGTGTGAGCGCACCACCTTCGTCACCTCCCACGCCGCCTTCGGCTACCTGGCTGACCGCTACGACCTCACCCAGGCCTCCGTGTCCGGGCTGGACCCCGAGGCCGAGCCCAGCCCCGCCGAGCTGGCGGAGATCAAGGAGGTCGTCGAGGAGACCGGGACCACGACCATCTTCACCGAGGAGCTGGTCTCCACCAGGACAGCCGAGGCGCTGGCCAGCGAGACCGGTACCACGACCGCCGTCCTCAGCCCTGTCGAGTCCGCACCCGCCGACGGCGACTATGTTGACGTCATGAGCACTAACCTGGAGGCGCTGCGCTCCGGACTGTCCTGTCAGTAAGTGCGTGGTACCAGCATGAGAGCCGCCATGCCGACCAGGACCGGTGAGGACAAGGGGACCAGCGCCAGGACCGCCGACAATGCTGGCGCCAGCGCCGGTCAGGCAGCCCGAGCGTCAGCACACCGACGACACGCGCACTCTTCCCCGCTAGACGCGTCGCCGGACCCGGTGCGCGTGAGCCGGGTTAGCGTGGTGCTGGGCTCGGCTGTCGTCCTGGACGACGTCAGTCTCACCGTCTCTCCCGGGGAGTCGGTGGCCCTGCTGGGCTCCAACGGCTCGGGCAAGTCGACCCTGGTCAGGACGGTCCTGGGCCTGGTACCCGCGGCCAGCGGGACCGTGCAGCTCATGGGGGCCGACGTCTCCCGGCGCAGCCGGGTGCCGTGGGACCGCGTAGGCTACGTCCCCCAGCGGGTCACGACCTCTGCCGGGGTTCCCGCCACCGCGCTGGAGGTAGTGGGCTCGGGCCTGCTGGGACCACGCCACCCTTGGCGCGACCGGGGCAGACGCGCCCGGCAGCGTGCCATGGACGCCCTGGAGGTCGTCGGCCTGGCCGACCGAGCCAGGGACCCCGTCCACGTCCTCTCCGGAGGCCAGGCCCAGCGAGTCCTTATCGCCCGCGCCCTGGTCCGCGATCCCGACCTGCTCGTCCTCGACGAGCCCCTGGCCGGAATCGACCGGGCCAGCCGCGAGTCCCTGGCGAGCACCCTCGCCACCTTGCACCAAGGTGGCCTGACCCTGGTCACCGTCCTGCACGAGACGGGCGAGCTCACTGACATCATCGGGCGCAGGGTGCTCCTGTCCGACGGCCGGGTCGTGCCCGGCAGCGACCCGCAGGAGCGACCATGACGACCTCGGTGACCTCCCCAGGGCTCTCCGCGGACCTTCTGTCCTCACTGCCCCACACACCGCTCCAGACACTGAGCCAGATGCTGGCCAGCCCGCTCATGCAGAGGGCGCTTGTCGTCGCGGTGCTGGTGGGCCTGGCCGCGCCGGTGGTGGGAACCTACCTGGTCCAGCGGGGCCTAGCCCTCCTGGGTGACGGCATCGGCCACATCGCCCTGACAGGGATCGCTCTGGGCTGGCTGGCCGGTGCCGCAGCCAACGTCTCCCCCCACGACACCCTGGCCGTGCCCGGGGCTATCCTGGCCAGCGTGCTGGGAGCCGTCCTCATCGAGGTCATACGGGCACGAGGCCGCACCCGGGGGGACGTCGCTCTAGCCATCCTCTTCTACGGTGGCATCGCTGGCGGCGTCGTCCTCATCGCACTCGCCGGGGGGACCACGACCAACCTCAGCTCCTACCTGTTCGGCTCCATCTCCACGGTCTCGGTGACGGACACCTGGTTCACCATCGTGCTGGCTCTCGGCGTCCTGCTCGTGGGCCTGGGGCTGCGCGGCCCGCTGTTCGCCCTGTGCCACGACGAGGAGCTGGCCAGGGCGTGCGGGCTGCCCACCGGCACGCTCAGCATCATCATCGCCGTGGTCGCCGCCCTGACGGTGTCGGTGTCCATGCGGGTCGTCGGCGCCCTTATGGTCTCTGCCGTCATGATCGTGCCCGTCGCTGTCGCCCAGCTGGTCTGCACCTCCTTCACCCGCACAATGCACCTGGCGATGGCGCTGGGAGTGGCAGCCTGCGTCACCGGGCTGACCATCACCTACGTCCTCCCCCTGTCCCCCGGTGCCGTCATCGTCATCCTCCTCGTGGGGGCCTACGGGACAGTCGCGGTCCTGAGCGGAGCGGTACGCTTCGCCCACCGGGCGCACAGGGCCCGACGTCGTCAGGAGGTCCTGCGATGAGCCAGAAGAGCGCTCCTCGTCCACGTGCCACCCGCCAGCGCGCAGCGGTGGCTGACATCCTGAAGCGCACCAGCGAGTTCCGCTCCGCCCAGCAGATCCACTCCGCCCTGGAGGCTGAGGGCACCAAGGTGGGGCTGGCGACCGTCTACCGCAACCTTCAGGCCCTGGCTGACTCCGGCCAGGTGGACCAGCTGCGCGGCACCGAGGGTGAGGTGCTCTACCGCGCCTGCGAGAGGGTCGAGCACCACCACCACATCGTGTGCCGACGATGCGGCTTCACCGTAGAGGTGGCCGGTGGCGAGCTGGAGACCTGGATCAGGCGGGTCCCAGCCCAGCATGGCTTCACCGCCATGGAGCACACTGCGGAGTTCTTCGGCCTGTGCGCGGACTGCTCCGCAGACGGTGACGAGGGCAAGGCCCGGGAGGAGGCCTAGACGTCAGCCTCTGCTTCCTCAACTGGCGCTGCCGTCTCCTCCAGCTTGTCCCCTACCTTGTCAACGGCACCGCCATAACGCCGTTCACGGCTGCCGTAGGACTCGCAGGCCCGCCACAGCTCGCGCCGGTCGAAGTCCGGCCAGGCCAGGTCCGTGAAGTACAGCTCCGCGTAGGCCGAGGACCACATGAGGAAGTTAGAGGTCCGCTGCTCCCCGCTGGTGCGGATGAACAGGTCCACGTCCCGCATGGTGGGGGCGTACAGGTGACGCTGAATCGTCCTCTCAGTGATCGCCGAGGCCTTGAGGCGGCCTGCCGCCACCTCCTGGCTGATGGCGCGGGCCGCGTCGGCGATCTCGGCACGTCCTCCGTAGTTGATGCACAGGTTGAGGGTCAGTGTCGTGTTGCCTGCGGTCAGCCGCTCAGCGGCCCGCAGCTCGGAGAGCACCGACTTCCACAGGCGTGGGGCCCGCCCCACCCAGCGCACGCGCACTCCCCAGGAGTTGAGCAGGTCGCGCTGGCCACGCAGCACGGTACGGGCGAACCCCATAAGGAAGCGCACCTCGGCCGGGGAGCGCCTCCAGTTCTCGGTGGAGAAGGCGTAGGCGCTGAGCTCGTTGATCCCCAGCTCGACGGCGCCGGCGACAACCTCCAGGAGGTTGGCCTCCCCCACCTTGTGGCCCTCAATGCGAGGCAGGTCACGGGCGTTGGCCCAGCGCCCGTTGCCGTCCATGACGATCGCCACGTGCCCGGGCAGCCTGTCAGGAGCCAGAGAAGGGGGCTCCAGACCGGGGCGGTGCAGCGGGGCCGCCTGCATGATGTCTGACTTCAGCAGCGGCTCGCCGCGCGACGCGGCGGCCTTGAGCCGGTCAAGACCCGACTGGGCCACGGCACCGTCCTCAGGGCCGACGCCGCTGCCCGGCTCGGTCTCTGTACCTCCGGCCCCTGCGTGGCCTGTCCCCGCCTCAGCGGTGTGCCCAGGTGCCACAGTCATCCCCTTTCTACCAGCGCCAGGGAGCGCAGGCGACGTTCCAGGTGCCACGTGGTATAGGCCGAGACCAGGCCGGAGGCCTGTGAGCGCTGCCTGGGTGCCGAGGCGTCCGCGACCGGCCAGTCCCCCGACAGCAGCGCACCTAGCAGCACCATCGTACCCGGCTCGACCTCCACTGCTCCCGCGCTGCGGCAGGACTCGCACACGGCGCCCCCTGTCTGGACGTGGAAGAACCGGTGGGGGCCGGGCGCCGCGCACACGGCGCAGTCGTAGCAGGACGGTGCCCAGCCCCCCAGGGCCAGGCAGCGCAGCAGGTAGGAGTCCAGGACCAGGCCGGGGGCGTGCCTGCGCCGGGACATGGCCGCCAGGGCGCCAGCCAGCAGCAGGTACTGCTGGGGGCTGGCCTCCGTCCCCAGGTCGCCGTCGTCAGTGCTGAGACGCTCAGCAGCCTCCACCATGGTGGTGGCGCAGGTGAACATCATGTAGTCAGCGGCGATGGCACGGCTGAAGGGGTCGATGGTCTCCACCTGGGTGACGACGTCGAGGCTGCGCCCGGCGTGGAGCTGGACGTCAACCATAGAGAAGGGTTCCAGACGTGCCCCGAAGCGCGAGGAGGAGCGACGCACCCCCTTGGCCACGGCGCGGACCTGCCCGTGGTGGCGGGTGAGCAGGACGACGATGCGGTCGGCCTCCCCCAGCCTGTGGGTGCGCAGCACCACGGCCTCGTCCCGGTAGAGCCTGCGTGTCACCGCCCTAGTGTGCCACGGCGCGGCGCACCGCCACGCGTCCCGGCTCCGGGTCCCGCAGCAGCGCCTTGGGCCCGGGGCACAGCTCAGCGCAGCGCCCGATTGAGGGCGGAGATAACGGCCTTGAAGGAAGAGGTCGTGATGGAGGGGTCGATCCCCACCCCCCACAGGACCTGGCCCTCCACCTCGCACTCCACGTAGGAGGCTGCCTGGGCGTCGCGGCCTCCTGACAGGGCGTGCTCAACGTAGTCGAGGATACGCACCTGGATGCCCGTGCTCTCCAGGGCCGCCACGAACGCGTCCAGGGGGCCGTTGCCCTCGGCCGACAGCAGCCTGCGCTGGCCGTTGTCGGTGACCGTGACAGTGAGCACCGAGCGCTCCCCCTCCCCGGCGGAGGTCAGGGTGGCACCGTCCAGGGCGTAGCGTCCCCAGGGCTCTAGATCCTCCAGGCCGTCCCGGTTGGGCACGGCCGCGGCGGGCAGGTACTCGTCAGCGAAGATCCGCCACAGGCTGGTGGCGTCGACCTCCCCGCCGTAGGTATCCGTGTGGCGCTGGACGATACGGGAGAACTCGATCTGGAGACGGCGGGGCAGGTCCAGCCTCTGGGTCGCCCCCAGCAGGTAGGCCACCCCGCCCTTGCCGGACTGGGAGTTGACCCGCACCACCGCCTCGTAGGAGCGGCCTACGTCGTGGGGGTCGATCGGTAGGTAGGGCATCTGCCAGGGCACAGCCACCTCGGCCTCGTCCTGGCCCATGCCCTCCTCAACCCTGGCCTGGACCTGGGCAGCCCTGGCGGCGAAGCCCTTCTTGATGGCGTCCTGGTGAGAGCCGGAGAAGGAGGTGTAGACCAGCTCGCCGACGTAGGGAGTGCGCGGCGGCACGTTCATCTGCGTCGCCTTCTCCACGGTGCGACGGACCTCGTCGATGCGTGAGAGGTCGAGCATAGGGTCCACGCCCTGACTGAACAGGTTGAGGGCCAGGGTCACCAGGTCGACGTTGCCGGTGCGCTCCCCGTGGCCAAACAGGCAGCCTTCCACCCGGTCCGCCCCGGCCAGCACCCCGAGCTCGGCTGCGGCCACGCCCGAGCCCCGGTCGTTGTGGTTGTGGACGGACAGGCACACGTGCTCACGATGGCTGAGGTTCCTGCTGACCCACTCGATCTGGTCGGCGTAGACGTTGGGCGTGGCCCGCTCCACGGTGGCGGGCAGGTTGAGGATGATCTCGCGGTCCTCGGCGGGCTCCCACACGCCCATGACGGCCTCGCAGACCTCCAGGGCGAACTCCCGCTCGGCGTCCATGAAGATCTCCGGGGAGTACTCGTAGCCGAATATAGTGTCCTCACCGAGGACCTTCTCCGCCCGGGCCATGACCTGGCGGGTGCCGTCCACGGCCAGGTCACGGACCTCCTCGCGCCCCATGCGGAAGACCACGTCGCGGAACAGCGGGGAGATCGCGTTGTAGAGGTGGACAGTGGCCCGGGGCATGCCCACGCAGGCATCCAGTGTCCGGTCGATGAGGTCGCCGCGGGACTGGGTGAGCACGGAGATGGTGACATCGTCGGGGATGGCGCCGTCGGCCACCAGGGAGCGCACGAAGTCGTAGTCGGTCTGGGAGGCGGCGGGGAAGCCCACCTCGATCTCCTTGAAGCCCATCTGGACCAGCAGGTCAAAAACGGCCCGCTTGGCCTCGGGCCCCATGGGCTCGATGAGGGACTGGTTACCGTCGCGCAGGTCGGTGGACAGCCAGCGAGGCGCGGAGGTGATACGCCGGGAGGGCCAGGTTCGGTCCGGCAGGTCGGTGGCGACCGTGTCGAGAAAGGGGCGGTACTTGACGTAGGGCATGCCGGAAGGCTGCTGAGGTGCGGGACGCGCGGTGCGCATAGTCATCTCCTGGAGTGGTCCTGGGGTCCTGAGGGCTGACGACGCCGGTCATCGGACCGTGGCGGTCGCGGCCGGGCGCACGGTGCCAGCCGCGGTCGGGGTGCCGGCCTGGTCAGGCCCCGCCGCGGCGACTAAGCAGCAGGCTCACTCGGAGCCACGAGGTCGCACGCACGGGAGACAACCTACCGCGAATCGGACCGCGTGTCAGGCAGGGGCGTGGCGGGCAGAGTGGCCTGGACAGAGTGGCCTGGGCATGGTGGCCTGCGCAGGGTCCCCCTGGGTACTCGTCCGCCCTGGCCCGTGCAGGCCGCGGCGTCGCAGCAGCGGCACGGGCAACGCCCATGCCCGAGGCTGCCCTGTCGGGCCGCCGTGACCGCACCTCGGTGGCCCACGCGCCCAGAGGGTCCTGGCGACAAAACTGAGCCTGAGCGGCCTCCAGGCGGCACAGGCAGCAGCTACCCGGGGCCTGCGTCCCCGTGTCCCACGTCGAGTCTGCTAGTAGGTTACTGGTTAGCTTCGTCGTCATCCTAGGGTTAGGACCATGAGCACCTCAGACAGCACCGGGGCACAGGGTCGCAGCCCGTTGACACGGCCGGGCTTTATCGCCGCCACCGCGCTCGTGGTCGTGATCGCCGTGGTGGCCGCCGCCCTCGCGCTGGCCAACACCATGAGCAGCAGAGACGGCAGGCAGGACACGGCCGTAGCCGGGGAGTCAGCCTCCACCGAGGCTACCGGCCCAGTAGAGATACCACCCCCCTCAACGGCCGGACCGGACCACGACGGCACCCAGAGCGTGTGCGGCCTTGAGGGGGAGGTCCTTGGCACCGCCGACCTGGTCGAGGCCCCCGACGTCGACAGCTGGGACTACCAGGGAACCACGGCCTACCCCGTCTCCGCCGAGTACGGGCCGGGGGCCACCGCCGACGCCGGCTACCGCTACTGCTTCCAGCACTCCCCCGAGGGGGCGCTCTACGCAGCCGCCAACGCCGTCGTCCAGGCGACCGAGGCCGACGAGGAGAAGATCGAGTCCTGGCTCACCTACTTCATCGCCGACACCCCTGAGCGCGACGAGTTCATCTCACAGGCACAGGCATCGGCCTCCAGCGACTCCAGCGGGACCAGTGACACCTCTGGGACCCGCCTGCAGGTAGCGGGCTTCAACCTCATGTCCTACGACGGGGCGACCGCCAGGATCGACATGGCCGTGACCGGGAGCTCGGGCGGTCAGACGGTGAACCTGTCCGCGGTCTACGAGCTGGTGTGGGAGGAAGGGGACTGGAAGCTCCTCATCACCGACCCGAGCGAGCCGGTCAGCTTTGCCCAGCTCCCCCACGTAGCCGGATACACCGTCTGGAAAGCCTGACAAATGGCAGACGACGGCTGCTCCGGATGGGACATGATTAATCCTGCGTGCTACCTGGACCAGGGTGTCAAAGCTGTTGTCGGTGACGCGATCGAGAACCTGGCGACTGCTGTGGTGGAGGCCTACGGCAGAGCAGTCGCATCGGAACCTGTCACGGCGGCACGATAGCCAGGGAAGTGGGATGCCAACCGGGTGAAACGCCTCCGTTGTCGTGGCGGTCTGGGTTACGGTTGGGTTATGCGGATGAGCGAGGCTGAGTGGCACGAGGCGTGGTTGCACGCGTCTCCGGAGTGGGTGGACGCACGTATGGAGGAGGCGCTGAGGCTGCGGGGGTGGTCGCCCATGGGTGTGGGTGCCCCGGTGACCCAGGAGCACGTGGGCTACTTCCAGAGCGTGCTTCCGGCCTCGGTGCTGCACCTGTGGGAGAGGTTCGGGTTCGACGGGTTCGGGCAGGGCCGGTGGTGGTTCACTGATCCCTTCCGGTGGGCCCCGGTGGTCCAGGCGTGGCTGGAGGGCACGGAGGTGCCCTTCCCCCACCAGCGGTGGTGGTGCCTGGCCCGCTCCGCGATGGGAGACATGGAGCTGTGGGGGGAGGTCTCCGGCCCCGCCCTGAACGTCACCCCCGCCCTGGGAGTCGTCTACCCCGACTCCGGCAACGCCGGGGACATGGCCGACCCGGTGATGCGTGAGCGCATGGGCGCCACCACCCTGACCCTGCCGTCGGAGGACCTGGACGACGACACCGGGACCCCAGTGGACGACTGGGCCATCGAGCACCTGGGGGTGCTGTCTGCTGACCAGGTCTACGGGCTGACCCCGGCCTACTGCCTCACCGGGAGGGTCAGCCTGGACCAGGTCGGCATTGAGGACGCCACCGCGCACCTTACTTTTCTGGCCCAGGCCCAGGAGCACGTCCTGTGGGAGGACTTCTCCGCCGCAGCCGCCCAGGCAGCCGCCAGCATCGCCGCAGGCGCTGACCCCAGCCGGGACGGCGGGCCAGGCGGTGCTGGTGGCCCCGGCGACGACAGCGACGAGGGCGCCGGTGGTCCCCACGGACCGAGGACGGGGTCCTGATGGCCGGGCGTCGGCGGGGTCGGCCCCGCTGGCTCGGCCACGGGGGCGGGGGCACCGCCCTGGTGGCTGGGGACATGTTCACCCCAGGGCGGGCTGGTGGGCAGGGCGTGCTGGTGTGGGAGGGGGCTGCTGCGGCGCCTGCCAGCCCGCTGGCGTGGCACTCCGCGGTGCCGGTGGAGGTGTTCTTCCACACCGGCCACCACGACTCCACCCGGGTCCTGGCACCTGAGTTCACCCGCCAGCTGGACCGACAGCTCAGCGCCCTGTCCCTGCTCAGCGCTGAGCGGCTGCTGGAGGGCATCCGCACCTACAGGGCACAGGGACGCCAACCCAACCCCAGCAGCACCAAGCCTGCCCGTAAGAAGTTCATGAGGAAGGTCGTGCGTGACCTGACTCGTGTGCACCAGTTCTCCGAGGAGCGTGCACTGGCGGAGACAGCCAGGATCGACCGGGCGCTGGTGGTGCTCCACGAGCCCGACCAGCTCCTGGCGGGGCCAGGCGACCCCGCCGCCGCCGGGGGCTGGCCCTCCCTGGGCCACGGAGCGGTCAACTCCTCCGTCGGGGGCCAGAACAAGCCCATGGTGGCAGTCCTGGAGCAGGCCGCCCTGGCCGTCCCGGCCGACCGGAGGCCGCACGTGCGCCTGCTGGTGCGCGCGGTGCTGACAGACTCCCCCACCCTGGCCCAGGACCTGCGACACGGGCGCACCCACCTGGAGCCGCGCACCCAGGCCCAGGTGAGCGCCACCAGCCCCCGGGGGCCGCCGTGGACCCCCACCCACCTCGCCTCCACCATCGCCACCGGCCACACCCCCTGGCACCCACCCACCCGGGCACAGGAGCCCGCGCCCTCGGCCACGACCCGGCCCGGGGCCGGGCAGCCCCACCAGCCGGGCCAGCCCACCACCAGCCAGCCGTCGCCGGGGCCACCCCGGCCAGGCCCCACCCGCACCAGCGCCACCACGCCCCGGCCGCCCCAGGCGGACAGGCCGGGCCAGCCGGGCCACAACATCACCCGCGAGGAGGTCCTGGCCGACATCACGTCCCACGTGGTCCAAGCGGCCCGCCAGGGCAACCAGCCCCGGACCGCACGCGAGGCACCCACCGGGACCGACCCCGCCCACACCGTCAGCCTGCGCGAGGCCTCCTTCCCCCACCCGCCCACCGCCGCCGTACGCACGCCACCAGCACAGCCCCAGCCCCAGGCAGGCCCCACCACAGGCGAGCCACCCCGGACGGACAGACCACCGCACAGGACCACCGCCCACAGACACGACCCCGGTCTACACAGGTGAAGCACAACCACACGACAGCACCCCGAGGAACGGTATTCCGTGACACGCGTGCAGAGTGCCTCTGGTTCTAACAGGTTCTTACGGCCCACACTGCGGGCCTATGCAGGCCTACCAGCTACAAGGCAGAACTTGTACACGTAACTCTGCCCCGTATTGCAACTAGCCGCCTCCGTCCTGACAGCAGCCAGAGACTGCTCACAGCCCTCCTGCTACGGCTGCGGCTGCGTGTAGCCAGGCGCGCTGTGTGGTGGGGCGCAGGCTGTCCCACCGCAGAACACCGTCCACGATGGCGGGGTCGTGGGGGATGGTGACGACCTCGCGGGCGAGGTCGCTGTATCCATTGATGACTGCGTTGATGTCGCTCCTGCTGGCACGGGGGTCGGCCTGAGTGACCACGGCAACGGCGTTCTCCGCGAGGCGACGGGAGCGGTCGTCACGACCACGCAGGGCGTCGAGCAGCAGCGCCCCGGCCTCTGCGTGGTCGGCACGGGTGGTGGTGGGCACGACGATCTGGTCGGCGTGCTCCATGACCTGCAGCCACACAGGGTCGGACTCGTCGTTGCCGGTGTCGATGACCACGAGCCGGTAGTACTTGCCGACCACGCTCCAGATGAGGTCGACGTCGCGTGGCGTGACACGCTGGTCAGCCGCGAGCTGGAGAGGCTGGGAGCGCAGGACGTCGTAGCGGTCACCGGTCTGGTGGTGGACGTAGTGGGCCAGGTCGGCCGACTGCGCCCCGGTGCCGAGGAGGCGCTCAGCCTGGGGAAGCAGGTCGAGCACGGTGGCCTCGTGGGGTCCCTGGTCGGTGCGCCAGCCCAGCGTGCCCCGGGTCTGGTTGGCGTCCCAGGCGATGACGCCAGCACCACCGTGACGGGCGAACACGGCGCTGAGCAGCACGGTGGCAGGGGTCTTTCCAGCGCCTCCCTTGCCGTTGACCACGGCGATTGTCCTGGGGCCGGGCCAGTGCTGGGAGACGGCGTGGACGTCGGAGCGCTCGGAGCGCTCGGCCGGGCTGGGGCTCATGCGCACGCCTAGGCGCGAGGCCCGGCCGCGCCAGCCCTGGGTGGCAGGCTGCTCGATCTCGGTAGCCTTGAGGAAGCTGCGTCGCTCCCGGGTCTCACCGTGGTTGGGCAGGGGCGCAGGCGTGTCCTCGTCGGCGGCCTGCCAGGCCCGGGCCTCGGCAGGCATGTCGGCGGGGCCAGGGTCCTGGGAGACGGGCTGGTCTGTCCAGGCGGTCTCGTCGGGCGCAGTCCTGGCGTCGCGGTCCGCAGGCGCAGGGGCCTCGGGAGACAGGCCGCCGACAGGCCCAGGCCCTTCCGGAGAGGAGCGGCCCGCCTCGTGCGCGGAGGAGTCACCAGCCGAGGTCTCGGCAGACGGCCGCCTCTCGGGATCGGGCGCGACGTCGCCGTTGGGGCTGATGATGATGGGCCACGTGCCGGTGGGGTCCCTGGTGAGCGCGTACAGGGGGCGGCCGAGCTGGGCAGCGTGGTGGGCGACCAGCGAGATCACCTGGTTACGGGCGTCGGCAATACTTGGGGCCGAGAGCGTGTGGGACGTACCACCGATGACGACCTGGGAGGTGCCGTCGGGGTTGAGGGTCGCCTCGACCCGGGGCCAGGGTCCGGTAGGGGTGGTAGGCACTGCTCCTCCTTTCAATGCTGTCCTCAGTGCTGTCCGAGGTTGACTCCGACGCCTGCCATGAACTCTGCGGGATCGACGTTCTCGCCGTTGACCAGGACCTCCAGGTGAAGGTGGCATCCGGTGGACTGGCCGCTTGAGCCTTCTTCGGCGATCTGCTGTCCGCCGCTGACTGTGTCTCCGACACTGACGACCATGCCGCTGTCGTACATGTGCAGGTACCTGGTCTGGAGCCCGTCGCCGTGGTCGATGGTGATGTATCCGTTGCCTCCTGAGTCAAAGCCTCGGGCGGTGACTACCCCGTCGTTTGCCGCCCAGATCGGTGCTCCGCATCCTGCGGCGAGATCGACGCCGTAGTGGAAGGCGCTGGTCCCGCGGACGGGGTGGGTGCGCCACCCGTAGGGGCTGGTGAGCGCTCCGGTGCTGGGAAGCGCCCAGCCGTCGGCGTTGACTCGGCCTGGGGCCGTTGTCTGGGGTGAGCAGGCTTTGGTGCCACCGTCTGGGCTGAGCCCGGTGTCGGTGCCGGAGAGGGCCTCGACGACAGCCACCGCGGCGCTCCAGTACCTGGTGTAGTGGTACGGGTCGGCGTTGCGCTGGGTGCGGTGGGCGACGATAGTGGGTTCGAGGGTGTCACGGCCTTCCACGGCCGTCATCGCCTTGAAGAAGTTCGTGGCGGAGGTGTAGGGGTCCATGCGGTCCCGGTACGTTCCCCAGGCGCCATTGTCCCGTTGCTGGAACAGGCCTCGTGAGTCGGGTCCGGCGGCGTCACCGTAGTCGATGACAGTGAGGCCTGACTCGCCCATGGCTGTCATGACGCCGATGGCCTGGTCCCTGGCTGTCAGTCTGAGGTCCTTGCCGGCCTTGACGATGTAGGCGGCGTTGACGAGCTGGTCGTGGCTGTAGTCGGCGATGGTCGTGTCAGGGACGGTATCCGGGTCGATGCTGATGCCTGACGCTGCTGACCCGTCGTCCCCGCACTCCGGTGCCTCGGTCCCGCCGGATCCGCCCAGGAGCAGGAGGCCAAGGAGGAGACCAAGAGGAAGCGCTGGGACCAGGACAGCAGCGATGAGGGCTCCTGACGTGCGGCGCATGCTCAGTGTGCCCCCTCAGGCGGGTCGAGGCGGCTGACGAGCCAGGGGGAGGCCGCGTCTGTCCTGGTCAGGGTGAGGGTGTAGGTGCCGACGTCGGTGGGCACCTCGACCAGCGCCAGGTAGGCGCTGGTGTCGTCGGCCAGTGTCGGGGAGCCCACGACCTGGCGAACCGGGATATTGGACGCAAGGACGTAGGCGTAGTCCTGCTGGGCCTCAGGGGTCAGCATTGGCTCGATGGCTGCCCACCAGGACGCCTGGTCGAGATCGGGGCGCGCGAAGGCCCGCATCGCGGCACCTGCCGCGTCAACGACAGCCGTGCGCGAGGCGTCGTCCCACGCGGCAGGCTCGTGCCTGCCGGGGTCGACGCCGTCATCGGGTACCGCGTCGGCGGGAGCCGGGGACAGGCTGTGAGGGCTGGCCGCCTCGGTCGTCGAGCCCGGCGACGAGGCTGAGGGTGGCGGCTGCTGCTGGCTGCCGCACGCCGTGGCCGAGGTAGTCAGGACAACGGCTGCGGCCGCGGCAACCACTATGCGGCGCACATCACTCCTCATTGGGGGTGTTCCTGCCCTGGCGCAGGGTCTGCTTGAGCTCGTCGCGCACGATGAACCAGGACTTGGCGACCCTGTAGCCGGGGATGGTGCCGTCGGCCAGCCAGCGGTAGACGCCGGCCTTGGTCATGCCCAGGACCGTAGCCACCTCGGGCACGGACAGCACAGGCGGCAGGTCGGCAAAGAGGTCGTCGAGGCCGTCGCGGGTCATAGGTGGCACCGAAGCGATGGTACATGGTTGGCCACACTACATGAGTCCGCACACAGGTGCACGATGTTGACTCCGTCAGTCATGATCCCCTGAATTGACATCCTTTAACAATGATGATTACGATCCGGGCAAGACCACCGTAGAATATCAGGGAGAGAGGTCCTCATGGCCACTGCCGCCAACCCGTGGCTGGCGCCCGAGGAGACCGTGCCCCAGGAGGCCGACCCTGAGCCGGCACCGCCTGCGGCACCGGCACTGACCGGTCCCGCGGCCCCTCAGGCAGGGGTCCCGGCCCCGGCCGAGGACCAGCGGCTTCCTGTCGTCGCCGTCGGGGACGAGGCAAGCCTGTGGGTCGTGGGCGCGCACGGCGGGTCGGCGGAGTCGACCATCGCCGCCCTGTCTGCGTCATGGCGCGCCACAAGCCACAGGTGGCCCGCTCCCGCTACTGGGGCCCCTGCGCGGGCGGTCCTGACGGCGAGGCTGAGCGTGAGCGGCATCCAGGCGGCACAGGCGGCAGCCACCCAGTGGGCCTGCGGCCTCGTTCCCGACGTCGAGCTGCTGGGCCTCGTCCTGGTCGCCGACGAGCCCGGACGGGCTCCCAGGCCCGTGCGGGACCTGGCCCGCGTCGTGGGCGGAGGCGTCCCCAGGACCTGGCAGGTCCCGTGGATCAGGACCTGGAGGCTGGGCGAGCCCCCTGACCTCACAGGCTCCCCGAGCGCCGTGCGCGCGCTCGTCAAGGACCTCGCCGCCCTCAGCGGCGACGACACCACCAACAGAGAGGACCGGGCATGAGCCCCCTTGACATCGACATCATCGAGTCCATCGGCTCCGCAGCAGCAGCGGCCACCAGCCTCGCCCTGGAGGTGCTGCCCCAGGCCGTGCCCGACCCCGACCCGGTCCAGCCTCCTGGGACGTCAGGATTCACCACGATCATGGGCTGGGCGCGCTGGGTCGCCCTGGCCGTGTGCGTCCTGGGCTTGTTCGCCGCTGGCGCACTCATGGCGATCCAGTCCAGACGCGGCGAGGGCGGTGAGCACGTAGGCAGGATCGGCATGGCCCTGGGCGGGGTCATCGTCATCTCTGCCGGCGCGTCCCTGGTCGCCTTCCTCGTCTCCTAGGAGCAGGACCATGAGCACCCCGGACACCACCGGCGCCGAGGAGCGCAGCCCGTTCACACGACCGGGATTCATCGCCGCGGCTGTGGTGGTCGCGCTGATCGCCGTGGCGGGAGTGGTGGTCGCGCTGACCAGCACGACGCGTTCCCAGCCGCCGACGCCCGCCTCCTCCTCCAGCCCGCCCTCGTCGGCGCTGTCGGCGCCCGCGTCGGCACAGTCCCCAGGTGGCGGGTCGAGCGTGTGCGGCCTTGAGGGGGAGGTCACCGAGCAGGCACGTCTGTCCCAGGCTCCCGACGTCGACTACTGGGACTACCAGGGAACCACGGCCTACCCTGTCTCCGCAGAGTTCGGTCCCGGGGCCACCGACCCGGCCGGCTTCCGTTACTGCTTCCAGCACTCACCCGAGGGCGCTCTCTACGCAGCCGCCAACGCCGTGTCTCAGGGGTCGGACCCCACCGGGGAGTGGCTGAACTATGTAGTGGCTGAGGGCCCCTACCGTGACCAGTTGGTCTCCGATACAGGCACAGGTGAGGATTCTGACGAAACTCGTATATCGATCGTGGGGTTCAGGCTTCTTGAATATGAGGGCAGCACAGCTCGGGTTGATATCGCAGGCCGGGCTACCGTAGAGGGACAGACCTTGACGGTATCTGGCGTGTACGAGCTGGTTTGGCAAGGCGGGGACTGGAAACTGAGCTCCGAGGTCGCTGAGCCGCTTACCCTGGCAGAGATCCCCGACACCTCAGGGTACGTGATCTGGGGGGAGCAGCCCGGTGGCTGAAGACTGCAGGTTCACAGAATGGAGCTGCAAGGCGAAGAATCTTGCCGAGAGCACGGTTGGTGACGCGATTGAGAACCTGGCGACTGCTGTAGTGGAGGCCTATGGCAGGGCGGTGGCGTCTGTGGGAACGATCTGGGTGAATATCGGGACCCCGAACCTGACAGGATCGGGCTCGCAGACCCCTGCGATCTCTCCTGACGAGATCCCTCCTTACAGTCCCTGGCTGGAGAGGGTCCTGGACCACGTCATGTGGGTCAGCCTCGCGGCCGCGGTACTGTCGCTGCTGATGCTAGGAGCCGTGATCGCGGCACGTATGCGGGCCGGCGAGGGGGTCATGGCGGTCGGGCGCGTGGGCATGGTGCTGAGTGCTGTCGTGCTGATGTCCAGCGCGAGCGCGCTGGTCAGCGGCGCCATGCCACCGGTGCCCAGGGGGGCTGGAGGGGCCACCCTGTTCCTGCAGTCGGCGCTGTGGTGGTACACGGGTGCGGCAGCGGTCCTGTCCGTGCTCGTGGGTGGGGCGCGGATGGCGTGGGAGCAGAGGGCCGAGCCTGGGCGTGAGGTGCTGAGGAGCCTGCTCACCCTGGTGGTGGTTGCCGGTTCCGGGGTCACCCTGGTCGGCGTGCTGGTCCGGTCGGCCGACAGGTTCTCGACGTGGATCATCGACAGCTCGGTGAACTGCACGGTTTCCGAGGAGGGGTCGACATGCTTCGGGGACAACATGCTGGCGCTGCTGGCCCTGGGCAGCGGAGCGGCCGGCGGCCTGGGTCCTCTTCTTATTATTATTCTGGGTCTCATGGCGGTCCTGGCGTCGGCCTTCCAGGTGGTGCTGATGGTGGCGCGCGGCGGGATGCTGGTTATTCTCACGGGTATTCTGCCGCTGTCGGCGTCGTTTACCAATACTGAGATGGGGCGGAACTGGTTCAGGAAGTGCGTGGCGTGGCTGGTGGCTTTTATCCTGTACAAGCCGGCGGCGGCCGTGGTGTACGCGGCGGCCTTCCAGCTGGCCGGGACCGACGTGTTCTCCGATGACGGGAGCGGTTTCCTGTCGGTCCTGACCGGTCTGATGCTGATGGTGATCGCCCTGTTCGCGATGCCGGCGCTGATGCGGTTTGTCACTCCGATGGTGGGTGCCGTGGCGGGCGGAGCCGCTGGTGGGGCGGCAGTAGGTGCCCTGGCGGCGCTGCCCACGGGTGCCGCGGCGGTGGGGCGGCTGGCCTCCGGCAGCGGCTCGTCCTCCCAGCCCTCCCACTCCTTGTCGGCTCCCTCGGGTGCTGCTTCCTCGGGTGCTGACGGGAGGTCGGGTGCCAGCGGGGAGTCGGGGGCTCACGCTGCGGGTCCGTCTGGTGGTGGCCACGGTGGCGGGCAGGCAGCAGGGGCAGGTGCCCAGGACCAGTCACGCTCCTCCGAGGCGTCCCAGTCGGGCCGGTCCGGTGCCCCTGGTGCCGGGACGGGTGGCACCAGCGGTGCTGCTGGCGCGGCGCCAGGTACGACGCCGGGTACCGGGTCTGCTGCGGCCTCGGCTGGCGGCGGTGCCGGGACAGGTGGCACTGGTGGCGCTGCGGTTGGCGGTAGTACTGGTGCGGCTGCCGGTAGTGGTGCTGCCGCGGCTGGCGGTGCTGCCGGTAGTGGTGCTGCTGCTGGTAGCGGTGGTGCTGCCGCGGCTGGCGGTGCTGCCGGTGGTCCGGTCGGTGTGGCCGCAGGTGCTGCGCTAGAGGCGGGTAAGAAAGCCGGGCAGGCGGCTGCGGGAGCCGTGCGGGCCGTGGGTGAGCAGGCCACGGGCCAGGCTACGGGCGAGGAAGGTGGTCCCAGTGGCAGCCGTTGAGACCAGCGGGGGAGCCCGGACCTACGGGAACTGGCGGCGTCCCTCCTCACCGGGGATCCTGGGGCTGGGGTCGGTAGGCACGGGCCTGCTGCTGGCGGGCCTGGTCCTGGTGGTCATCACGGTCATGGTCTCCGACGTCCTGCGTGCCTCGGTGGTGGCTGTCCTGCTTGGTGTCGCGCTGCTGGCAGTGCTGACCAGGGACGCCCACGGGCGCAACCTGGTGAGCCGGGTGGGGGCGAGGACCAGCTGGTGGTCGGTCAGGTCGCGGGGGCTGAGCATCTACCGCTCCGGCCCGCTGGGCCGGGCGCTGTGGGGCACCTACCAGCTGCCGGGGATCGCGGCCCCCACGCGCCTGAGTGAGCACACCGACTCCTACGGGCGCAGGTTCGCCCTGCTGTACACCCCGGCTACCGGTTCCTTCTCGGTGGTCATCGGCACCGAGCCCGACGGCGCGGCGCTTGTGGACCAGGAGCAGATTGACGTGTGGGTGGCGGACTGGGGGCACTGGCTGGCCAACCTCAGTGACGAGCCCAGCGTGGAGGCGGCGTCGGTGACCGTTGAGACGGCGCCGGACACCGGGACGCGGCTGCGCCGCGAGGTCTCGATGAGCACCGATCCCCAGGCCCCGGCGTTCGCCCGTGCCGTGCTTGAGGAGGTCGTGGACCGCTATCCTGCCGGGTCCTCGACGGTGAGGGCCTTCGTGACGGTCACCTTCACCGCCTCGCAGCGCTCCGGGGGGCGGCGCAAGCCTGAGGAGATGGGCCGTGACCTGGCCGCGCGGCTGCCAGGCCTGACCGCCGGGCTGGCGGCCACCGGGGCGGGGGCGGCGCACCCGCTGACGGCCCAGGAGCTGTGCGAGGTGGTGCGTGTGGCCTACGACCCGGCCGCGGCGCTGCTGATCGACGAGGCCCACGCCGCCGGGCAGGTCCCTGACCTGTCGTGGACGGACGTCGGGCCGGCCGCTGCGCAGGCCTCCTGGGACGGGTACCGCCATGACAGCGCGTTCTCCTGCACGTGGTCGATGACCCAGGCCCCGCGCGGCAACGTCCAGTCCGGTGTCCTGGCCAGGCTGCTGGCCCCGCACCGTGACATCGACCGCAAGCGGGTCACGCTGGTGTACCGGCCGATCGACTCCGCGCGTGCTGCGGCGATCGTGGAGGCGGACCTGCGAGCAGCGGAGTTCCGGATGACCTCGACGAGCAAGCCCGCCGCGCGTGACAGCCTGGCGGTGCGCGCGGCGGCCGCGACGGCCAGTGAGGAGGCCTCCGGGGCTGGGCTGACCCAGTTCGGCATGCTGGTCACCGCCACGGTCACCGACCTGGACAGGCAGGCCGACGCACGGGCGGCGATCGACAACCTGTCTGCCACAGCGCGCCTGCGGCTGCGCCCGGTGTACGGGTCGCAGGACTCCGCGTTCGCCGCCGCCCTGCCCCTGGGACTGGTGCTTCCCAAGCACGTGCGGGTCCCCGCCGAGCTGAGGAACAACCTGTGAGCAGGCGACCCCCGCGCGGTCAGCGCCGCAGGCAGGAGCGGGAGCAGGCGGACCAGCAGCGCCAGGTGCGCCCGCAGCGCCCGCCCATGCGCGGGTGGCCGGGACGTGGGAGGGGACCCTCGACCTATGTGCAGGCAGCTGAGGAGTGGCGCGGCACCACCGTGCAGGTGTGCGGTCTGTGGCCCTTCGCAATAGGCACCGGTACCCCGATGGTCGGCGTCCCCCTGGGTCGCCACGTCCACACCGGTGCCACGCTGTGCTGCGACCCTGTCTCGTGGTTCCAGCGCGCCAAGCTCATCTCCAACCCCAGCTGCTTCGTGCTGGGAAAGCCGGGCCTGGGCAAGTCCACGATCATCCGCCGCATGGCCACCGGCCTGGCCGGCTACGGCGTCATGCCCCTCGTGCTGGGTGACCTCAAGCCGGACTACGTCGACCTCATCGAGGCGCTCGGTGGCCAGGTCATCACCCTGGGCCGGGGCCGGGGCTACCTCAACATCCTGGACCCGGGCGAGGCCGGTGAGGCCGCAGCCCGGCTGCGCCAGGCAGGTCACACGCGTGAGGCCGCGCAGGTGCTCGCCGACGCCCACGGCCGCCGCCACACGATGGTCTCAGCGCTGCTGACGATCCTGCGGTCGAGCCCACCAAGTGACCGCGAGGAGACGATCATCGACCGGGCGCTGAAGTACCTTGACGTCCACCACGAGGGGGTGCCCGTCCTGGGCGACCTGCTACACGTCATCCAGGACGGCCCGCCAGAGGTGCGCGCCGTCGCCCTGGACCGCGGTGACGACGCCCGCTACAAGGAGATCACGGAGGACCTGGAGGCCTCCCTCATCGGCCTGACCAGCGGCGGCCGTCTCGGAGAGACCTTCGCCCACCCAACCACCAACCCGATGCGCAGGGACGCCGCGGTGGTCTACGACGTCAGCGCTATCGACGACTCCGAGATGGACCTCCAGGCAGCCACGCTGCTGGCCTGCTGGTCGGCCGGCTTCGGAGCCGTCAACGTCGCCAACGCCCTGGCGGACGCGGGCCTGGAGCCGCGTCGCCACTACTTCGTCATCCTCGACGAGCTGTGGCGCGCGCTGCGGGCTGGGCGCGGCATGGTGGACCGTGTCGACGCCCTCACCCGCCTCAACCGGCAGCGCGGTGTGGGCACGGCCATGATCTCCCACACGATGAGCGACCTGCTGGCCCTGGCCAGCCAGGAGGACCGGATGAAGGCGCGCGGCTTCGTGGAGCGCTCAGGCATGGTCATCTGCGGAGGGCTGCCCTCGGCCGAGATGCCCCAGCTCACCGCCGCCGTGCCGTTCTCCCAGGCCGAGCAGGAGCTGCTGGTCGGCTGGCAGGACCCACCCGCCTGGGACCCCTCCACAGGCCGCGAGGCAGAGCCGCCGGGCCGGGGAAAGTTCCTGGTCAAGGTCGGGGGGCGCCCAGGTATCCCCGTCAACGTCCAGCTCACAGACACAGAGCTGTCAATCAACGACACCAACAGGCTCTGGCACGAGCAGTCCCGCGTGGGCAGGCTGGAGGACAGCCCATGAGCAGGCCGACCAACCGCCGCCGCGACCCAGGCGGACTCTCCGGGGAGGCGGTCCTGGTCTGGGTCGCAGTCGTGGTCACAGCTCTCGTCACCGGCACCGTCTACGCCGCGATGCACCTGGGCCACCGGCTCGCTGGTACAGGTGTGGAGGTCCCTGCCGACCCCTTCGCCGTCGTCCTCGGCCTGCTCGGCGGAGACCTGATATGGCCCGGCGCCGCTGGCTGGTGGGTGCTCAGCGGAGTCGCTGTCCTTCTTCTCGGCCTCAGCGTGCTGGTCGGCGTGGTGGTGTACCGGCTGCGGCGGCGCCGCTCCCGCGTCGACCGCGCCGCCTCCTGGATGGGGCGCGGCCGCGACATCGAGGACCTCAGCCGCAGGAGCGCTGACACCAAGGCCCGGCGCCTGGGTGTCGAGGGGGCACCCGGGGTGCTCATCGGTCGCACTGTCACCACTGGGCAGCAGCTGTGGGGCTCGTGGGAGGACATGCACATCGACATCTGGGGACCACGCACCGGCAAGACCACCAGCCGGGCGATACCCGCGATCCTGGAGGCGCCGGGAGCCGTCCTGGTCACCTCCAACAAGCGCGACGTCGTTGACGCCACCCGCGACGTGCGGGCAGCCGCTGGCCCGGTCTGGGTGTTCGACCCCCAGGAGATCGCCCTGGAGGAGCCCACCTGGTGGTGGAACCCCCTGACCTACGTCACCGACGAGGTGCGGGCCGCCCGCCTGGCCGAGCACTTCGCCGCAGGCAGCCGTGACCCCGGGGCACGCACCGACGCCTACTTCGACCCGGCCGGCCAGGACCTCCTCGCCGGCCTCCTGCTGGCCGCAGCCCTGGACCACCGGCCGATCACCGAGGTCTACACCTGGCTGACCAGGCCCACCGACGAGACCGCCATCGACATCCTGCGCGACCACGGCTACACCCTCACCGCCGACCAGGTCGCAGGCGTCGTCGCCGCCCCGGACAAGCAGCGTGGCGGCATCTTCGGCACAGCCATGCAGATGGCCTCCTGCCTGACCAACCGCCAGGCGGCCCGCTGGGTCACGCCCCAGGGCCCCGCCGACACACGCAGGCAGCTTAGTGCGCAGGACTTCGTACGCGCCGACGGCGGCACCCTCTACTCCCTGTCCAAGGAAGGCCGCGGCAGCGCCGGACCCCTGGTCACCGCACTGACCGTCGCCGTCGTCGAGGCGGCCGAGGAGCTGGCCGCACGCTCTGCCGGCGGACGCCTGGCCACCCCCCTGCTCGGGGTCCTCGACGAGGCCGCCAACGTCTGCCGCTGGCGCGACCTGCCCAACCTCTACAGCCACTACGGCAGCCGCGGCATCGTGCTCATGACGATCCTGCAGTCCTGGTCCCAGGGAGTCGAGGTGTGGGGCGAGGCCGGGATGCGCAAGCTCTGGTCCGCGTCGAACGTCAAGGTCTACGGCGGCGGCGTGGACGAGGACGCATTCCTGGAGCACCTGTCTAAGGTCATCGGCGACTACGACCGGCTGTCCTCCTCCACCTCCCACGCACGCGGCCACCGCACCGTCTCCCACCAACTCCACCGCCAGCGCATCCTCGACGTATCCGACCTCGCCGCCCTGCCCAAGGGCCGCGCCCTCGTCCTGTCATCAGGCTCACGCCCCACCCTCGTACGCACCCTCCCGTGGATGACCGGCCCCCACGCCACCGCAGTCAAGGCATCCATCACTGCCCACGACCCACAGGCTGAGCGGACGATCAACGAGGCAGCCACACAGCTGGCAGCAGTAGAGGCAACCCTGCAAGCCCATGAGACGGAGGCACACCCATGACCGACTGGGGAACAGCTGAGGCGCAGCCAAGCAGCAACGACCCTGCTGATGCTGTTGACGAGCCTGACGAACAGCTGTGGTTCGGCTCGGTCGACGAGTTCGTACGCGACTACCTGCGCAACGTCTACCGCCGACGCATCGACGGGCGCCACCGGTGCTGGGCCGGAAGATGGTGGCAGCACGAGGAGGCCGTGATCCGCCTGGAAGCACTGTGGCGGGCCTGGGAGCACCTACGCCGCGACGCGGCCACGGGGATGAGCATATGGTGGCGAGACCACGCCGACCACCACATGGCCGTCCTCATGAGCCCCGACGGCCCGTTCGCCACCGCCACAGAAGGCACAGAGAACACCTGCAGGCTAGGCGAGCCCCTCCCCTACGTCCCACCACCAGAGGGCCTGTTCCCCGACGTACGGGAACAGCCGACAGAACCTGCCCCGGGCAGCACCAGCTGAGCACAGGCTCCCACACCGCTGCCACCGCCCCCGGGCTCCCCGGAACGCAAGGGGCACAAGGGGCCAGGGACCCGCTCACCACTGTAGCCCGCTGCGCTGAACCTGGGCGGCGGTCCTGACCTCCTGCGCCCCTCAATACCGCCAGTCTCCTCAGCCCAAGCCGATCCCTCCTCACCCCTCCCTGGTCCGCTGTGACAGAGGGGCCTGCCCGACTTCACCTGCCGATCCCGTGGGGTCCTGAGCTGTAGCCACGCCCAGGTCGGCTGCTGGTCCGCTGCTGCGCAGTGCGACCCGGCTGCCTCACCGCCTCAGTCGCGGCCTGCGGGTACGACGCCCGGACCGCTGACCTCACCGAGCTCCCCGTGCTCGCCGGTGACGGGGCTGCTGCACGCAGCTGGCTGCCCCTGTCGTCGCGTCGTAGGTCATCAGTCAGCCGGGGCGTGGCCACGGCCTGGCGTGCCTCCTCAGCGGTGGTGAAGAAGCGCCGGTAGCGCGATACCTCGGGCACCTGCTCAGCCACGGCGCGCGCCGCCCGGTCGCTCCGGGAGCCCGCTCCGTCCTGGGTGTCGAACACCAGCTCGCGGAACTCGCTGGGCACCCATCGCCCACCCAGCTCGCTGCTGTAGGTCTGCTCCACCCACCGCTGGACGATCCGGTACCTGGACACCTCAGCGGGAACCTCGACGTCAACCACCTGGATGTCGTAACCAGACCGAGCCAGCTGGGAGGCCAGACGCACGGCCTTGACCTCGTTCGCCATCACGCCATCGACCACGACGTTCTCACCACGCGCGAGAGCATCCTCTCGCACCTGGAGCGCGAGGTAGGAGGACTCCTCGTGCACCAGCGCGGCCAGCTCCATCGGCGCCAACCGCACCCCACGACCCGCCGCCTCAGGCGGCATCATGGCGGTGATGCTGCCGTCCTCGACAGCCGCACGGACCAGCAGCACCTTGAACTCGTCAGGATCCACAACAGTGAACCGCTGCCCAGCCTCCTCCAGGACCCGGCTGCGGACCACTCCCTTGCCCGCACCAGGCGGCCCGGCCAGCACGACGGCTTGACGCCCCGTGTCACCCCGACCGTGCTCCTGGTAGAACTGCGCCAGCAGACGCCGGTGCAGCTCACGACGCCCCGGCCGCGGCACGAGCTCCCCACCGACCTGCCGGAACCACTCCGGGTTGCGGACAGTGGCTCCTGGAGAGTCCGGCGACAGCGGCCCGCCCTCACGAGACAGCTCACGCAGCAGCCCGGCCCGCGCGGCCAGCTCAGCGGGAACCTCAGGCATCACCGTACAGCGCGTCGAGCACCGCCTCACACATGCCCACGTCGATCAGACCAGCCCGCTCAGCCCGGAAGAGGTCCTGGACAGTACCCTCCGGAACAACCATGAGATCATCACCGGGACTCGTGCGCATCTCGCCAGCCGGCACGTAGGGCCAGGCAACCAGCTGCGCCACCGCCTCCTCACGGTCCAGCTCCCCCGCCGCGTACCGCTGGCACACCTCGTACGGGCTCGCGCTCCGCTGGCCCTCCCTAGGCACCGGCACACGGCGGGCTGCCCTCAGCGCCGAGGACACGCTCGGCTGCGACAGACCCAGCTCGGCGGCCACCTGGCGCTGAGACGTCCTCGCCACCGCCACGACCAGCTGCCGGTGGTACTCCAGCTCCGCCAGCTCCTTCCTCACCCGCGCCCGCCTGAGCGCCCTCAGCTCCTGCTCTGCGACACCCATCCCAGCCCCCTTCGGCATAGACAAACCTATCGGCCATGCGGAGCGGCCGCCAGGAGCAGCAGCTAACCACACCGCAGTACCATGCGCTACTGCTCCAGTGACACCACTACATCACGCGGCTATGGTGTCATAGTACCGTGATGCCAGTGTCGGGGGGACCAGTCCGGCCGACCACGTCCGACGCCCCGTGCCCCGCCGGACCCGACAGCACCCGGCCCACCTGCCCGGCACCAGATCGGCGGTGCGCCCGGTCAGCCGCGGCCCGGGCTGGTCGGCATGTCGCACTGGGCCGCCTTTACCAGGGCTCTGGACACCGATAATGCTGCGACATCCAGCACCCTGGCGATGTGTGCGATGCTCTGCCCGTCAGCGCGCATGCGCACCGCCGCCCCGGTGCGCTCGGGTGTCATCACCGACGGCCGGCCACCCGTGCGTCCCTGAGCGCGGGCGTGGGCGAGTCCACGCCTGGTATTCTCACGGATCGTGGCTACACGCAGCTGCGCCAAAACGGCCATGATGCCGACGACGGCCTCGCCCATCGGAGTACTGGTGTCGACGTCGAGGAAGGGCTCGGTCAGGCTGCGCAGGCGCACACCTCGGCGACCCAGATCGCGAATCAGTTCGATGGCCACCTGCTCGGTGCCGGCAATCCGGTCGAGCGCGCGGATCACGAGCGTGTCACCCTCACGTAGGTAGTCCAAGCACGGGTTCCACTGCGGCCGGCCAGCGATCCGGCTAGACTCGCCACGGTCAACGAACACGCGCGCAACGCCCGCAGCGCGCAGCTCCGCCTCTGGGGAATCGGGGGTCTGCTCACGGGTACTTACACGGGCGTATCCAACGATGGAAGATCGGTCTCCCCGAACCGCAGAAGAAGACGCGCGCTCGCCGTCGTTCAGCGCGCAGAACCGCAGACTCACAATTAACTCATGCGGCTAAGTCGACTCCAACGAGCGACGGCCTCAGCGCAGGCAAGGGAGCAGTTGATTGACGTAGGCTCCGGATGCCACCAGGGTCGCTATGAACGCGTACCCGACAACGGTCACCTGCCGATCCCGTGGGGTCCTGACTCACGACCACGCCCGCGGCTGCTGCTGGTCCGCTGCTGCGCAGCGCGACCCGGCTGCCTCACCGCCTCAGTCGCGGCCTGCGGATACGACGCACGAAGTGCGAAGGAACTGATCTGGCTCTCAAGCGAGGGAGTCTGCTGCGACGGCTCGCAGGACAGCAGCCGCGACACGAGGTAATCGGCCAGCGGACGCGAATAGCCGACGACGGCTCGCAGGCGCAGCGCGCGTAACGTGTCCACGTCAACACGCCGCCAGTTGACGGGGTGACCAGCCCGCTCTGCGAGAACAGTCATGTAGAAACTCTGACTGCGCGTGTTCCCATCCCTGTAGGGATGGATGGCTGTCAGGTCCCCCCAGCACTCTGCGAGTCGGGTGGCGAACGTCGCCGCGTCCAGCCCGGTCAGGTAGTCCTCACGGCCGAGCCGGTCAAAGAGTTGTGACAAACTGTCCTGGATGTACTCGGGACGAGCGTAGACGACACCCGTCCCGACGGCCTGCACGTTTACGTCGCGCAGCCGCCCAGCGATACCGGGAACGATCTGCTCGAACATCCGCGTATGGATATAGCGCAGGTACTCGTAGCCAGGCTGAGACGGCACCGGCTCGATGCGCAACTCCGCCATCGCGGCCGAGGCGTAGTCGTTCATCGCGGCGTCGAGCCGCGCCATATCACGTATCCCCTTCGAGTTAACGAGGACACCCCCGCTGCCGGGATACGTATACTTGTCGTCCTCGCTCACCCGCGCGCGTACTTTTCGTCCAACTCGGCATACGCCTCAGCCGGAGTGATGTGCCCGTCAAGGATACGACGGGCACGGTCAAGAGCCTCGGCGTCCGGGAAGTGCCCAGCAAGCTGCTGAGCTTTCTCAATCAGCGCAAGCTCGCCCTCAACGTCAACGGCTGGTCGGACAGCTACGGCGCTGTGGGTCATGTCAAGCCCCCTTCGTCTTAGTCACTTCTTACTATATCAAGGCAACCGAAAACGGTCTAGGGGCAAGTTAGGTTTCGGGCAGGCAGGCGCTGGTCACTCCGACGACGACTACACAGGCACTCATGTGGGCTGGACTAACTGTCCTGATGACCGGAGGACTACCTCGGAGACACTGATACCGAGGTATCATGACACTATAGTTGCATGGACTATGGTCGGGGCTTGGCGTCAGCCTGCCTGCTGCGCGGGGCCGGGGTGAGTGGGGCCCGGGCTGGTCGGCACGTCGCGCTGGGCCGACCTCGGCCAGCGCCTCGCGACACCGGGCAGCCCGAGCAGCGGGGAGGAGAAGCCGCAGTCCCACGGGGACCAAGCCCCCTCCTCCCACGTCTGCCCCACACGTTTTGGGAGTCCTCACCGACTGGGTCCATGTTGCGGCACCCGCCGCTGGCCGACACGCGCCCCACGCGCCCTCAGCACCCGATGGGAAGTCCTCGCTC